>NZ_QKTD01000008.1:0-173491 GCF_003234695.1 Curtobacterium sp. MCLR17_042
CCGCTGCTCCGCAGCGCCCGGCAAGCGCACCACCGCGGTTGCGCGAACCCCGCGCAAGCCGTACCGTATGAAACGATTCAATCGCACACGAGGAAGTGACACGATGACATCGACCCCGAGCTTCGCCGGCATCGCCGACCAGCTGGCACGACAGCAGATCGAGCTGCCCAGCTGGGCCTTCGGCAACTCCGGCACCCGCTTCAAGGTGTTCAGCACGCCGGGCACCCCGCGCGACCCCTACGAGAAGATCGCCGACGCCGCCCAGGTGCAGCAGCACACCGGCCTGGCCCCCACCGTCGCGCTGCACATCCCGTGGGACCTGGTCGACGACTTCGCCGACCTCAAGCGCCACGCCGAGGAGCACGGGGTGTCGCTCGGCACCGTCAACTCGAACACGTTCCAGGACGACGACTACAAGTTCGGCGCCCTGACCCACGTCGACGAGACGATCCGGCAGAAGGCGATCGACCACCACCTGCGCTGCATCGACGTGATGGACGCCACCGGCAGCCGCGACCTGAAGATCTGGCTCGCCGAGGGCTCGAACTACCCGGGGCAGGAGGACATGCGCTCCCGCCAGGACCGCCTGCACGAGTCGCTCAGCACGATCTACGACCGCCTCGGGGCCGACCAGCGGCTGGTGCTCGAGTACAAGTTCTTCGAGCCGTCGTTCTACCACACCGACGTGCCGGACTGGGGCACGAGCTACGTGCAGACGGCGGCACTCGGGCCGAAGGCGATGGTCTGCCTCGACACCGGCCACCACGCCCCCGGCACGAACATCGAGTTCATCGTGATGCAGCTCCTGCGCCTCGGCAAGCTCGGTTCCTTCGACTTCAACTCGCGCTTCTACGCCGACGACGACCTGATCGTGGGCGCCGCGGACCCGTTCCAGCTGTTCCGGATCCTGGTCGAGGTCATCCGCGGCGGTGGGTACGACAACCCCGACGTCGCGTTCATGCTCGACCAGTGCCACAACATCGAGGACAAGATCCCCGGCCAGATCCGCTCCGTGCTCAACGTGCAGGAGATGACGGCCCGTGCGCTGCTCCTGGACCGCGTCGCACTGACCGCAGCGCAAGAGGCGCACGACGTCCTCGGCGCCAACGAGGTGTTCATGGACGCCTACCAGACCGACGTCCGGAAGGACCTGGCCGAGTGGCGGGAGTCCCGCGGACTGCCGGCGAACCCGATGCGCGCGTACCTGGAGTCCGGGTACCAGCAGTCCATCGCCGAGGACCGCGTCGGCGGCGTCCAGGCCGGCTGGGGCGCGTAGGAACATGACGAACACAGTGGAGGCACGGGTGGACCCCGCAATGCACGGCACCGACGCAGACACCACGATCCGGGCGCTGGTCGCGCGTTCGAACGCGCTCGGCTCGGATCCGCGGATCACGAACTACGCGGGCGGGAACACCTCCGCCAAGGGCACCGACACCGACCCCGTCACGGGCGAACCGGTCGAGCTGCTCTGGGTGAAGGGCTCCGGGGGCGACCTCGGCACCCTCACCCCGGCGGGCCTCGCGGTCCTGCGCGTCGACCGCGTCCGGGCCCTCCAGGACGTCTACCCCGGGGTGGAGCGCGAGGACGAGATGGTCGCCGCGTTCGACTACACGCTGCACGGCAAGGGCGGTGCTGCGCCGTCGATCGACACCGCGATGCACGCCCTCGTCGACGCCGCCCACGTCGACCACCTGCACCCCGACGCCGGCATCGCGATCGCCACCGCGGCGGACGGTCCGGCCCTGACCGAGCGGATCTTCGGCGACCGGGTCGTCTGGGTGCCGTGGCGACGGCCCGGGTTCCAGCTCGGGCTCGACATCGCCGCCGTCCAGCGTGACCACCCGGACGCCGTCGGCACGATCCTGGGCGGCCACGGCATCACCGCGTGGGGGGACACGAGCGACGAGGCCGAGGCGAACTCCCGCTGGATCATCGACACCGCAGAGCAGTACCTCGCGGAGCACGGCACGGCGGACCCGTTCGGCGGCCTCCGAGCGGGGTTCGAAGCACTGCCGACCGACGAACGTCGCGTACGCGCCGCAGCCCTCGCCCCGGCGATCCGCGGCATCGCCGGGCACGACAAGCCGGTCGTCGGGCACTTCACCGACTCGGCCGTCGTGCTCGAGTTCCTGGCGAGCGAGCGCGCCGAAGCACTCGCGGCCCTCGGCACCAGCTGCCCGGACCACTTCCTGCGCACCAAGGTCAAGCCGCTCATCCTCGACCTGCCGGCAACGGCCTCAGTCGACGAGCAGACCGCCCGCCTGCACGAACTGCACGAGCAGTACCGCGCGGACTACCAGGCGTACTACGACCGGCACCGGACGCCGGACTCCCCCGCGATCCGCGGCGCCGACCCGCTCATCGTGCTGGTGCCCGGCGTCGGGATGTTCTCGTACGGCAAGGACGCCCAGACCGCCCGCGTCGCCGGTGAGTTCTACGTCAACGCGATCAACGTGATGCGCGGTGCCGAGTCGGTCAGCACCTACGCCCCGATCGACGAGGCCGAGAAGTTCCGGATCGAGTACTGGGCACTCGAAGAGGCGAAGCTGCAGCGGATGCCCGCACCCAAGAAGCTCGCGACGCGCATCGCCCTGGTCACCGGGGCGGCGTCGGGCATCGGCAAGGCGATCGCGAAGCGCCTGGCGGCCGAGGGCGCCGCCGTCGTCATCGCCGACCTCGACCTGGCGAAGGCGCAGGAGACCGCCGCCGAGATCGGCGGCCTCGACCAGGCCACCGGCGTCGCCGCGAACGTGACGGACGCCGCCGCGATCGACCAGGCGGTCCAGCAGACGCTGCTGCACTTCGGCGGCCTCGACCTCGTCGTCAACAACGCGGGGCTGTCGCTGTCCAAGAGCCTGCTCGAGACCACCGAGCAGGACTGGGATCTGCAGCACGACGTGATGGCGAAGGGGTCGTTCCTGGTGTCGAAGGCCGCGGCGAAGGTGCTCATCGAGCAGGGCCTGGGCGGCGACATCGTCTACATCTCGTCGAAGAACTCGGTGTTCGCCGGGCCGAACAACATCGCGTACTCCGCCACGAAGGCCGACCAGGCCCACCAGGTGCGGCTGCTCGCGGCCGAGCTCGGGGAGCACGGCGTCCGCGTCAACGGCATCAACCCCGACGGGGTCGTGCGCGGCTCCGGCATCTTCGCGAGCGGCTGGGGCGCCAACCGCGCCAAGACGTACGGCATCGAGGAGCAGGACCTCGGCAAGTTCTACGCGCAGCGCACGATCCTGAAGCGCGAGGTCGTGCCCGAGAACGTCGCGAACGCCGTCTACGCCATCTGCACCGACGACTTCTCGCACACCACCGGCCTGCACGTGCCCGTCGACGCCGGCGTCGCCGCGGCCTTCCTGCGGTAGCGACGACCGACGACCAACGAGCGACGACCAACGAACCGAGCAGGAGCACGGCATGCACACCAGCGGCAGCGTCGCCGCGGTCGACCTCGGGGCGACCAGCGGCCGGGTGATCGTCGGCCACGTCGACCAGGACGGGGTCCGGATGGACCACGTCGCCCGGTTCCCGAACGGCCCCGTCACCCTGCACGAGGGCGACGCCGACACCGGCCGCGACGCCCTGCACTGGGACGTCGTCGAGCTGTACCGACAGGTGACCGAGGGGCTGCGGCGCGCGTTCGCCGAGCACCCCGCGATCGCCAGCATCGGCATCGACTCGTGGGCGGTCGACTACGGCCTGCTCCGCGACGGCCGACTGCTCGGGCTGCCGTCGCACTACCGCGACGACCGGCACCAGGGCGGTGTCGTCCCCGTGCACGACCGGATGGCCGCCACCGAGCTGTACGCCCGGAACGGCTTGCAGCACCTGCCGTTCAACACCCTGTTCCAGTGGGCTGCCGACCCGTCACTGCAGCTCGCGCAGCGTGCGCTGCTCGTGCCCGACCTGCTCGGGTACTGGCTGACGGGGGTCGAGGCGGCCGAGCGCACGAACGCCTCGACGACCGGGGCCCTGAACGCGACCACCCGTGGGTGGGACCCGGCGGTGCGGGCTGCTGCGGGCCTCCCGGCCGGGCTGCTGCCCACGCTGCGCGACCCGGGCGACCGACTCGGCCCCCTGCTGCCGTCCGTCGCCGCGCTCGTCGGCGGGCAGGCAGACGTGACGCTGGTCGGTTCGCACGACACGGCGAGCGCCGTCGTCGCGGTCCCCGCGACGGAGCCGGACTTCGCCTACATCTCGTCGGGCACGTGGTCGCTCGTCGGCGTCGAACTCGACGCGCCCGTCCTGTCGGACGCGGCACGACGCGCGAACTGCACGAACGAGGGTGGTGTCGACGGCCGCGTCCGGTTCCTGAAGAACGTGTCCGGACTCTGGTTGCTGTCGGAGAGCGTCCGCACCTGGGAGCGCGGTGGCGACCACGTCGACCTGGAGGCCCTGCTCGCCTCCGCCGCGGCCGTCACCGCCCCGGTCCCCGTCTTCGACCCCGCCGACGAGTCGTTCACGGCACCCGGCGACATGCCGGCGCGGATCGCCGCGTGGTGCGCGGCGCACGGGCTGAGCGCCCCCGCGTCGCGGGCGGAGTTCGTCCGGAGCATCCTCGAGTCCCTCGCGACGGCGTACGCCGAGACCCTGCACACCATCGCCGACGTGACCGGCAAGACCATCCGGGTTGTGCACGTCGTGGGCGGCGGCTCGCAGAACCGGCTGCTCTGCCAGCTGACCGCGGACCGCACCGGCCTGCCGGTCGTGGCCGGCCCGGTCGAGGCCACCGCACTCGGCAACGTGCTGGTGCAGGCGCGCGCCGCTGGACTCGCGGGCCTCGGAGGGGCTTCACTGGAGGCACTCCGCAGCATCGTCGCACGGAGCGTCGAGCCCGTGCGGTACACCCCGTCGGCGTCGTCGCGCGCCGATCCCGATCGATCCCCCGTCAGGAGCCACGCATGACCACGACCGACGACCAGCACGGGATCGACCCCGCGACCGGCGCACCGGCACCCGCGACCGGCTCCGCGTCCGCCGCTCGCACGCGGGTCAAGCGGCAGCTGCCGACGGTGCGGGACCTCGCGCCGCTCATGCAGTTCAAGAAGCCGTCGCTGCCGGGTCGACGGCAGCGCCTCGAACAGGCCTTGACGATCTGGGACCTCCGCGACATCGCCGCCCGGCGCACCCCGAAGGCCGCGTTCGACTACACCGAGGGCGCGGCCGAGGCGGAGATCTCCCTCGCCCGTGCGCGGCAGGCGTTCGAGGACATCGAGTTCACCCCGGCGATCCTGCGGGACGTGTCGCGGGTGGACACCTCGCGTCAGGTGCTCGGGGCACCGGTGTCGTACCCGTTCGGCATCGCGCCGACGGGCTTCACGCGGATGATGCAGACCGAGGGCGAGCGGGCCGGTGCCCGGGCCGCCGGACGTGCCGGTATCCCGTTCTCGCTCTCCACGATGGGCACCACCGCGATCGAGGACGTCCGCGACGCCAACCCGCACGGGCGCAACTGGTTCCAGCTGTACATGTGGAAGGACCGCGAGAAGTCGATGGCGCTGGTCTCCCGCGCCCAGCAGGCCGGGTTCGACACCCTGCTCGTCACCGTGGACGTCCCCGTCGCGGGTGCGCGGCTGCGGGACAAGCGGAACGGGTTCTCGATCCCGCCGCAGCTGAGTGCCCGGACCGTGGTGAACGCGATCCCGCGGCCGTGGTGGTGGTTCGACTTCCTGACCACCGAACCGCTGGCGTTCGCGTCGCTCGACCGCTGGTCCGGCACCGTCGGCGAGCTGCTCGACCACATGTTCGACCCGACCGTCACCTACGAGGACCTCGCCTGGATCCGCGACCAGTGGCAGGGCAAGATCGTCGTGAAGGGCGTGCAGTCCCTGGCCGACGCCAAGCGCCTGGCCGACCTCGGCGTCGACGGCATCACGCTGTCGAACCACGGCGGCCGGCAGCTCGACCGCGCCCCCGTCCCCTTCCACCTGCTGCCCTCCGTGGTCAAGGAGGTCGGGAAGGACACCGAGGTGCACCTCGACACGGGCATCATGTCCGGCGCCGACATCGTGGCTGCCGTGGCCCTCGGCGCGACGTTCACGATGGTCGGCCGCGCCTACCTGTACGGGCTGATGGCCGGAGGCGAAGCCGGGGTGGACCGGATGATCCAGATCCTGTCCGAGCAGATCGAGCGGACCATGCGGCTGCTCGGGGTGGCCTCGCTCGACGAGCTCGAGCCGGGGCACGTGACGCAGCTGCAGCGGTTGCAGCCGATCCCCCGGGCCTGAGCGGTCGGCTCGCCGCGCGTTGCATCGTGCACGTTCGGACGGCGGACACCGGGCGTTCGTCGGTCGATTTCCGTGACGCCCCCCGAACGGGTCACAAATGATGCAAGATGTCCGTGGACGTGTCAACGAAACCCTCGGCATCCGGCCGGCTGATGCGTCCGTCCCTCCCCGCATCCTGCGCCCGAGCATCCACGAGGAGCCCGACATCTCGACCCGAAGCACGTGCACGCCCTCGCGCGGCACGACCCCACGCACCACGTCCACGCCCCCGGTCACCCGAGGGGGCACCCGATGATCCGCCACCGCGCGATCCTGGCGGTCGCGACCGCCGGCGCCCTGGTCCTCGGCGTCCCCACCGCCGCCTCCGCCCGCACCTGGTGGGGCTGGGACGGCGAGCGCCGCTGGCACAACGCCCCGGTGAACCCCACCCCCACGCCGGCCCCGGCCCCGGACGAGACGGAAGCCCCGGCCCCGACCGACGAGTGGACCCCGGATGCGGAGCCCGAGCAGGACTCCGCACCCATCGAGGACTCGGCCCCCGTCGCCGAGCCCGCGCCCGACGCAGAGGCCGAGTCCGAGTCCGAGTCCGAGGCAGCGCCGGAAGCGGCACCCGAGGCGGAGGCCTCCCCCGCGGACCTGTCCGCGATCGCACCGGACGCCCCGTTCGTCGAGGACTTCACCACGAACGCCGTCACCGGCCTCGTCCAGTCGCTGTACCCGCAGTCGTGGCAGCCCTACCCCGACGGCACCTCGGGCATCTACGCGCCGAGCAAGACCGTGTCGGTGCACGACGGCGTGATGGACGTCGCCCTCGGCACCGGCGCCGGAGCGGCCGGCACCTTCGGCTCCTCCGCCGGCGCCTGGGACCACGTCGGTGGTTCGTTCTCGGTCCGCGCGAAGGCGACCGGCGGCGACGGCAACGGCGCGGCCTTCATGCTGTGGCCGACGTCGAACGTGTGGGCCGACGGCGAGATCGACTTCCCCGAGGGCAACTTCGAGGACAGCCCCTCGGTGTTCCACCATTCGATGACCCCGGGCAAGGAAGCCGAGCGCGTCCAGCTCGGCACCGGCGTCTCGTGGCGCGACTGGCACACCTACAAGGTCGACTGGGTCCCCGGTGAGTCAGTCACGTACAGCGTCGACGGCAAGGTCCTCGGCACGATCACGCACGACGTGCCGACGACCCCGCACCGCTTCATGTTCCAGGTCGGCAACTGGGGCGAGCAGGGCAACCTGCTCATCGACTGGGTCTCGACGACCGAGTAGCGTCCGCAGGTCCGCACCACGGACGGACGGGAGGCCCGGTGCCAGCTGGCACCGGGCCTCCCGTCCGTCCGTGTGGTCGCGTTCAGGGCGTCGCGCGCCGCTCAGAAGAGCGCGTTCAGGTCCGCGTAGTCCACCCCGCCCGCCAGCGAGTCGTAGGTGCCGGTGGTCCGCAGCTCGGCCGTGGCCTGCCGAACGACGGCGTACGCGGCCTGCGCGACGGCGGAACCGAGACTGATGCGGGCCACCCCGAGCCGGGCGAGTTCCGCCACGGTCGGCGACCCCGGACCGGCCATCACGTTCACCGGGCCGTCGATCGACTCCACCAGCGCACGGATGGTCTCGACGTCTCGGACTCCGGGGACGAACACGCCGTCAGCGCCGGCTCCGCGGTAGCGACGAGCTCGCTCGAGCGTCTCGGCCAGGAGCCGTTCGGGATCGACGAGACCGGCGAGGTGGACGTCGGTCCGTGCGTTGACGAACAGGGGCACCCCGGCTCGTTCCGCCGCGCGCCGGGCCGCCCCGATCCGGTCGGCGAGCGCATCCGGATGCAACCTGCCGTCCTCGATGTTGATCCCGGCGGCGCCCGCTTCGAGCACCGCGTCCACCGTGCGCGCCACGCCGTCCGCGTCGTCGGCGTACCCGGACTCGATGTCGACGGTGACCGGCACCGACACCGAAGCCGCGATCCGCGCGACCGCGTCCATCGCTTCCGCGCGGGTCAGGGTGTTCCCGTCCGGTCGCCCGAGCGACCAGGCGACGCCCGCACTGGTCGTGGCGATCGCGGTCGCGCCGGCGTCCTCGACGAGTCGGGCGCTCGCGGCGTCCCAGACGTTGACGAGGACGAGTGGCCGGGATCGGTGGTCGTGGAGTCCGTGGAAGGTCGCGGCTCTGGTCGAAGTGGTGTTCACCCTTCGATCCCATCGGTCCGAGCGCGGACGAGCTGGCGGGTTCCGGACGACGCGGTGGCGCCGCTCAGCCCTCGGGGCGAGGAGACCTGCGTGGGTTCAGCAGGTCTCCGTCCCACGACAGGTCGTCGTGCTCGCGGACCTCGAACGCCTCGAATCGGCCGTCGTCGAGCACGCGGTCGACGAGCGCGCGCGATCCGGCGACGATCGTCGAGTCCCAGTCCTCCTCGGCGGCGACGACCCACGCGTGGTCCTCCGGCCAGATGAACGTCGTGTGCGGCGCCACCTGGCCGTGCAGCCCGAAGCTCTCCCAACCCGGGACCGCCCGCTGCGCCCACGACGGATCGACGAGCTCGTCCAGGGTCGCGCTGAAGAGCCAGGTGTCCCGCGCGGGCCAGGCCATCAAGCCCCGCGCACGTCGGATCCGGTGCCGGCGTTCGGCGGACGGCGGCCCGCCCGTCCCCTCCCACGCTCCGACGACCAGGTCTCCGGGGGTCGACGTCGCGCTCCGTAGGTGCGTGGTGAGGACGGCGAGGTCCTGCGGGTCGAACCACCCGTCGTCCGACTGGTCCACGCGCCAGCCGTCGGCCCACGACGTCGTCTGCTCGTCGTCGGTCAGGCGTTGCCACTGCACCAGGGGGTGCATCACGCGGTCGTTGCGGCGCGCGACCTCCGACCACCGCCAGCGGGTGTGTTCGACGTCCGGGTGGTCGCCCCACTCGTCCGTGGTGTCGAGGTCCGCCCGGTGCGCGCCGACCGGGTGCAACAGTCGTGCGTACGCCTCGAACCCGGTGCCCGCGACGCCACCGACACTCGCCCAGTGCCCGGCACGCGCGACGAGCCAGTCGCCCCGCGATGCCTCGCTCAGCAGGCGCATCGTGCTGCTGCTCAGAGCTTCTCGTCGACGAGCGCGATGAAGCGGCTGCCGATGCCCTCGACCTCACGCCGCGTCAGGCCGGCGGTGGGCTCGGGCGCCTGGTACGGGGCGTGGTAGTCGCACATCAGGTAGTCCCACTCGGGCCACCACTTCTTCGGGCGCGCCTCTTCGTCGAAGCCGCAGACCACGCACTCCAGGCGCGTCCAGACCTTCTTGGTGCCGGTGCGGTTGGCGCGGGACTGCACGAGCCAGGCGGGCGGGTCCTGCTCGATCGCGTCGAGCTCCGCTTCGCTGAGGCGCGACGGGATGCCGTGGCGGGTCGCCATCTCGAGGGGGATGTCGAGCCGGACGGCGGCTTCGCGGCGGGAGAGCATCCGTCCAGGGTAGGTCCTGCCCCTTCCCACCTCGAACTGCGATGTCGGGAAACCGCCAGTGATCACTCCCGCGCTTGGCGAGACTGGCTCGGAGCCCGCGACCGCCGCGAAGCCCGACCGAGAGCCGAGCGCCGTGCACCACAGCCCCATCGACCCTGCGATCCTCTACTTCGGCACACCTGTGGCGCTGCTGAGCACCATCGCTGACGACGGCACCACGAACACCGCCCCCATGTCGTCGGTCTTCTGGCTCGGGAAGACCGCCGTCCTCGGCATGGGAAGCCGATCCCAGACCGCGCAGAATCTGCTCGCCACCGGTGAGTGCGTCATCAACCTCCCGTCCGCTGATCTGGTGGCCGCGGTGGACACGCTCGCCCTCACGACCGGACGATCACCCGTCCCCGCCGGCAAGGCCCACGTCCGCTACCGCCACGAACCGGAGAAGCTCCGCCTCGCCGGGCTCCACGGCCGCCCCGGCGACACCGTCCGTACGGAACGGATCGACGAGTGCCCGGTCAACCTCGAAGCGCACGTCGTGCACACGCGACCGCTCGCATCAGACGACGGCACCTTCGTCTTCGAAGCCTCGATCAGCCGCGTCCACGTGCACGATTCCATCCGCATGGCGGGGACCGCGAACCGGATCGATCCCGAGCTGTGGCGTCCGCTCATCATGAGCTTCCAGCGGTTCTACGGCCTCGGCGGCGAGCTCCACCCGTCGCGGCTCGCCGGCGTCGACGAGGAGTGGTACCGGTAGCGAGAGGGGCCCCGACCGCGGACTTTCCTCGAGCGTGCAGGCCGTGTATGGTCTCGATCACTGAGGTAAAAGGCGCCGCGATCTGCGACGCACCAGCACGCGGCATCGAACGAGTCGCCACTTCTTCCCTCGAAGGAGTGCGCCATCGTGTCCCCCAGTCCCCCTCTCACCACCGGGCACGTACCCGCCGGTGACTCGTCGCCTCGTCTGCGCGACGCCTGGATCGCCCTCGCCGGGCTGTCCGCGGTGTTCCTGTTCGAGATGCTCGACAACTCCGTGCTCAACGTCGCCCTGCCGACGATCGGCCGCGACCTGGGCTCGTCGACGACGGGCCTGCAGTGGGTCTCGGGTGCCTACTCGGTCGCCTTCGGAGGGCTGATGCTGCTCTTCGGCGCCGTCGCCGACCGCATCGGACGCCGTCGGGTCATGCTCGCCGGGCTCGTGCTGCTGGCCCTGGCGAGCCTCGCCACGGCGGTGGTCACGTCGACCGAGCAACTGATCGCCGTGCGGGTCGCGATGGGCGTCGCCGCGGCGATGACGACGCCCGGGTCGATGGCGCTGGCGTTCCGCCTCTTCGACGACGAAGGCCTCCGGGTGCGGGCGCTCACCGTCATCTCGACGGCCGGGCTCGTGGGGCTGGCCGTCGGTCCGACCGTCGGCGGGTTCGTGCTCGCCGTCGCCCCGTGGCAGTTGCTGCTGCTGGCAGACGTGCCGATCGCGGTCCTCGCGCTCGTCGGCATCCGGTTGGGTGTCGCACGCGACGAGGCGGCGGGGCTCCGTCGCGATCCGGTCGACGTGGTCGGAGCGCTGCTCGGCACCGTGACCACGGCCGGAGCACTCGTGACGCCGACGATCCTGGTCGAGTCCGGAGCCACTGACTGGTGGGGGTGGGCAGTCCTCGCCCTCGCCGCCACCTGCGCGGTGGGGTTCGTCGCCCGCGAGCGGACCGCGCAGCACCCGCTGATCGACCTGCACCTGCTCGCCCGACCACTCGTCTCGAGCGGCCTCGCGTTCAAGGCCGCGTCGGGTCTGGCCGTCGCCGGACTGTCGTACCTCGTGACCCTGCAGCTGCAGTTCGCCTGGGGCTGGCCGCCGGCGCTGGCCGCCGTCGGGACGTTGCCGCAGGTGGTCGTGCTGCTCGTCGGCGGCCGCTTCGTCGGGCCGTTCGTGCAGCGGGTCGGCCTGGGCCGCGCCGCCTGGATGAGCGCCGTCTCCGTCGTCTCCGGTCTCGCGGTCTTCGGCGCCCTGAGCCGGCACGGGTACCCGTGGGTGCTCGTCGCGCTCGTGCTCGTCGCCGCCGGCCTGCGGGTCGTCGGCGTCGTCGCCGGCGCGTCCGTCCTCACGGGCCTGCCCGCGGACCGCGCCTCCGTCGGAGCGGCGCTCGTCGACACCTCGAGCGAGCTCGCGGGCGGTGCCGCCGTCGCCGCGGCGGGGACCATCGTCGCCGCCTTCGTCACCGGGAGCATCACCACGACCACCTGGACCACCGCCCGGCTCGAGGGCTTCCAGGACGCCCTCACCGTCGCCGGCCTCGGTCTCGCCGCGGTCGCAGCGCTGCTCGTCGTGGTCGGCATGCTCCGAGCCCGGCCCGCCGTCGAACCAGAGGACGCGGCCTCGTCCGAACCTGCCAACACCACGCCTGCACAGCCCGACCCGATCACCATCACCGAGGAGACCTCCCGTGCCTGACACCATCGCCCTCCCCCGCCCGCCGTTCGATCCCGAGTTCGTGCCCTTCCTCACGGCCATGGACGCGCGAGGCCGCTTCCACCTCACGACCCAGATGCTGCCGCAGATGCGACAACTGGACATGACGGAGGCGCAGCTCGACGAAGGACTGCGTGCTCGTGGCCTCGAGCGGAGCAGCATCACGATCGCGGGGCACCGCGGCGACCCGATCGACCTCGCCGTGATCCAACGCGCCGGCCGCACCGGCACGGCTGCCCTGGCCTACGCGATCCACGGCGGCGGCATGATGTTCGGCCACCACCTCGGCAACCTCGACTCCTACGACGAGTGGCTGCTGGTGCACGACGTCGTCCTGGTCAGCCCGGACTACCGCCTGGCTCCGGAACACCCGGACCCGTACCCGGTCGAGGACTGCTACGCCGGTCTCGTCTGGGCAGCCGAGCACGCCGACGAACTCGGCATCGACCCGGAGCGCATCGTCCTCGTCGGGCAGAGCGCCGGTGCCGGTCTCGCCGCCGGCACGGCCCTCCTGGCCCGCGACCGACAGGGGCCCTCCGTCATCGGCCAGGTGCTCGTGAGTCCCATGCTCGACGACCGCGACGCGACGCTGTCGGCTCGGCAGTTCGACGGTGTCGGGGTCGCCGACCGGGAGATGACACGGTTCGGCTGGGACGCCTACCTCGGTGACCGGCGGGGTGGCGAGGACGTCTCCGTCTACGCCGCACCGGGCCGCGCGACCGACCTCACCGGGCTCCCACCCGCGTACATCGACTGCGGCAGCACCGAGGTGTTCCGCGACGAGACCGTCGCCTACGCCAGCTCGCTGTGGGCGGCAGGAGTCCAGGCGGAACTGCACGTGTGGCCGGGAGCGTTCCACGGATCGACGAGCATGATGCCCGACGCGACGCTGTCGCAGCGGGCCGTGCGGGCCCTGCGCGAGTTCACCGGTCGCCTCCTCAACCCGGCAGTCTGACGGCAGCCCCGGCACGAGCGCATCGTGGTGCTCGTGCCGGGACCTGCTCGCAGCATCAGCTAGATCCGGTCCAGGGACGCCACCGCGACGACGATCGGCCACGCCTCACCGTCGAGCTGCACGGACCGCAGCCCGCGCGGCAGGGCTTGTCCGTCATCGGACTCAACGACGACTCCCTGCAGCCCGATGAGGTGCCCGGAACCCCTGCTGTAGTGCACGCGATCACCGACGACGGGCATGATGATGGTGTCCGCCGCCAGCTCCTCTGCAGCGAGTTCCACGGTGAGAGGCCGAGACTCCGTGAGCACCTCGGCGAGCTGTGCCTCGAACACGCCGCGTTCGTCGAGCTCCGCGTCGCCCGCCTCGGGATCCACGATCCTCGCGACTGGCAGGATCTGCTGGCCGATCGTGCGCGCGACTCCGCACCCGATCGCGACACCCAGGCCGGCGAGGGACAGCCCCATGCTCGCCATCTCGAACCGCAACGGGACTGGCTCAGCAACGACCTGACGGATTCCGCCGTTCGAGCCGCCGGCGGTGTGCGCTCGCACGGCAGTCGCCTTCACCGCGCCGTGGAGTCGTGGCGCGACCGGAGCTGCTCTTGTCCGCCGGAGATCACCGCCGAACTGCTCGCCGAGATGCTTCTTGAACGCAAGGGCGCCAGGCCGTCGCTCGTCGCAGTTGTCCATCGGGTCGCCTTCGGGTCGGCTTCTCGCAGCCTCTAGTCAGGCTGTTCCCGGACCGTACTGCCGGACCGTCGGCCCACACGACGGTTCCTCACCGATCTTGCGGTAACCAGCAAGGCCGATTCGGAGTTCGCGCCGGCGCAGCCCCGAAGCGCGAGTAGATGACTCCCAGCGGGAATCGTGCTTCTACCTCGTCGCTGAACTTCGACGCTTCGGACTCAGTCGCGAAGACACCGAGCACCGTGTTGTGTGGTGACTCGTCACCACCGGGGTCTGGTCGCCTCAGAGCTCTGACGTCGGCTGTTGGCGGGGGTTGAGGAGATCGCCGTCCCAGCTCAGGTCGTCGTCTTCGTGCACCTCGAAGGCCTCGAAGTGATCGTCCGCGAGGATGCTGTCGACGAGTGCGCGTGAGCCGGCGACGATCGTCGAGTCCCAGTCTTCCTCGGAAGCGACGACCCAGGTGTGATCCCCGGGCCAGATCAGCGACGTGTAGGGCCCTTCCTGCTGGGGGCGACTGCATCCCCATCCGGGGACGGAGCGCTGCGCCCACGATGGGTCAGCAAGCTCGCGCAGGCTCGAGCTGAACAACCACATGTCCCGACCGGGCCACGGCATCTGCATGCGAGCCCGCGCGCGCGCGTTCCGGCCTCCTTCGGCCCATGGCGGGTTGCCGGTGCCTTCCCATGCTCCGATGACCAGGTCGTCCGGGTTCCGCGTCGCGGCCCGCAGATGCGTGGTCAGGACCGCGAGGTCCTCCGGGTTGAACCACCCATCGTCGGACTGACCGACACTCCACCCATCCGACCAGTCCCTCGTGTGCTCGTCATCGCTGATGCGGAACCACTGCACCAGGGGATGCATCACCCGGCCGTTACGGCGCGCAACCTCAGCCCACCGCCAACGCGTGTGCTCAACATCGACGGGATTGCCCCACTCGTCGACCGTGTTCGGGTCAGTACGGTGCGCATCCACCGGGTGCAGCAGCCGCGCGTACGCCTCGAAGCCCGTGCCAGCGACACCGCCGACGGTCGCCCATCGACCGGCTCGCTTCACGAGCCAATCGCCTCGCAGGGCTTCGGTCAGCAGGATCACCGCATCAGCATCCCACGGCGAACGCCTTCACTCAGGAAAAGCAGTCTCCGAAGACCATCCGCAACCGGAACCGCCCCTACTCCCCCACGTCCGAGCAGCCCGGCAACGCCGCGATGTCCGTGCACCCGTACTCGCTCCACCCACCCTGGCCGTAGGTGTCGTACGCCGCAGTCGACGCCACCGTGGCCCCTGCACCAGCCGTCCGGACGAAGGACGGGGTCGGATCACCCTCGGTCGTCCACCGGACCCACTGGAGCGAGGCCACCTCGCCCGCTTCGCTCGCGTCCCGCAGACACCGCAGGCACTCGGCAGGGAGCGCACCGTCGGCCTCGAGCTCCACGTCACCGCAGTCGGTACCGCTCGGGTTGCTGACCCACTCGGGCGCATCGGCGAGTGTGCGGGCGGACGCGATGGGGTCAGCTGGCTGCTCGCTGCACGCCGACAGGAGCGGCAGCGCGACCAGCGCGAGTCCGGCGGCGGCGAGGACCAGTGGCTTCTGCACAGGACGAGCATGGCTCAACGAGACGCCCTGCCGGGTCACGGTCCGACAACATGTCGAGCGCTGGCGACCTGACGCCCGATGGTCCACACCAGACGGACGGGAGGCCCGCTGCCAGCTGGCAACGGGCCTCCCGTCCGTCTCGCGGTCGCGTCGACGACGCGACCCGCAGGCACTGGTGCGTCAGCGCGATCCGACGATCGCGGCCTTGGTCTGGTCACGCAGGTACGCGATGCCGGCGGCGTTCGGGTGGAGTGCGCCGAAGAGGATGCTGTACTTCGTCCCGGCCAGCGGCGTGCTGTTCGCAGCGGTGCCGCGGTCGGTCAGGGTGAGTCCCGCCATCCACGCGGAACCCGACGCGGCACAGGGGGTGTGCGCGGCAGAGCCCTGGAGCATCGAGACGTAGGTGAACCCACGAGCCTTCGCCGCGGCCTTGACCGCTGCGTCGAGCGCGTTCTGGGTGCGGTGGAAGTAGGCGGTGTCGGTCGCGGTGAAGGGGAACGCGTTCTGCGGGAACGGCGGCTCGAGACCGGAGTCACCGAGGAGGCTCGAGAAACATCCCTTCGGGGCCTGCGCCGCACCCGGCGCGATCATCGGGTAGCCGACGACGAACACCTTCGCCTGCGGAGCACGTTGCGCGATCACGCGGAACGTCGACGCGAGCCGCGGTGCCACGACGGTGCGGATGCGCGATGCGAGACGATCCCGCGTGACGCCGTGCACGACCGGTGCGTAGTAGTCCTTGCAGTGGTCGTAGGTCTTCCCGTGGATCTCCGAGAACACCGGGCCGGCCTTGTCCAGCGCGACGCAGTTCGCGATGACGCCGGAGAACCCCAGGTCGTTCCCGCCGATCGACACCGTGACGACGTCCGTGTCCTTGGAGAGCGCGTCGGCCTGGACGGGCGCGGTGGCACTTCCGGCTCCGGTCTTCTGCGCGACCCGGGAGATGTTGCCGGTGGTGGCACCGGCGCAGGCACGGTCGTCGAGCTGGAGTCCCAGGGATGCTGCGACCTGGTGCGGGTAGTCGGTGGTGGACTGGAAGCAGCCGGCCGCCGGACCCGAGCTGTAGGGGGCGACGCCGAAACCGCCCGCGTACGAGTCGCCCAGGGCCACGTAGTTGTCACCGCTGGCGGCGGCCACGGACTGTGTGGGCGCCGCGCCGTCGGCGTTGGCCGCGGAGACGGGCCCGGCCGCCCCGACAGCGAGCGCTGCCGCCGTGAGGACGCCGCCGGTGATCAGCAGCGCGTTGGTCCGGCGGAGGCGAGGAGCGTGACGCATGGAGCAGGTTCCTTCCAGAGGGCCTATTCGACAGACGATCGTCTGACAAGTAGACGGTAGGTCGGCGGGGCGTCCCGCGCCATGAGAGGGCCACAAGGTGCATGGGATGCGCTCCGCGCACCCGTCCTGTCCTGTCGTGTCCTGTCCTTCGACGTGGATCAGGCCGACGTGCACCAGGTGGACAGGTGGTCCAGCGCCGCTCCGGCCGTGGTCACCAAGCGCTTGCGGGTCGATTCCCGGTCGGCGTCCGCGAGCACCGCGTCGCCGATGGCCTCGGTGGTCTGCTGCACGACGGCCACGAGCGCGGCAGCCTGAGCACGCCGGGTCATCGAGTCGAAACCCGTGTCCGCCAGTTCTGCTGCCACCGCGGACGTGACTTCGTCGTAGAACTCCAGCGCCCGGCGCCGGAGCACCGCGCTGAGCCGGCACTGCGCTGGGAACTCCCCTCGCGCCAAGGCCGGGTCCTCTGCGACGTACCGATCGACATCCTCGAGGACGATGGTGCGCATCGCTTCCGCGGGCGACTGCTGCGCACCTCGGTCCGCAACCGCAGCTCGGATCTTCTCGAGCACCTCGTCGGCTCGGTCGAACACCAGATCGGGTTTGGTCGGGAAGTAGTTGTAGACGGTCTGATCCGAGACGCCTGCAGCTCGGGCCACGTCTGACATCGACACCTCGTCGTACCCGTGCTCAGCGAACAGCCGTGCAGCAACGTCACCCAGGCGCTCGCGGGTCTCCCGTTTCTTGCGCTCTCGCAGCCCCGACGGAACACCCTCGCTCGACTCCACCATCCCCCGAGTCTGACACGAAACGTTGAGTGACCCAAAGTTCTGGTACGTTGGCCGAACTTAGAGTCACTACAAGTTCGGTGGATACCGAGGAACGAGGACGATCGATGACAACGCAGAAGCAGGAACAGGTACTCATCGCAGGAGCGAGTTTCGCTGGGCTCACGACCGCGCTGTGGATGCGTCGGCTCGGGTACGACGTCTCGATCGTCGAGGTCGCTTCCGGGTTGAAGCGAGGCGGCACCCCGGTCGACGTCCGTGACGACACCATCGCGATCGTGGATCGGATGGGCCTGCTCGAGCAGATCTCGGCGAAGGCGCTCGCGCCGCGGGTGACGCAGTTCACGACGCCGGAGGGAGACCGCATCGCGCGGATGGATCCCGTGCCTCCCTCGGCCGGATCGACGGGCGACGGCTACGAGATCCACCGCGACGACCTGCTCGACATCCTCGCCGCCGCGACCGAGGGCGAAGTGGAGATGCTGTGGAACAACTCGGTCACGTCCCTGCAAGAGACCGACGAAGAGCGCGTGCACGTCACCTTCCGCGACGGAACCGAACGGGACTTCTCCATGGTGTTCGGCTGCGACGGCAACCACTCCACAGTTCGTCGACTGCACTTCGGGCAGGAAGCGCTGTACAGCCACTTCCTGCGGACGTACTTCTCCGTCGCCACCCTCGACGACCTCGTCATCGAACCGCAGACGACCCAGATCACCAACGCACCGGGCGTCACGATGCTGGTCAACTCGTACGACACCACCACCGACCTCGTCCTCGGCTTCCGCTCCGAGCAGGAGATCCCCTTCGACCACCACGACGAAGCGGCACAGAAGCGCACCCTCCGCGAGCACATGCTCCGGGCCGGTTCGCCGTTCTCGGACCACGTCGACGAGGCCATCGGCGCCGAGACCTTCTACTTCGACAAGCTCAGCCAGATCAAGATGCCGGCGTGGACGTCCGGCCGCGTCGCACTCGTCGGCGACGCCGGTTACTGCCCTTCCCCGGCCGCCGGGATGGGCGGCTCGCTCGCCATCATCGGCGCCACTGCACTCCACGACGCTCTTCGGGACGCGGACGGCGACGTCGAGCAGGCATTCGCTGACTACGAGCGCGCGCTCCGGCCGGTCGTCGACGCGGTACAGCACGACGCCGAGCACATCGGTGTCAGCAGCTACTTCCCCGCGACCGCGGACCAGATCGATGCGCGCAACAGGATGCTGCACGGCCGCTGAGTACGGACGCCCCGCGGTGGCGCCTGTTCGGAACAATTCCACAAGACTTCTTGTGCGTATAGGGTCGCACCATGACCCAAGGACGGATCGACGACCCCGCCCAGATGCGCGCCCTCGCTCACCCGACACGCCTGCGCATCCTCGGCCTGTTGCGTGCGAACGGCCCGCAAACCGCCGCGACGATCGGCGAGGTGATCGACGAAGCGCCGGGCACGATCAGCTACCACTGCACCCGGCTCGCCGCCGCCGGCTTCATCGAACCCGCTCCCGACGCGGGCACGGACCGACGTGAGCGCTGGTGGCGAGCCGCGCACGACGCCTCCGTGTGGGAGCTCGCCGATGCGCTCGACGACCCGGAGCGGTTGCTCGCCACCAACACCCTCGACCACGCGGTCGCCCGCGTGTACGCCGCGAACTACGAGGCGTTCGTCGACCTCGCGCCGACGTTCGGACGCGAGTGGGTGTCGGCGTCCTCGAGCTCGGACCGCGTGCTCCGCCTGACGGCAGCCGAGCTCCAGGACATGGGCGAGGAACTCCGCGGCGTCGTGGACCGCTGGGCTGGTGTCGCTGCCGAGCACCACGCCGGCGACGGCTCCGAGCAGGTCTTCGTGCTGAACCAGGCATACCGATGGCCTCGCGGCTGAGCCCCCGGGCGCAACTGCGCGCAATGCTCGCGGTGCAGGTGGTGTCGCGCATCGGGAACGTCATCACCACCATCACCGTGCCGTTCGCCGTCCTCGCGCGTGGCGGCTCCGCCACCGACGTCGGCATCGCCGCGTTCATGGCGACGGTGCCGATCGTGCTCGGCGGCCCGTTCGGCGGTGCCATCGTGGAGCGGGTCGGCTTCGTCCGCTCGAGTGTCGCGTCCGACGTCGTCAGCGGGCTCACCCTGCTCGCGATGCCGGTGCTCGCCTGGACCGTCGGTCTGCCGTTCTGGGCGCTCCTCGCGCTCGTGTTCGTCAGCGGGCTTTTCGACACCCCGGGTGAGTCCGCCCGACGGGTGCTCCTGCCGGGGCTCGCGACCGCGGCAGGCGTGCCGCTCGAACGTGCCGTCGGCCACTTCGAGGCGTCGTCACGGCTGTCGGTGCTGATCGGTGCGCCCCTCGGCGGAACCCTGGTCGCCGTCCTCGGTCCGATGCCGGGTCTCGCCTGCGTGGCGATCGCCTTCGGGGCAGCCGCGATGCTCATGGCGCTGACGGTCCGCGGTGCGGTGGCGCCGGTCGCGTCCGGCGAGCCCGTGGAGTCGCAGGGGTACTGGCGCGACATCGCCGACGGGTTCCGGTTCTGCGTCCGCGATCCCCTGTTCCGGCTCGTGGTCGCGCTGGTGCTCGTGACGAACCTGCTCGACGCCGCACGCTCGACCACGCTCCTGCCGCTCTACGCCGACCAGCAGCTCGGCGGCGCGCAGGCGCTCGGGCTCGTCACCGGTGTCTTCGGGGGTGCGGCGTTCCTCGGCTCCGTCGCCTTCGGGTACGTGGCGCACCGTGTGCCACGGCGGTTGGTCTTCGCCCTGTGCTTCGTGCTCGCCGGCGGGCCGTCCCTGGTGGTCCCGGCGCTCGGGCTCGGCCTGCCGTGGATGCTCGCCTCGGCTGCGCTGTCCGGGCTGGCGGCCGGGTCGATCAACCCGATCCTCGGAGCCGTCGAGCTCGAGCGGATCCCGGAGCACATGCGCGCGCGGGTGTTCGGCCTGCTCGGTGCCGGCGCGTGGGCGGGCATCCCCGTCGGCGGCCTGCTCGCCGGGCTCGCTGCCGACGGCGTGGGGGTCGAGGCCACCTTCGCCGTCGTCGCGGTCGTGTACACGGTCGTGACGCTCACGCCGCTGCTCGGAGGATCGTGGCGGCTCATGGAACGCCGCTCGGTCGCGGTGTCAGCGGGTTGACGTCCGGTGGCCCGCTCGAACCGCCGCCTAGACTGCGGAGGTGACCAGGCACCGGACGAACACCCGACGAGCGATCGTCGTGACCGTTCTGATCGTGGGTGCTGCGGCGGTCCTGTTCATCGGCCTGCGCACCGCACTGTTGTTCATGGGCGCGACGGAAGGCGACGTGCCGGCGACGGCGTCGATCCCCCTGCCTGCGGGAAGCAGGGTCGTCGACGAGGACGAGCAGTGTGCGTCCGGCGGGTGCTGGTCGCTCGTGTCCGTGCAGCCGCCGTCGGGGATGAGCCCGACCGAACTGTCGACGACGTTGGGCACTGAACCGTTCGCGAGGCTGCCCGGGAGCCTGTGGGACCCACGCGTCATCAACCTGACGTCAGAAGTCCAGGGCGAGCTCCTCGTGGTCCGAGCGGACTACTGGTCCCGCGAGCCCTCTCCCTGACGCCCGGAAGACCACACGAGGCGGCCGAGTCTGGAGGCACGGTGCCAGCTGACACCGGGCCTCCCGTCCGCCCTGTGGTCGCGTCGACGACGCGTCAGGCTTCCCAGGGCCAGTAGGTCTGGCAGGTCTCGGGGCCGCCGTTCGTCGAGCCGCAGACCTCCACCGGCCCCCAGATGCTGAGGACGACCCACGCGACCTGCAGCACCAACATGCTCAGGCCGACGATGAACAGGGCGCGGACACGGCGACGGTCGTCACGGACACCGGTCAGCAGCGAGCCGAACGCGGCGAGCAGCCCTCCGGCCGGGATCACGAGTCCGAGGACGACGGTCACGGTCATCAGGAGCGCGAACTCGCCTCGGGTCGAGCCGAAGCGTCGCCCGGCGTGCAGTGCAGTCACGGTGGTGAGCATATTGGCCCGCGGGGGCACGCGGATGCACCCACTTCGGGCTGCGGTCGACGACCGGGTTTCAGCCCCCGCTGCGCTCCCGACGACGCACCCGCAGCGTGCCGATCCCCTGCACGATGCAGACGACGCCGCTCGCGACGACGATGACCCCGGTCACGATCCGGCCGATGGAGACTCCACCGAACAGCAGCGGGGCGACCGCGACGCCGATGAAGATCGCGCCCATCACGATGACGACGACCGGGTTCTGGGCGACGAAGAACCGGCGCCCACCGTTCGCTTCGGCGATCGCGCGGTCCCGAGCACGCGGGACGGCGTCCGGCGACCGACCAGCGCGGCGATCTGCACGCCGTCGCCGACTGCGCAGGACCAACCACACCGCCGCGCCGATGACCACGGCCGCTCCGATCGCGATCCACTCGACGAGCTGGAAGAACCCGAAGACCATCACCAGGACGAACCCGACCGCGACGCCCGCGAACATGTCCGTGGTCATCCGGTCGGTCCGGCCGTCGGCACTCGTGACGTAACCGGGGCGGCGTTCGTACGGATCGTGCTCGTCCACGGCCGGTCCGTCGGCCCGTTCGGTTCCCATGCTCCGAACGTACCGACGGCGCTGGGGAACCGTCCGGGTCAGCCCACTCGTTCCGCCTGCTGCTCGGCCCGGACCCCGTGTGCCGGACGCCGCTCCCGCACGATCGCCACCGCCTGGCGCAGCGACAACCCCGGCAGGTAGGTACGGACGATCGCGACGCCGATCGTGGGCAGCGCCACCGGGTCCGGGTACGCCATCACCAGCGGGTGCAGGTCGGGGCCGAACTTCGCCTTGAAGCGCAGCAGGGAACGGAACCCGTACACGGGCTCGAGCGCACCGCCGACGACGTCGAGGACCGATTCGACGCCGCTCCGGCCGGCACCCTGCGGTTCGGCCGACGACGCGAGCGGGGCCGCGGACAGGCTGAGCCGCTCGGCTCCGTCGGCGCGCATCCGGTCGACCGCACTCGCGACCAGGAACTCCATCACACCGTTCGGGGCGTCCGGCGCGCGGCGCATCACGTCGAGCGTCCATCCGACCACCTGCCCGGCGCGGTACGCCGGCAGCCAGCTGGTGACGGCGAGCACCGTGCCGTCCTCGCTCAGGGCGACGAGCGTCCGGACGGCGGGGTCGCGCATCTCGTCGATCCCGCCCAGGGTGAACCCCATCTCGGGCAGTTCGCGCTCGGCGACCCACTCCTCCGAGATCGCCTCGATCTGGCGGGTGACCGAGCCGGGCAGCGAGGCCCAGTCCGACCAGAGGGCGGTGGTGCCGGAGCGGGCCGCCTTGTTGACGGCCGTACGGACGTCCTGCTTGCGCTTGCCCGTGGTCGTCCAGGTGCGCGGGTCGAGGTCGGCGTCCTCGGCCACGGGAAGGGTCGTCCAACCGAGTCGGGCGAGTGCAGCGCTGAGGGTGGCGTCGATGCCGTAGAAGACGGGCGTCCAGCCGTGGTCGTCCGCGGCCCGTGCGAAGCCCTCGAGTGCCGCCAGCCGCGCGTCCTCGTGTCCGAAGGGGCCGCCGGTCGTCACGGCGACGCTGCCGGTGCGGTGGTACGCGACACCGGCGCGGCCGTCCTCGGTGAACCAGTACTCGTTGCCGGGCCAGGTGGTCATCCACCCGAAGGTGTCACCACCGCCCGCGACCAGCAGGGCCCGAGCGGCCACCCGAGCGGCGTCCTGCCCGTCGACGTCGCTGTCCGAGCGTCCGGCCCCGGTCGGCCGGACCGCGGCGATCGCCACGGCGAGCCACAGGAGCGGGCCGGAGACACCCACGACGAACCGCAGCGCCGGGTCGGCCTGCGCCAGGTGCGTCGGCAGCGTCACGGGCGCGATCGGGCCGAGCACGGCGAGCGCCAGGTGGAGGGGCTCGCGCACGCTGTCGCCCGAAGCCACGGCGACACCGACGACGACGACCGCGAGCACCACGGCCGAACCGGCGACCGTCAGGACGAAGGTCCGCAGTCGTCGCTGGTCGGTCCGGACCGGGAAGTCCGCGCGGCGCAGGACGAGCACCACGGCGGTCGCGATCGGCACCAGCACCGACGCGGCGATCGAGAGCGAGACCGCGAGGTGGTCCGACGCCAGGCGCTGCACGACGGCGTGGTGGCGTTCGGGCAGCACCCCGTACGAGACGGCGGTCGCGACGCCGGAGACCAGGTCGACGGTCGCGACGAGCCACAGTGCGAACCGGCTCCCACGCCGCAGACCCACGGCGCCGACCGCCAGGACCACGAGCGGCATCACGGCCAGCAGCGAGTGGAACAGGCCGTGCGGGTGCACCTCGGCGAGCGCCCGGACGCAGCTGGCGGTCACCCCGGTCACCGAACAGTGCGGCATCCGTCCGGTCGGCCCGGTGTCGAGCACCACGGCGAGCGGGGCGAGCAGCCCGAACTGGGCACCGGTGACGAGCGCGAGGACAGGCCCGACGGCCGACACGGTCACCGCGGCCACGAGCAGCACCCGGGTCTCGCGTGAGGAGCTCCGGGTCCAGCCGCTCCGTACCGGTGACCGTCGCAGCACGCGGCCGAGCACCAGGCCGACGAGCAGAGCGAGTGCCGCGTGCAGGTCGGACGCGTGTCCGGCGTAGAGCAGCAGTGCCGCGACGACGGCGATCGACACCACCCGGATCCGGCGTCGCCACAGCGCGCCGGCGAACGCGCTCGCGGTCACGATGGTCCCGACGATCCAGGTCCAGGGGCCGACGTGTCCCAGGTGCACGAGGAAGCCGCGGTTCGCCGGGGCACCGTCGAACAGCTGCAGCAGGGCGCCGAGCCCGGTCCCCACCACGGTCGTGACGACCATCGCGAGCAGGGTGCGCCGCCAGCCGAGCAGCCGTTCGGACGCCGCGGTGCAGACCACGACGGCGACGAAGGTGACGAGGAACCCGACGACACTGCTCGTCACCGCGACCACGCCGAGCGGGCCCATCGTCCCGCCCAGGGTGTCGGGCGTCCGGCCGTCCTTCGTGCCGAGGCACCTGAGCACCACGGCGGCGATGCCGGCGACGATCGTCAGGGCCGAGACGACGCTCGTCAGCGGGTACCGACGGGCTGCCGGTACGAGCCGTCTCGGATGCGCCCACGCGAGGGCCGCGACCACCGCGCTCACCGCAGGCCCAGGTGCGCGATGACGCCGGGCATCCCGACGCGCAGGGCGTAGCGGACGGTGTTCCAGTCATGGGCGGAGCCCTCGGACACGAACAGCCGGGTCCGCATGCCGGCGGCGTTCGCGGCGGCGCGGAGTGCCGTGGTCGAGGCGACGTAGGGGGCGTCGTCGCTGCCGTAGGCGAACACCGTCAGGTGCCCGGGGTAGGGACCGTGCGCCCGCATGATCGCCCGCGGTGCCGCTGCGGCGTACCGCGAGGCCGAGCCGCCGAACCCGTACCGGATGCTGTGCTGGACGGAGCCGTTCAGGGGTGCGAGCTCGCTCGAGATCGCGAAGGTCGTGCCGAACACGCCGGGGTGGGCGGTGGAGAACTGCATGGCGCACGTGGCTCCCTGCGAGAACCCGACGATGCCCCAGGCCGAGGGCGCTGCCCCGACGCGCAGGTGCTGCCGGATCCAGTTCGTGGTGTCGGTCATGATGTACGTCGCGGAACGGCCGAGGGACGAGTCGACGCACATCGGGTTCCGGTCCGGTGCCCCGAGTTGATCCGGCGCGACGACGATCGGGGCGAGTCCGTGGTGGGCCTCGGCGAACGCGTCCATCACCGCGCCGAGCCGACCGGCCTGGAACATGTCGCTCGGCTGCCCGGGTTGCCCGGCCAGGCTGATCACGACCGGCAGGGTCGGTGGTCGCTCGGTCAGGGCGGCCGGCGGCAGGTACACCACCGCCGGCCGTGCGTGGAAGTGGGAGACGGTCGACGGGATGGTGACCGAGAGCACCTTCCCGCGTCGCGGCATGTCGGCGGGCGCCCGCCAGGTGGCCGGGTCGACCACCGGACTGGAGGCGCGCCCCACCCCCGTCTCGTGTCCCAGCGGACCCGACGGGTACGGATCGGTCGTGACGGCCTGCTCGATCGTGCGGTACGCCCCGAAGTCGACGTTGACGCCGAGGACGGCGGCCAGGGCCACCGCCACCGCCGCGAGCACGCCGAGCACGCGGCGGAGCCAGCCGCCCTGGACGACCGTCACGACGAGGAGCCCGACACCGCCGAAGGCGAGGGCCACCCACATCCGGGTGATCGGGGTGAACGACACCCCGTACAGGTCCTGCACGTCGCCGAACCACCACACCGCGACCAGGCCGATCACGGCGCCGACAGCCACGGCACCGAGCCGCCAGAGCAGGCCCCGGACCGGATGGCGGGAGCGATGGCCGAACGCCGGCAGGAGCGCGGCGACGGTGAGGAGCCCCGCGGCGACGTCCACCGGGACGAGCACGGACGGTGCGACGACGGCGACGTGGAACAGGGGTCGGAGCAGATCGTGGAACATGGGGCCTCCCGGCGGACGGTGCAATCGTGGCGGCGGCCCGCTGCGAACGGGGCACCGAGGCGCTTCCGGTTCGCACAGCTCCCACCTGTGCGGCTCCCAGACGGCACTCGATCGACACCCAGCGAAGCGTCCGGTGCGGTGCCGCCGCGAACCTCTCGGTGCTGCGCACCTAGGGTGAACGGGTGACGCACGACGGATCGGTACGGGCTGCTCTCGCGGCGGTCGCAGCGGACGGCTGGGGTGACGGTGGGCCGCTCGTCGAACCCGGCGGCACGGCCTCACCACGTCGGGCCGCGGTCCTGATGCTCTTCGGCGCGCTCGACCACACGCCGAGCGACCGACCGGCGGCAGCGCCCGGTGTCCCGCGGGACCTCGATGTCCTGCTCCTCGCGCGGGCCACGACCCTGCGCGCGCACGCCGGCGAGGTCGCGTTCCCCGGTGGACGCATCGACCCCGGTGACGCGGACGCCGTCGCCGCCGCACTCCGCGAGGCACAGGAGGAGACGGGGCTCGAACCCGCCGGCGTCGAGGTGCTCGGCACCCTGCCGGCCGTACCCCTGGCGTTCTCGAACCATCTGGTCCGGCCGGTCATCGGCTGGTGGCGCGACCCCTCACCGATCCGCGTCGTCGACGAGCACGAGTCGGCGGCGGTGTTCCGGGTCCCCGTGGCCGACCTGCTCGACCCGGCGAACCGCGGCGTGACCGTGATCCGCCGCAGTGGTCAGGAGTGGCGCGGACCGGCGTTCACCATCGAGGCCGACGGGGACGAGCACCTGGTGTGGGGCTTCACCGCGATGCTGCTGGATGCGCTGTTCGACCGACTCGGTTGGACGGAACCGTGGGACCGCGAACGGGAGATCCCACTGCCGAGCTGATGCGCCGGGTTCGCGTCAGAGCCCGTTCGCACGGCGACGGAGCTCCTCGCGCACGACCTCGGCCTTCGCGAGCGCGCGGGGCGTCGTGATCACCGAGAACAGCAAGAAGCCGACGAAGAACGCCACCCCGAACCACCACCAGGGCGTCGAGGTCAGGGCGAGCCAGATGGCGAGCACGACCATCACCCCGAAGACGACCGGTCCGAACCACAGGCTCCGCCGCAACTGTCGGTGGTGATCGTCGACCCTGGCGGACCACGTGGCGAGATCAGCGTCCTCGGGTACCTCGCCGCGCTTCAGACCGCGCTGCACGTCCGTCAACTCCGTCGCGCCGCCGGCTCGCCGACGAGCCTGGCTGATCCAGACGCCGAAGAACGCCGTCATCGCACCGGCGTAGAAGACCGCGGCGATCGCCCGCCCGAGCAAGGACATGTCACGGGGAGAGACGACCAGCCCGATCCCGAACCACAGCCCGCCCGCGAACAGGAAGAGCACCGGCAACAACACGGGCATCGGGAGGGATCGGAGACGGTGCACCACGAGATTGTGTCAGATCTGCGAGTACCCGGTGCGCCGTGTGGTCATGATGCGAGCACTGGCCGGAGCGCGAACGACAGCGGGTCGGCCCGCACCGCGTCGACCGCGTGGGCCACGGCCCCGATGACGACGACGTCGGCCCCGAGCGACGACGCGACGAGCTCCGGCACCGGGTCGAAGTGCCCCTTCGCGAGCAGGTCGCGCGCGCGGTCGATCACGGCGACCGCCGGCTGGGCGATCGCGCCGGCGACCACCACACGGTCGATGTCGAGCAGGCTCGCGAGCAGGATGCAGACCCGGGCCAGGCGGTCCCCCAGACGGTCGACGATCGTGCGCGCGACCGGATCACCGCTCCGTGCGGCCGCGAACACCAGGGCGGCGTCGGCGGCGAGCGCGGTGTCCGCGGGGATGTGCCCCGCGGCGAGGGCGTCGGCCACGAAGGTGCGGGCGACGGCGCCGATGCCGTCGGACGAGCCGACACCCTCGACGAGTTCGAGCACCCGCATCTCCCCGGCACCGCCGTGGGCACCGCGCAGCAGGACCCCGTCGACCACCAGGCCCGCACCGAAGCGTTCGCCGGAGAGCAGCGCCGCGAACGAGGCGTCACCCGAGGACGGCCGCTCGGCGAGCGCGGCGAGGTTCGCGTCGTTCTCGACGAGCACCCGCCCGTCCGGCACGGCGTCGGCGAACCCCGGGTTCATCCGGACCCAGAAGCCGTCGTCGTCGGGCGAGGCACCGGCGGCGTCGACCGGCGCCGGGATGCCCACGACCGTGACCAGGACCCGGGTGCGGTCGACGTCGGCCGAGGCGAGGGCGGCGGCCACGGTGTCGGCGAGGACCCCGAGCCGAACGGGTACGTCGAGGCCCGATTCTCCGAGCGCCCCCTCGGCGCGACCGAGCACCGTGCCGCGCAGGTCGGCGACGAAGGCGGTGACCCGGTGCTGGCCGGCGTCCACACCGACGACGACCCCGGCGACCGTGTCGAGTTCGTAGCGGCGGGCAGGGCGTCCCATCCGGTACTCCCCCGCGGCCCGGGCGTCGTCGAGCTCGCGGAGCCAGCCGAGCCGCACGAGTTCCTCGGCCGCCCCGAGCACGGTCGACCGGGTCAGGCCGGTGGCGTCGATCGCCTCGGTCGCGGTGAACGCCGACGAGTCGAAGGCGTACGCGAGCAGCGTCTCTGCGCTCGTTCCACGGGGTGGCGGCATGTCGTGACCCTATCGCGCGACGAGTTCCTTGCGGAATTAGATTTTCTCGCTACATTTAGTTCCGCGGGCAGCATCGGAGCCGCTCGCGGGACGGAACGGCAGGGACGCCGGGTCCGGACGGACGGAGACGACGTGCAAGCACACGCCACCGCCAGGAGCGCAGCATCGGTCAGCCGACGCGGGTTCCTGCTCGGAGCGGGCGGCATCGGGGCGGGCCTCGCGCTCACCGGATGCGCCCCGATCGGGTCCTCGAGCGCCAAGCCGGAGACCATCACGTTCTACGTGTCGAAGCCCGAGGTCATCGGCTACTTCGACGACGTCATCGCGCAGTTCCACCAGACCCAGTCGAAGGTCCGGGTCGTGCGCGACTCGACCTCGAGCATGTCCGCGAACTTCGTGCGGAACCGGCCGCCGGACCTCGGCTGCTGGAACTACAACTTCTCGGTCGTCCCGTTCGTCGAGCACGGCGCGCTGACGGACCTGTCCGACCTGCCGCAGGCCGACACCATCAACCCCGACCTGTGGCCGCTCATGGAGCAGACCGCCGACTACCCCGGCCGGAAGAGCGCCCTGCCGTACTCGGTGACGGCGGCGTCGGTGATCTACAACAAGGCGCTCTTCGCGCAGCAGGGGCTCGAGGTCCCGACGACGTGGAGTGAGTTCGCCGACGTGTGCGAGCGCCTCACCAAGGCCGGGATCGCGCCGATCTACGGCACGTTCAAGGACAACTGGACGATCGCCCAGGGCATGTTCGACTACTCGATCGGCGGCATGATCGACACCCCGGCGACCTTCGAGGCACTCCGGCGCGAGGGCACGAACGTCGGCAAGGGATCCGCCGTCTCGTTCGAGCGCGACCTGCGGAAGCCGATGGAGCGCATGGTGCAGCTCCGCGCCTGGCACCACGACGGCGCCGCGAGCCGCGGGTACGGCGACGGCAACCTCGCCTTCGCCCAGGGCAAGGCGGGCATGTACCTGCAGGGGCCCTGGGCCCTCGGCGAGATCGCCAAGACCACGAAGGACATGGACCTCGGCACCTTCCCGCTCCCCGTCACCGACGACCCGGCCGACCGCAAGGTCCGCGTGAACGTCGACCTGGCGCTCTGGATCCCGGAGGCGTCGCGCAAGCAGGAGGCTGCCCGCGAGTTCCTGTCGTTCCTGATGACCAAGCAGGTCAACGACAGGTACAACGCGGACAACAACGGCTTCGGTGTGCGCAAGGACGCTCCCCCGGCGTCGAACCCCGCCCTCCGTGGCATGCAGTCGTACTACGACGACGCAGCCTTCTACCTCGGCGCCTCGCAGCTCATCCCCGCCGAGATCCCGGTCGCGAACTACGCGCAGTCGATCGCCTTCGGCGGCGACCCGCAGCGCCAGCTCCGCACCCTCGACGCCGACTGGGCGCGTCTCGCGCTCCGCACGGCCGCGTAAGGAGACGTCCGAATGGCAACCACGACCACCGAATCCATCACGACGGCGGACCGCCGCCGCCGTGGCGGAGCCGCACCGGGCCTCCAGGCCGGACGACGGGACGGACGACGCAAGCCCCGCGTCGACCCGCTCTTCCTGGCGTTCCTGCTGCCCACCCTGGTGCTCTTCACGCTCGCCATCACGCTGCCGGCCGTGATGGGCATCGTGCTGAGCTTCACGAACTCCGTCGGCTTCGGCGAGTTCCGGTTCACCGGACTCACCAACTACATCGCGGTGTTCTCCGACCCCGCGATCCTGCAGGCGTACCTGTTCACGCTCGGGTTCTCGCTCGTCACCGTGATCGTCGTGAACGCGATCGCCTTCCTGCTCGCCATCGCGCTGACGTCGAAGATCCGCGGCAAGATCGCCCTGCGTGCGGTGTTCGTGCTGCCGATGGTGATCTCGGGCATCGTCATCGCCTACGTGTTCTCGTTCCTGTTCGCGAACAGCCTGCCGGCCTTCGCCACCGCGATCGGCTTCGGGCCGCTCGAGCAGAGCATCCTGGCGAACCCCGACCTGGCCTGGCTGGCGATCGTGGTCGTCACCGCTTGGCAGGCGATCCCGTCGACGCTCCTCATCTACATCGCCGGCGTCCTCTCGATCCCCGGCGAGGTGTACGAGGCGGCAGCCCTCGACGGTGCCAGCGCCTGGCGGCAGCTCGTCTCGATCACCGCACCGCTGACGGCGGGCTACATCCTGATCAACCTGGTCATCGGGTTCAAGAACTTCCTGAACTCGTACGACATCATCGTCGGCCTGACCGACGGCGGCCCCGGCACCTCGACCACCAGTGTCGCGATGTCGATCTTCAAGGGCTTCAACGGCGGCGACTACGCCTACCAGATGGCGAACGCCACGATCTTCTTCGTCATCGCGGTCGTCATCGCCGTGATCCAGCTGCGGGCGACCCGCGGGAAGGCAGCGCTCTGATGTCCCTGCAAGCACCCCTGCGACCGGGGACCACCGCGACCGGCAGCATCCGTTCCGTCGACGCCGACCGGTCCTCCGGCTCGGGCAAGGCCGGCCGCGGTCGTTCCAACTGGCCCGTCACCGTCGTCCTCGTGCTGTGCGCGCTGTCGGTGCTCGTGCCGCTGTACGTCACCCTGACGATGGCGTTCAAGACCACCGGCCAGGCCGTCGACGGCAACGCGTTCTCGCTGCCGGCACCGTTCAGCGTCGACGGCTTCGTGCAGGCGTGGCAGCTGACCGACTTCCCGCGGGCGTTCGGGGTCTCGGTGTTCGTCGCCGCGATCACCGTCGTCGGCACGATCCTGCTCGCCTCGTTCACGGCCTACGCGATCGCCCGGAACTGGGACCGCCGGCTGTTCCGCTGGTCGTTCTTCTACCTGCTCGCGGCGATGTTCCTGCCGTTCCCGGTGCTCGCACTGTCGCAGGTGAAGCTCACCGGACTCGCGCACCTGGACAACCCGCTCGGCGTCGCGATCCTGCACGTCATGTTCCAGCTGTCCTTCAGCGTGCTGCTCTTCACGGCCTTCCTGCGGTCGATCCCGGCGGAGCTGGAGGAGAGTGCACGCATCGACGGTGCGAGCACGGGGCAGGTGTTCTGGCGACTCGTGTTCCCGCTGCTGGCACCGATGAGCGCCACCGTCGGCATCTTCGCGTTCCTCGCGTCCTGGAACGACTTCGTGATGCCGTCGCTGATCACCTCCGACCCGGCGCTGCAGACCCTGCCGGTGCTGCAGCAGATGTTCCAGACGCAGTTCAGCAACAACTACAACGTGTCGTTCGCCTCGTACCTGATGGCGATGGCCCCGGCGATCATCGTCTACCTCGTCACCCAGCGGTGGGTGATGGCCGGCGTGACCCAGGGGGCCATCAAGTGACCGACACCGCCGGTGCGGGCCCGACCGCGATCGCCGGTGCGGGCCCGACCGACACACATCCCTCGAACCCCTCGACCCACGAAAGGCCCGACGTGACCGACACCCTCGCCCAGCCCGCCACCACCTCGCACGACGAGACCTGGTGGCGCCAGGCCAGCGTCTACCAGATCTACCCCCGCTCGTTCGCCGACGCGAACGGCGACGGCATCGGCGACCTGCCCGGCATCACCGAGCGGGTGCCGTACCTGGCCTCGCTCGGCATCGAGGCCGTCTGGCTCAGCCCCTTCTACCCGTCCGCCCTGGCCGACGGCGGCTACGACGTCGACGACTACCGGGGCGTCGACCCGCGCCTCGGCACCCTCGACGACTTCGACCGGATGGTCGAGGCACTGCACGCCGCCGGCATCCGGGTGATCGTCGACGTCGTCCCGAACCACACGAGCGACCGGCACGAGTGGTTCCGCGAGGCGCTCGCAGCGCCCAAGGGCTCCCCCGCCCGCGACCGCTACGTGTTCCGCGACGGCAGCGGACCGTCCGGCGAGGAAGCCCCCGCCGACTGGATCTCGATCTTCGGCGGCCCGGCCTGGACCGCCGTCGGCGACGGCCAGTGGTACCTGCACAGCTTCGCGAAGGAGCAGCCCGACCTGAACTGGGCGAACCGGGAGGTCCGCGACGACTTCCTGCACACCCTGCGCTTCTGGTCCGACCGCGGTGTCGACGGCTTCCGCATCGACGTGGCCCACGGCCTGGCGAAGGACCTGGGCGAGACCCTGCCCACCTGGGCCGAGCTCGCCGAGATGCCGAAGGACGGCACGCACCCGCTCTGGGACCGTGACGACGTGCACGAGATCTACGCCGAGTGGCGGACGGTCTTCAACGAGTACACGCCGGCCCGCACCGCGGTCGCCGAGGCCTGGGTCCCCGCCCACCGCCGCGCCCGCTACGCCAGCGCCGAGGGGCTCGGTCAGGCGTTCAACTTCGACCTGCTCGAGGCCGACTTCGACGCCGGCCAGTTCCGCACGATCATCGAGTTCAACCTCGGCCTCGCCGAGCAGTCCGGCTCGTCGACCACGTGGGTGTTCTCGAACCACGACGTCGTCAGGCACGCCACCCGCTACGCCCTGCCGCCCCGCGCCGGCGGCACCGACAAGCAGGGCAGCGCCTGGCTGCTCGCCGGTGGCTCGCAGGACGCACTCGACCGGTCGCTCGGCCTGCGTCGCGCACAGGCCGCAACGCTGCTCGAGCTCGCCCTGCCCGGCTCCGCCTACCTGTACCAGGGCGAGGAGCTCGGGCTGCACGAGGTCGGCGACATCCCGGACGCCGACCGCCAGGACCCGGCGTTCTTCCGCAACCCGGGCGTCGACGTCGGTCGTGACGGCTGCCGCGTGCCGATCCCGTGGACGCGCACCGGCTCGTCGTTCGGCTTCGGTCCGGACGGCTCGCATCTGCCGCAGCCGGCGTGGTTCGCCGACTCCAGCGTCGAGGCCGAGGACGCCGACCCCGACTCCACGCTCAACCTGTACCGGAAGGCGCTCGGCCTGCGTGGCCAGCTGCAGTCCGAGGAACAGCTCGAGTGGATCGAGACCGGCCGCGACGACGTGCTCGCGTTCCGTCGGCCGAACGGCTGGACGAGCGTGACGGTCTTCGGCGACGAGCCCTTCGCGCTGCCGGCCGGCGAGCTGCTGCTCGCCTCGGCCCCGGTGGTCGACGGCGCCCTGTCGGGCGTGGGGACGGCCTGGTTGCGTTCCTGACGCGAGCCGCGCCCTGGGCGCGACCGGATGACGGACGGGAGGCGCGGTGCCAGCTGGCACCGCGCCTCCCGTCCGCCTGTCGGGGCGTACCTGGGCGAAACGGGCATACCCGGCGGAAACGGGCGTACCTGCCGGAAACGGGCGTACCTGCCGGAAGCGGGCGTACCGGGTCGAGAGTTCTGACCAGGTACGCCCGTTCTCGCATTCCATCGCGGCCGTCCTGGGAAGGAAGTCCCGGTAGGGTCGCCGCATGAGCGGGGCGAGCATCAGCGTGCAGGACTTCGTGATGCGGTTCGGGGACCGCAACGTGGTCGACGGGCTGTCGTTCGACGTCGCCCCCGGCGAGACGTTCGGGCTGCTCGGCAGCAACGGCTCCGGCAAGACCACGACGATCCGGGCCCTGCTCGGCATCACCACCCCGACGGCGGGCGCGCTGACGATCGACGGCCGCCCCTACCGGCCGGCCACCGGCGGCATCGGCTACCTGCCCGAGGAGCGCGGGCTGTACCGCAAGGAGTCCGTCATCGACGTGATGACCTACTTCGGGCGCCTGCGCGGGCTCCGCGGTACCGAGGCGACCGCGTGGAGCATGGACTACCTGGCCCGGGTGGGGCTCGCCGACCGCGCGAAGCTGCGCGTCGACAAGCTGTCCGGCGGGCAGCAGCAGAAGGTGCAGCTCGGCATCACCATCATGGACCAGCCCCGGCTGCTCATCCTCGACGAACCGACCAAGGGCCTCGACCCCGTGAACCGGCGACTCCTGCTCGACCTGGTCGACGAACGGAAGGCCGACGGCGCGACCGTGGTCCTCGTGACGCACCACATGGACGAGGTCGAGCGACTCTGCGACCGCATCCTGCTGCTCAAGGACGGCCGGGCCGCCGCGTACGGATCCGTGCCCGACGTGCAGGACGCCTTCGGCGGCGCCGTCGCCCGCGTGGGGCTCGACGGCCCCGTACCGAAGTCACCGCTGTACCGGCTCGCGCGCCACGAGGGGCACGTCGCCTACCTCGTCCCGACCCAGGCGGCCGCTCCGGACGGTGCGGACGTCCTGGCAGAACTGGTCGCGGCCGGGGTGCACGTCACCGCGTTCGAGATGCGCCGGATCCCGCTCGACGAGATCTTCGTGCAGGTCTACGGGCACGACGCCCTGGCTGCGGCGTCGACCGACGGGGCGGCGGCATGAGCAACCTCGGCACGGTCGTCCGGTTCGAGTTCGTCCGCGCAGTCAAGAAGCCCGCGTTCTGGATCGGCACCCTCGCGCTGCCGGTCGTCATCGTGGTCGTCTCGTTGCTCGTCGGCATCGGGCAGGCCGCGGGCACCAACTCCGTGGTGTCCGGGTCGTCGGCCACGAAGACCCCGTTCCACTACGTCGACGAGTCCGGCCTGGTGTCGGAGTCCGTGGCCGCGAAGTGGGGTGGGACGCCGTCCACCGACGCCGCCGCCGACCGCGCCGCCGTTCGATCCGGTGACCTCGACGCCTTCATCATGTTCCCGTCGTCGCCGTCCACGACGGCCATCCGGGTCGACGCCGCCGACCGCGGACTCTTCGCGAACGGGGTGTACTCGTCGCTGGCCGAGCGGGTGCTCGAGCAGAGCGTCGCCGCCTCGGTCGACGACCCCGAGACCGTGCAGCTGCTCCGCAGTCCGCCCGCCACCGACGTCACCACCTACGCGGACGGCCGGGTTGCCCCGGGCTGGCTGTCCGTCGTGCCGCCGTTCCTGTTCGTCGCCGCGTTCTTCGGGCTCGTCATCCTGCTCGCCGCCCGGATGGTCACGGTCGTGGTCGAGGAGAAGGAGAACCGGATCTCCGAGATGATCCTGACCACGGTGACCGCGGGGGACCTGATCCGCGGCAAGGTCATCGCGATGCTGCTCGTCGGCTTCGTGCAGGTCAGCGTGTTCGTCGTGCCCGGCCTGGTCGGGCTGCTCGTCGCTCTGCCGCTGGTGTCGTCGCAGCTCGGTGGACTGACGGTCGACCCGTGGCGGATGGTGACCGGGGCGCTGCTGCTCGTCGGCGGGGTGCTGCTGGCGTCCGGGCTGTTCGTCGCCGTCGGGGCCGCCGTCCCGTCGATCAAGGACGCCTCGGCCCTGCAGTCGGCAGCGATCTTCGCGCTGATCATCCCCCTGTACGCGGCGTTCTTCGTGATGACGACGCCGACGTCGCCCGTCGCGCAGTTCTTCACGTACTTCCCGACCTTCACCCCGATCACCGCGATGGTGCGGAACGCCGTCGGTGCCCTGACCGTGACGGAGTCGGTGGTCTGCATCGTCGAGGTGTTCGTCGTCGCCGGGCTGCTGCTGTGGTTCGCGGAATACCTGTTCCGGCACTCGGTCGCGCAGTACGGGTCGAAGGTGACGGTCCGGCAGATGCTGTCGTGGCGGCGGGGGCGGCGGGGCTGATCCCCCGCTGATCAGCCGGCGGCGATGCGGCGGAGCGCGTCCAGGTGGGCGGCCCAGACGGCCCGACCCGACGCGGTCAGGGTGATCGACGTCCGGGGGGTCTTGCCGACGAAGCGCTTCCCCACCGACACGTAGCCGGCCGCCTCGAGCGCGGAGACCTGCTTGCTCAGCACCGAGTCGCTGACCTCGACCGCGTCCCGCACCTCGCGGAACCCGAGGGTGCCCGCGCGGGTCAGGGCGGCGATCACCGAGAAGCGCACGGGGTGCTGCAGCAGGTCGTCGAGCTCGTGCCGCGGGTGCACCCGGTCGGTGGTGCTCACGAGCGGGCCTCGCGCGCCGCACAGACGAGCGCGACCAGCAGCACGAGCCCCGAGGTGATGCCCGACCAGAGCACCGACCCGTGCAGCCACCCGACCACGGCGATCGCCGCCAGGTAGGTCACCGCCCAGCTGGCGATGTAGACGGTCCAGCGGCGGCTCCGGGCGAAGGCCGAGCGGCCGCGGATGCTCACCATGAAGAACACCACCAGGGCGAACAGCGCGACGAGGGTGCCGACGTAGACGGCGGCGAACGCGTCCCCGGTCGTGAGCCCCATGCCGAGCGTGCCGAGCGACGTCGCGACGCCGAGCGCGGTGATGAACGTGACGTACGGCCAGCGGACGGCGTCGTGCGCACGTCGGCCGATCCGGTCCGCCTGGTCGAGCAGTCGGGCCGCCTCGGCGGGTCCGGGTCGTGCGGTGGTGTCCTCCATGGTGTCCCCTCTCGTTGACACCAGTGTTGCAAGTACTTTCCAGTTTGGCAAGCACTTTTTAAACCGGAGAGCTTGCCGCTGCGCTCAGACGCGGACGGGTGCCTCGTCGAGGTCCCACGACGGGACGGCGTGCCGCTTCCATCCCTGGCGCAGGGTGTTCGCCGCGCGGTCGAACTCCACCAGGACGTCGATGTGCGGGCGGACCAGCATCTGGATCTGCAGCCCCTCGTACACGGCGAGCAGCTGGGTCGCAGCCTGGTACGCGGGGATGCCGGCCTCTTCCGAGCCCTTGTCGAAGTCGCGCTGCAGCCCGACGGTCAGCTGCTCGGCGTACTCCTCGAACCGCTTGCGGAACAGTTCGGCGAACCCCGACTCCGAGCTGGCCACGGTGATCAGCCCCGCGAGCACCCGGACGAGCCCGGGGTCGGCGACGTCCTCGGCCAGGGTCAGGCGGACGTGCTCGATCGTGCACGTCGGCGGGTTCTTCCGCCGGGTCCCCCGCAGCTGCGCCCACCGGTCGTAGGTGACCAGGAGCAGGGCGTGCCAGGTCGGGAACAGCCGCTCGACGGTCTCGAGCGGGATACCGGCCACCTCGGCGACGACCGCCGCGTCGACGGTGTCGAACGGGTGCAACCGGTAGGCGCGGATGGCCGCGCGCACCGTGCGCTCTGCGAGGGACTCGTCGTCCTCGACGCGTTCGCCGTGCAGGGGTTCCATCCGACCATTGCAGCGCATTCCGGGCCGTTTGTCTCGTCCCAGAGCGGGGGCCGTGCTCCCGGCCGCGTCAGCGCGTCGTGATCACAGCGGTCAGCCGACGGTGACGGGCGCCGCCGGAGGCGGGACCCGCTGGCGCATCCACACGAAGAACCCGGTCAGGGTGAAGACGCCGTAGAAGACGTACATCAACCCGGAGGCGTAGTACCCGGCGGAGAACAGCAGCGGCACGCCGACCAGGTCGACCGCCACCCAGATGAGCCAGAACTCGACCCACCCCTTCGCCATGCCGTACGTGGCGAGCAGCGATCCGACGAAGATCCACGCGTCGCTCCACACCGGCTCGTACGACCCGAGCGCGCGGAAGACGGGGGTCAGCAGGGCGGTGCCGCCGACCATGCCGACGACGAGCAGCAGACGGGTCCGCCAGGAGGCCCAGCGCGGGTCGATCACGGTCGTCGCGTCCTCGGGGCGGTGCGTCCACCGGTACCAGCCGTAGATGCTCACGATGATGAACATGACCTGGCGGCCGGCCTGCCCGAGCAGGTTGACGGGGTTCGGGGTGTCGAAGAGCGCACCCATGAAGACGGTGAAGAGCAGGGCGTTGCCAACGAGTCCGACCGGCCAGGCCCAGACCTTCCGGCGCATGCCACCGAGGGCACTGAGCAGCCCGAAGACGTTGCCGATCACCTCGCGCCAGAGCACCGTCTGGTCGCCGATGACGATCTGCGCGTCGAACAACCAGCGCACGATGTCCATGGGCCCTCCTCGTTTCCGGACGGTGCAACGACGCCGTGCGTACCGGCATTCCTTCTGTGATCACTCTGCATACACGGAGCGCGCACCCAGAAAGCGGGGTACAAAGCATGTCCTCCCTAGCGGGGACAAAAATGACCCCTGTTCTGGGGTCCGGGTGAACGCTCGTTCTCGCTTGTCGGCACTTTGGGGGACAGCTAACGTCGTCACCAGAGCGAGTCCAGCCCGCCCGAGCAGCAGCACATGCGCTCCGAGGCCCGGCGACCGCTCTCGGCACCGGTCAGCCGCGACCCCCTCCAACCACTGGGTCGATGACAACCTCCCCACCGGACACGACGCCCGAATGTCCCCGGTGGGCTTCAGCGTGCCCCGAGCACGCAGGAACGGAACCACCCCATGCACAAGATCGTCACCGGTGCCATCGCCGGCGCAGCAGGCGTCGCACTCCTCCTCGGCGGTGCGGGCACGTTCGCCCTCTGGAACGCCAGCGCCTCGAGCGCCGCGTCCGCCGTGAGCGCCGGCACCCTGACGCTGAGCGCCAACAACGACGGCGCGTGGACGGACATCACGAACGGTCGTTCCACCGCGATCGACCCGACGAAGGCCCTGATGGTCCCGGGCAACACGTTCCAGTTCACCCAGACGCTGAACATCGGCGCGACCGGCCAGGACCTCAAGGCGAACCTGACCTACGCCAACCAGAGCATCACCGGTGACGCCGCGCTGCTCGCCGCCACGACGAAGACGCTGGCCGTCACGTCGACGAGCGCCTCGGTCGTGCAGTCCTCGTCGAACACGAACACCTTCGTGGTCTCGCCGTCCTCTTCCACGTCGACCGTCAAGGTCGTCTTCACGGTGACGCTCCCCTCGTCGGCGACCACCGGTCAGGGCGGCTCGATCAACCTCAGCGCGCTGGCCTTCACGCTGACCCAGACCGCGATCGGTTCCTGATCCCCCGATCGCACCCCACCGACCACGACGACCAGGAGCACGCACATGACCGCCACACCACGGACGACGGGACGCCACCGCGCAGCCCGACGGTACCGCTGGGTGTGGCCGGTCGCGATCGCCCTGGTCGTCGCGGTCGGAACAGCACTCCTCGGCGCCGGCGGCACGTACGCCCTCTGGAACGGGACCGCCAGCACGGCAGCCACCACGGTGCGCTCCGCCACGGCGACCATCACCGTCGGCAGCACCACGGCGATGAACACCGCGGTCCTCGGGCCGGGCACGAGTACCACCGGCACCTTCACGGTGCGGAACACCGGGTCGATCCCCCTGTCCATGCGCGTCACGACGACGGCCTCGAAGTCGTCCGTCGCGGCGGCGACCGGTGAGCTGACGCTCCACCTCGCGATGGTGTCCTCGGCCGCGAAGTGCGTGCCCGGACTCACCGGCACGAGCGCGCGGCTCGCCACCTTCGACACCGGCACCGGGTCCTTCACCCTGCCGGCCGGGGTCAGCGGCATCGCCTGCCTCGAGATGGCCCTCGACGCCGACGCCCCGCAGAGCGTCGCCGGCGCCACCACCGACTTCACCCTCACCGTCACGGGAACGCAGGTCTCCGCATGAACCGCCGCCTCCGGCTCCTCGTCGCCGTGCTCCTCACCGCCGTGTTCGTCGGTGGCACCTCGAGCGCCGCGTGGGCACTGTGGAGCGCGTCGGGCACCACCGCGGCGAGCACCACGGTCGGCACGGTCGCGGCGTCCATCAGCGGCACGAGCGCCCTCACCACGGCGTTCTCGTCGAGCGTCACCTCGACGACGAAGCCGATCACCCTGACCGACTCGGGCACCCTCGCCGGCACCGCCACCACCACGGTCTCCGTCGTGTCCGGCAGCTCGACCGCGCTCGCCAAGGCCGTCACCGTCGTCGCCTGGCCGGTCGCCTCGACCGCGGGCTGCACCACGAGCACGGCCGTCGGCACCGGGTCCGTCACCGGCACCTGGGCGTCGCTGCCGAGCATGAGCGCGAAGCTCGCCGCCGGCGCCTCCGCCGTCTGGTGCACCCGCAGCACCCTGCAGTCATCGGCCCCGGCCGGCTCGACCGCCAAGGTGAACGTCAACCTCACCGTCACGAGCGGCACCTGGACCTCGGGCGTCGTCGCCGGCGGCTTCACCCTGACCACCCCGGCAGCGACCGTCGACACCACGCCCTCGCTGGTCTGCACGGACCACGGCGGTTGGTACGTCGAGATCCGGTGGGACGCCGCGAACCGGCCGATGGACACCTGGTACGGCGCGTTCGTCGGCTCGACCCCGGTCGGGCAGAAGGCGCAGGACTACTCCGCGTTCATCACGATCGCCCCGCCGGACGTCCCCGCGAGCGCCGGCACCGCTGGCACGCTGACCGTCACCGTCAAGGTGCTCGACAGCGCCGGCAACCCCACGAGCACCGTCGCGGGCACCGGCAAGGTCACGCTCTTCACGCAGGACAACGGGGCGGCGATCCGATGCGGCGCATGAGCACCCCCACCCCGCGCTCCGGCTGGCGCGCCGTCGTCCACGCCGTCGTGCTCGGTCTCAGTACCGGACTCCTGCTGCTCGTCGCGGCCCTGGCGGTCGTGCTGATCGTCGTGCCGAAGGCCACCGGCTCGATGCCACTCACCGTCCTGACGCAGTCGATGGAGCCGACACTGCCGCCGGGGACCCTGCTCGTGGTCCGTCCGACCCCGATCGACGACATCCGGGTCGGCGACGTCGTGACCTACCAGATCGTGTCCGGCCAGCCCGCGGTCGTCAGCCACCGCGTGGTCTCGGTGTCGTCGTCATCGGACGGCGAGCGGACCTTCGTGCTCAAGGGCGACAACAACGCCGAGGCCGACCCGGCACCGGTCACCGCCGTGCAGATCCGCGGCGTGGTCTGGTACTCCGTGCCGGAGATCGGCATCGTCAACCAGGTCGTCAACGGGTCGCGGAGCTGGCTGATCCCCGCGGTCGCCGGCGTGCTCCTGACGTACGGGGCGGTGATGATGACCGCGGGCTTCGTGAGTGCCGCGCGTCGTCGCCGCGCCGGCACGAACCGCGCCGGCACCAGCCACGGACGCCGCAGCGCAGCGCACCACGTCGAGCGGACCACCAGCGAGAACAGGACCGAGACGACGGCCACCACCCGGTCTAGGCTCGGTGGACGTGACGGACGGAGTGCAGCGGGCGCGGGAGCTCCTCGACGCAGCGGCCCGACGGCTCCGCGCCGCGGACGTCCCGGACGAAGCACTCGGCGAGTACGTGCAGCCGAAGGCCGTCCTCGGGATCCGTCGTGACCCGACGATGCGACCGCTCGGCCGGGTGTGGCGGGTCGGAGCACTCCTGATCGGGTCGTCCCCCGAGACCGCCGGCCGTGTCTGGGCCACCGGGTCGATCACCCGCGTCACCGAACCCGGTCGGTCGCAGTACCAGTCGGTCTCCGCCGAGGTCCGCCGCGCCTACCGAGCCGCCGCCGCGAAGGGGCACTTCGGTGCCGGTGACACGGTGAACCACGGAGCCGTCCCGATCGCCGTCGACGACTCCCTGGTCGGCGCCGAGGGCGTGCTCTTCATCGCCGACGACGTGCCGTCGGTCCGGTGGTCCCCGACCGCCGGCACCGCAGTCCCCCTCGCCGACTACCTGGACGACCGTGTCGGGCTGCTCGTCGATCCCCCGCGGGGCGCGACCGACTGACGCGGCCAGCGGCCACGGAATCGCACGGTGCGGGGTTCGTCGTGCGGTGCCGGATCGCCCGACCCGTGCGAACTTGCCCGCCCCGTGCCCCGCCACGACCCCGCACCGAACCACCGCGACCGCCCCGACCCACGAACTCAGCACCGTGCGGCCCGCCCTGCATCCCGCACCGTGCGTCCGCGGCACCCGAACCCGGCACCCGAACCGGCCACCCGCACCCCGCAGCCCGTCCGCCGGACGCGATCCGGGCCTCCAGTCCGACCGGACAGACCACGCGTCTGTCGTGACGTCACCCGGTCCCGATAGTGTCGGAACGTGAGCAACGAGGCATTCGACGACCGCTACGAGCTGCGCGAGTTCGCGCCCGGGACGGACGACAAGGGGGCACCGAACGCCGAGACGGCAGCGTGGATGCAGGCCGTCGGGATGGGCTTCCACGAAGCCGACCCCGACGCCGAGGGCGCAGCCCGCATGGCGTCGCACTTCATCGCCGACGAAGAGACGTTCCTCGGGGTCTACGTGCGCGAGCCGTTCCCGGGGTCCGTCGACGAGACGTGGCCGGCCGGCACCTTCACGTGGTTCCGCAAGGCGCTGAGCTGGGGCGACGGGTCCTCCGTCGACACGCAGGCGATCTCCGCGGTCACCGTCCGCCCGACCGAGCGTCGCCGCGGCATCCTGCGCCGGATGATGACGCACGCGCTCGAGCGCGGGGTCGCCGAGGGCTACGCCGTCGCGTCGCTGACCGCGTCCGAGGGCACCATCTACCGCCGCTTCGGCTTCGGCTGCGCCATCCGCGAGCGTGCCGTGCACGTCCGCCGCGAGCGCGCGCTCCCCCTGCTCGCCCCGACCTCCGGCACGGTGTCGGTCGTCACGCCGCAGTGGCTGGCCGACGGCCCGGGCAAGGCCGTCTTCGACCGGTTCCACGTCCGCACCCCCGGCTCGATGGTCCGCAACACCGGAACCTGGCCGATCGCGTTCGGCCTGCTCAGCCACGACGGGCAGAAGGCGAAGGACGTCCGTGCGGCGGTGCACCGTCCCGAGGGCTCCGACGAGGTCGACGGCTACGTGACCTGGCGCGTCAAGGAGGACCGCGGTTCCGACACCGCGCTCGAGATCGTCGACCTGGTGTACGCGGACGACCAGGCCTACACCGCCCTGTGGGAGTTCCTGCTCTCGGTCGACCTCAACGACGTCGTGAAGTACAACCGCTCACGCCTCGACGACCCCATCGTCGCGGCGCTCGGCGACAACCGTGCGTACGACGTCGACCACGAAGAGGACCACGTCTGGCTGCGCGTGCTCGACGTGCCGGCGGTGCTGGCCTCGCGGCCGTTCGCCGTCGACGGGTCGCTGACACTCGGGGTCACCGACGCGCTCGGCTTCACCACCGGCACGTACCGCCTCGACGTCCAGGAGGCCCGTGGCACCGTCACGCGCATCGCCGACGACGTCGACGTGGCCGGGTCTGACGTCCAGCTCGACGTCGCGGAGCTCGGTGCGCTGCTGATCGGCTCGGTCTCCCCCGTCACGTTGGCCGCCGCGGGGCTCGTCCGCGCTGCGGATCCGGCGTCGGTGGAGCTGCTCCGCGCGATGCTGCTGCCGCCGCGGACGCCGCACGGCATCACGTACTTCTGATGGACGTCGCCCGGGTGGTGGGGCGCGCGGGCTGACGCGCTCTGGTGCGAGGTTCCCGATTCCGTGGCAGGCGGACGCGCTCGCACGGAGTACGGAACCTCGCACCACACGACCGGAGCGTGCGGCGGGCCTACGCCCGGCGCCGCACCCGCGGGTCGACGAACGCGTAGACCACGTCGACGATCACGTTCGCCGTGACGATCAGCAGCGCCGAGAACAGCGTGAAGCCGACGACCACCTGCAGGTCGAGCGTGTGCACCGCGTCGATGAGCAGCGCGCCGAGGCCCTGCATCGAGAACACCTTCTCGGTGATGACCGCACCACCGAGCAGCGACCCGAGGTCGAGCCCGAACAGCGTCACCACGGGCAGGATCGCGGTCCGGAGCCCGTGCCGCACGACGACCTGTCGCTCCCGCAGCCCCTTGGCCCGGGCGGTCCGGACGAAGTCCTGCGACATCGACTCGAGCATCTCGCCGCGGGTCAAGCGGGCGTAGATCGCCGCGCTGATGAAGGCGAGCACGCACCACGGCAGGATCAGGTGGGTGAACCAGCCGACCGGGTCGTCACCGAAGGCCACGTAGCCGCTGGTCGGCAGGATCCCGAGCACGAACCCGAACAGCAGGATGCCGAGCAGCCCGACCAGGTACGCCGGAGACGAGACACCGGCGACCGCGACCGTCATGACGGCCCGGTCGACGAAGGTGCCGCGGCGCAGCGCCGAGACGGTGCCGCCGAACACCCCGGCGACGAGCCACAGCACGGCGGCGCCCACGGCGATCGAGGCCGTGACGGGCAGGCGCGCCAGGATCAGCTCGGTGACGCTCTCGTGCAGCTGGAACGAGTACCCGAAGCACGGCGCCGCGCACTCGATGACGCTGTTGCCGCTGCCGAAGGTCCGGCCGGTGAAGATGCCGGCCAGGTAGGCGCCGAACTGTGCGAGCCAGGGCTTGTCGGTGCCGAGGAACGCCTGGACCTCTCGCAGCCGGTCCGGCGTGCAGGGCTTGTCGCAGATCGCCCGGGCCGGGTTGGTCGGCAGGAGCATGAAGAGCGCGTACGTGATGGCCGCGACGACGAGCAGCACGACGGCGGCCCCGAGCACGCGGATCGCGAGGAACCGCAGGGTGGCGGCGTTCACGCGGTGCCCCCTCGCGGGTCGAGGGCGTCGCGCAGGGCGTCACCGAGCACGTTGAAGGCGAGGGTGATGAGGAACAGTGCGGCTCCGGGGAACACGAGGTACATGGGATCGGTCTGCACCCAGCCGATGGCGTCGCCGATGCTGCGACCCCACGACGGCGTCGGAGGGTTGACGCCGACGGCCAGGAACGAGAGCGCGGCCTCGGCACCGATCATCGACGGGATCGAGATGGTGGCGTAGACGGTGATCGTCGCGGCGAGGTTCGGCAGCAGCTGCGTGCGGATGACGTGCCACCGGCCGGCACCCATCGCGGTGGAAGCGACGACGTAGTTGCGGCTGACGAGCGACAGCGTCTGCCCCCGCACGACACGGGCCACGGCCGGCCAGCCGAAGAACCCGATGACGAGCACGACGAGCACGGGCTTGGGGAACGACGACGGCACGATCGCGGTGAGGGCGATCATGAACACGAGCGACGGGAACCCGAAGATCACGTCGACGACCCGCGAGAGCACCCGGTCGTACCAGCCGCCGAAGAACCCGGTCGTGACGCCGACGAGCACGCCGATGACGATCGACACCAGGGTCGCGGCGAGTCCGATGCCGAGCGACGTCCGAGCACCGTAGGTGACGATCGAGAACAGGTCGCGCCCGGTCAGGGGCTCGACGCCGAACCAGTGCTCGCCGCTGATGCCGCCGCCCGGACCGCGCGGCGCACCGAACGAGTTGAGCGCGTCGATGTCGTACGAGTACGGGTCCTGCCCGGACGCCTTCGCGATCAGCGGGGCCGCCACGGCGACCACCAGGAACACCGCGATGACGACGGCTGAAGCCACCGCCCAGCGGTCCTGCCGGACGCGTCGCACCACGGCCCGGAAGCCGGTGGTCCGGCCGGACGGTGCGACCGGTCGGTCGACGACGTTGGCCGTCACGAGGCCACTCCTTCCCACGCGCGCCACGCCTCGCGGCGAGCGGCCTGTCGCACGGGATCGGCGACGGGCGCTGCGGCGAGCAGCATGCGCGTGTAGTCCTGTTGCGGGTCGTCGAGCACGGCGTCGGTGCTCCCCCGTTCGACGATCCGGCCGTCGCGCAGAACGATCACCTGGTCGGCGAGCTGGCGGACGACGGCGAGGTCGTGGCTGATGAGCAGCATGCCGAAGCCGAACTCCCGCTGCAGCCCGGCGAGCAGGTCGAGCACGGCGGCCTGCACCGTCACGTCGAGTGCCGAGGTCGGTTCGTCGGCGATGACGAGTGCCGGCCGCAGTGCGAGCGCACGCGCGACGGCGACGCGCTGCCGCTGGCCGCCCGACAGCTGGTGCGGGAACCGCTCGGCCCACGTCGGGTCGAGCTGCACGGCGGTCAGCAGTTCACGGACCCGCTCGGCACGGTCGGCGGCGGAGTCGGTGCCGTGCACGAGCAGCGGTTCCGCGATGCTCCAGCCGATGGTCTGCCGCGGGTTGAGCGACGACGCCGGGTCCTGGAACACGATGCCGACCCGACTGCGCAGCTCGCGCAGTCGTCGTCCGCGAGCGGTGCGCAGGTCGCTGCCGTCCACCTCGACCGAGCCGGCGACGACGGGCACCAGGCCCGCGAGCGCGCGCCCGATCGTGGACTTGCCCGAACCGGATTCGCCCACCAGGCCGACGGTCTCGCCGGCATGCAGGTCGAGGTCGATGCCGGACACGGTCGGTCCGCCTCGGCGCGAGTACCGCACGGCGACGTCGCGCAGGCGCGCCACGAGCGGCCGGGAGGCGCGACTCGCGTCCGCCTCGTCGGTCACCGCAGCGGTCTTCGCGCTGGGCGACACCTCACGCGCGCCCGGAGCCGTGAGCTGTCGCTGGGCGCGTGAGCTGGGCTCGCCGGCCCGGGCGTCCGGGCCCGCGGCCGGCGCTGCGGACCCGGGGCGCGCCTCCAGGCTGGGGACGGCCGCGAGGAGTTCGCGCGTGTAGTCGGCGGTCGGGTGGGCGAAGACCTCGGCGACGGTCCCGTGCTCGACCGGGTCGCCGCGGCGCAGCACCAGCAGGTCGTCCGCGACGTCGGCGACCACGCCCATGTCGTGGGTGATGAGCAGCACGGCGAGGGAGCGCTCGCGGCCGAGCCGCCGCAGCAGGTCGAGGATGCCGGCCTGCACGGTGACGTCGAGCGCGGTCGTGGGCTCGTCGGCGAAGAGTGCGACCGGGTCACCGGCCAGGGCCATCGCGATCATCGCGCGCTGGAGCTGGCCGCCGGACAGTTCGTGCGGGTAGGCCTTCCGGATGCGCTCCGGGTCGGTGAGCCCGGCGTCGCGGAGCAGTTCGTCGACGCGTGCCCGGACCCCGGCGCGGTCGAGCCCGGTCGGGTGGGCTCGGACGGCCTCGGCGATCTGCGTGCCGATCGACAGGACGGGCGTGAACGAGTTCATCGGCTCCTGGAACACCACGCCGATGCCCGCACCCCGGACGGCGCGGACCGTCTCGACGGGGGCACCGATGAGTTCCTCGCCACGGAACCGGGCGCTGCCCGACACCGAGGCCTGCGGCGGCAGGAGCCCGAGCACGCTCATGGCGCTGACGGACTTGCCCGAGCCGGACTCCCCCACCAGGGCGAGGACCCGGCCGGGCGTCAGGTCGAAGGAGACGTCACGGACGACGGGCTCCGCGTCGCCGAACGCGACGCGGAGCCCCTCGACCTGCAGGATCGGTTCGGTCACTGCTTGAGCGAGACCTTGAGGTAGTTCGGGTACGCCGGGAAGTCCGCGATCTGGAAGTTCTGCACGTTCGAACCGGCGAGGAAGGACTGCTTCGCGTAGATCAGCGGCACGACCGGGGCGTCGGCCATGATCTTCTGGTCCGCCTGGGCCCAGAGCTTCTGCGCGTCGTCCTGGTCGACCGTGGAGCTGGCCTTCGCGATGAGGGCGTCGACCTCGGGGTTGCTGTACTTCGAGACGTTGTAGCCGCCGCCACCGATCTGCGACGAGTCGTACAGGGGCTGGAGGTTGGCGTTCGCGCTCGGGAAGTCCGGCTGCCAGCTCGACAGCGACAGGTCGAAGTCGGTGCCGTTGGTGGTCGCCTGCGTGAAGGAGTCGTAGTCGAGCGGCTTGAGCGTCACGGCGATGCCGGCACGCTTCAGGCCGGACTGCAGCGCCTGCGCCTGCGCGAGGTACGTCGGGTCGTTCTGCGTCACCAGGGTCAGCTTCAGGTTGCTGACGCCGGCCTCCTTGAGCAGCTCCTTCGCCTTGTCGACGTCACCGGTGGCCTTCGTCTTGTACAGGTCGTAGTCCTGGCGTCCGGCGATGCCCGGGGTGATGAGCGTCGAGGCGTACGAGCCGGCGATCGCGCCGCCGGCGGCGATCCGGAAGGACTTGCGGTCGACCGCGTACTGCAGCGCCTGGCGGACCTTGAGGTCCTTGAGCTCACCGCGCTGCGTGTTGATCGCCATGTAGCTGATCGGGCCGGCCTTCGAGGTGGCGAGGCGGTCCTGGGCGGCCGGGTTGCTGCGCACCTGGTTGAGCTCGGCGGCACCCAGGTAGATGGCGCCGAACGAGTTCTTGGCGTCGCCGTTGTCCGCGATGAGCGTCTGCGTCGCCGTGGACTGGTCCTGGCTCTCCTTGAAGACGATCTTCGACGGGCCGGCGGTGCGGACCTCGTCGGTCTTCGCGCTCCAGTTCTTGTTGCGGACGAGCGTGACCTGCGAGCCCTGCGTGTTCGACTGCACCTGGTACGGACCGGACGCGACCGGCTTCAGGTCGTAGGCGCCGGTGTCCTTGCCGTCACCCTCGGGCACCGGGGTGAACGCGGGCATCGACGCGAGCCACGGCCAGTCGCCGTACGCGTCGTTCAGCTTGAAGACGATGGTCTTGTCGTTCGGGGTCTCGATGCTGTCGAGCGACTTGCCGTCGAACGGGCCCTTGTAGGAGTCACCACCGACCAGGAGCGACTTGTGGTAGCTCAGGCCACCGCTCAGGGTCGGCGCGAACGAGCGCTCGATGCCCCACTTGATGTCCTTCGTGGTGATCGGCGTGCCGTCCTGGAACTCGACGCCGTCCTTCAGCGTGTAGGTCCAGGTCTTGCCGTCGTCGCTCGAGACCCCGGTGTTGGTCGCCAGGTCGGGGACGACCTTCGCCGTCTTGCCCGGCTCGACGTCCCACGTGGTGAGCCGTCGGGCGACGAGGCCCATCGACGTGATGCCGAGGCTCTGGCTGGTCGCGGGGTCGAGGTGGAACGAGGTCTGCGGCGTCAGGATGTTGAGCGTGCCGCCCTTGGCCGTGCCCTCGGCGCCGTCGTCGGACGAACCCCCACCCGAGCAGCCGGTCAGGACCAGGGCTGCTGCTGCGGCGACGGCCGCGGTGATCGTCAGGCGGTTGGGGCGTCTCATGACGGTGCTGCTCCTCGGGGAAGGGGGTCGCGATCGCGGTGGCGGTCGCTGCGACGGCGGAACGGTGCACCCGCCGGGCGGCGTCCATCCTGACACCGCGACGGTGGCCCGTCCGAATCTCGCGTGCGTCGGACGACGCACGACGAAACATTGCAAGCGCCGGACGCCGTCCCGCTATTCCCGATGCGTTCGCACCACGGAGCGTCAGCGGTCGAAGAGCCCGCCGAGGAAGTCGTTGCCGAGGTTCGACGCCTGCTCGCCGAGCCCGGACGCCTGCTCCCCGAGGCCCGCGGCCTGCTCGCCGAACCCGCCGAGGAGCTGCTCGCCCTCGCCGAGGAGTCCCTCGACGCCACCGCCGAGGTCACCGAGCCCGAGGTCGCCCATGCCCGAGGCGATGCCCTCGAAGTCGACGCCGAGGTCGGCCGCTCCTGCCAGGACCGGACCGGCGGCAGCGCTGAGCACCGCTCCCCCGGCCACCGCGGCGGCGAGGCCACCGAACGCCATCGCGCCGGCACCGACCGCTGCGCCACCGGCGAAGGCACCGCCGCGGCCGCGGCCGTTGCCGTTGCCCGAGCGGCCGGAACCGCCGAGGACCCGTCGAACCAGACCCGGACGCGACATCTCTCCGCGGGTCATCGCACGGGCCATGCCGCCCGCCGAGTCGTCGCGCAGGTGCTCGTGGGGCGGGAGCTCGGAGTTCAGGCGGTCACGGACCTGCTGGCGCTGCGCGGGGGTGAGCCGCGCGAAGGCGTCGTGGTGGACCTGCTCGAGCTGCTCCGGCGACGAGGTGCGGAGCAGGTAGTCGTACTTCGCCAGGGCGACCTTGTCGGCGTCGGCCCCGTGCTGCGGCGTGCCAGCGTGCTGCTGCGGCTGGCCGTACTGCTGCGGCTGGCCGTACTGCTGCGACGGCTGCTGGCCGTACTGCTGCGGCTGGCCGTACTGCTGCGACGGCTGCTGGCCGTACTGCTGCTGCGGCTGCTGCTGCTGGTTCCGGTCGTCGCCGGTCAGCTTGTCCGCGGCGCTGCGCACGATGCCGCGCCAGTCGGTCCCGCCCTGCTGCGATCCGGCGCCGGGCGCGGTTCCCCCCTGCCCACGCTTCTGGAGCTGCTTGTCGATGACCTTGGAGGCCATGCCGATGATGCGGTTGAGGTTCGCCATGTCCCCACCTTTGCGTCCTCACATGTGGACGACCGGCACCGAGGCGGGGGTTCGCCAGGGCATCCGATGGGGATCCCCTGTGAGATTCGGGCTGCATTTCAGCGGACACATACACGGAGGCTGGCTCCGGTCGCGTCACCGCCGGAGCGCGACCTGGGCGAAAGCGTGAGGCCCGGGACTGCGACAACAGTTCCGGGCCTCGATTCGCCTTCCGAGTGGAAAGCCAAGGGATGCGTCAACCATCCCGAGTCCAACGCTCGGAACCGATGGTAGCCGAGCCCGCTCGGCGACGCATCCCTCGGCCGAAGCTCCTCGTGTCAGCCGGCGACGACACCAGGAGGTCAGCGATGTCGAACGACACCGATGATCGGTCCAGGCGTCGGGTGCCCTGGCTGGGGATCGCGAGCTTGCTCGTGACCGTGGTCAGGCTCCTGATCGACCTGTCCCGCAAGGACTGAGGACCCGGGTGTCCCGCACCACAGCCGGTGGTGCGGGACACCTGTCCATCGCGTCAGGACAGGATGCGGGCCAGGAACGCGTTGCGGAACCGCCCCGTGGGGTCGAGGTCCCGGGCGAGTGCGGCGAAGTCGGACAGCCGCGGGTACGCCTCGTGCAGCCGCTCGGCACTGGCCGCGGAGACCTTGCCCCAGTGCGGCCGCGGGTCGAAGGGCTCGAGCACGTCCTCGATCCGGGCCACCGCCGCGGCCACGGCGGCGGCGTCGCGACGGAACGTGAAGTGCAGGCCGACCGACTGTCGTCCGGACGACGGCGCGAGCCATGCGGTGTCGGCCGCGATGGTGCGGACCTCGGCGGCGATGAGGATCGGGGCGAACAGCGACGCCAGCGGTCGGAGCGCCTCGAGTGCCGCCACCGCCGAGGCAGCGGGGATCAGGTACTCCGCCTGGATCTCGGCCCCGGTCGACGGGGTGAACGAGGACCGGAAGTGCGGCAGTCGCTCCGACCACGGCCCCGGCACGCCGCCCTGCTCGGTGACCCCGGCAGGGTCGTTCTCCCCCGGGTGCACCGGCCCCGAGGCCGAACGGGCTCCGAGGGCCACGAGGTCGACGGTCGGTGCGGCCTCGTCGACGCGGTGCTTGACCCAGACCTGCCGGGCACCGCGGTCGTCGAACGAGGTGAACATCGACACGGAGTACGCGTCGGACATCACCTGGTCGAACTGCGCGGCGACGGCGTCCCACGGCAGGTCGAGGTGCACCGTCGTGGCGACCTGGAACGTCGGCTCGATCGCGAGCTCCACCGCGGTGACGACGCCCAGCGCGCCGATCCCCACCCGGTGGGCGTCGAGCAGCCCGTCGGGTGACGAGGCATCGACGTGCGCGAGCGCGCCGGAGGCACGGACGACGTCGAGGCCGACCACCGCCTGCGCGAGCGACGGGTTCCGCACACCGGAGCCGTGCGTCCCCGTGGCGACGGCCCCGGCCGTGGAGATGTGTGGCAGGGACGCGAGGTTCCCGAGCGCCCAGCCACGGGCCTCCAGACCGGCCGCGACCTGGCTGTGCGTCATGCCGGCGGCGACCCGCACGACGCGACGCGACGTGTCGATGTCGAGCACGGGCGGCAGGTCCGACAGTGACACCTGGACGGCGTCGGTGTCGGCGATGGTGTTGAACGAGTGTCGCGAGCCGAGCGCCGTCAGGCGCGGCGTCGAGGCGACGAACTGCTGGAGCTCGTCCACCGACGTCGGCCGGGCCAGCGCTGAGGCGCGGTAGGTGACGTTGCCCGCCCAGTTGGTGCGGGTGCGCTCGGCCGCGATCACGTCGTCCATCGTGGGTCCTGACTCCTCTAGAAGCCGCGGTCGAGACGGTGCCACGTCTGCTGGAGACGCAGCTCGTCGCGGAACCCGCGTGCGGTGGTGTGCTCGTCGATGACCAGGAACTCGGTGCCGACCATGGTCGCGAAGTCCTCGACGACCTGCAGGCCGACCGCCGTCGTCATGACGGTGTGGTGGGCGGCGCCGGCGGTGAGCCAGGCCTCGGCGGCGACGGGGAACGACGGCCGGGGCTCCCAGACCGCGCGGCCCACGGGCAGCTTCGGCAGGGCCTCGGTCGGGGGCACGACGTCGACGACGTTGGCGGTGAGGCGGAAGCCGTCGCGGGTGTCGGACAGCGCGACGACGACGGCCTCGCCGGAGTCGGCGGTGAAGACCAGGCGGACCGGGTCGTCCTTGCCGCCGATGCCGAGGGGGTGGATCTCGAGCGTCGGCTTCGTGGTGGTGAGCGTCGGCGAGACCTCGAGCATGTGCGCCCCGAGGATCTTCTCGGCGCCCGGGGTGAGGTCGTAGGTGTAGTCCTCCATCAGGGAGGCGCCACCGGGCAGGCCGGCGCCGGCGACGTTCATCGCGCGGACCAGGACCGCCGTCTTCCAGTCGCCCTCGGCACCGAAGCCGTAGCCGTCGGCCATCAGGCGCTGCACCGCCAGACCCGGCAGCTGCTTGAGCGAACCGAGGTCCTCGAAGTTCGTGGTGAACGCGGCGCTGCCGTTCTGCGCGAGCAGGGTGCGGAGGCCGATCTCGATGGCGGCACCGTCGCGGAGCGCGGCGTGCCGTTCGCCGCCGGCGCTGCGGAGCGACGGGTCCACGTCGTAGTCGCGCTCGTAGGTCGCCACGAGCGCGTCGACCGCTGCCGTGTCCGCTGCTGCGGCGTCCACCGCTGCCGCGAGCTCGTTGACGGCCCACGTGTTGACCTGCACGCCCAGCTCGATCTCGGCCTCGGTCTTGTCGCCCTCGGTGACGGCGACGTAGCGCATGTTGTCGCCGAAGCGGGTGAGCTTCAGCTCGCGGACGGCCGCGGCGCCGGCGGCGGCACGGGTCCAGTTCGCGACGCGCTGCTGGACGCGGGGGTCCGAGACGTGGCCGACGGCCGTCGCGTGCCGGACGCCCAGGCGAGCGAGGGCGTAGCCGAACTCACGGTCGCCGTGTGCGGCCTGGTTGAGGTTCATGAAGTCGAAGTCGATGTCCGCCCAGGGCAGCGTGACGTTCGCCTGCGTGTGCAGGTGCAGCAGCGGCTTGGTCAGCGCCTGCAGGCCGCCGATCCACATCTTGGCCGGGCTGAACGTGTGCATCCACGTGGTGACGCCGATGACCTTGTCGTCGGCGCTCGCCTCGATGAGGGCCCGGCGGATGCCGTCGGCGTCCTTGAGCACGGGCTTCCAGACGAGCTTCACCGGCAGGTGTCCGGCGAGCTCCGCGTGGACGGCCTTGCTCTGCTCCTCGACCTGGCGCAGAGTCTCCTCGCCGTAGAGCCCCTGGGAGCCGGTGAGGAACCAGACCTCGTAGCTGTCGAGCGTTTCCTGGGGGTCGACGTGCGTCGCGGTGTCCTGCGTCATCGCATGGCTCCTTCGGGGTTCTGTCCGTAGACGTTCTGGTAGCGATCGAAGAGTCGATCGATGTCTGCTTCGGGGATCGGGACGACCTCGCCGCCCTGCTTCGCGATGTGGACGGTCCGTGCCACGTCCTCGCACATCACGGCCGCCTTGACGGCGTCCTTCGCGTCCTTGCCGATCGTGAACACGCCGTGGTTCTGCATCAGGACCGCGCGGCTGCGGTGGCCGCTCAGGGTGTCGACGATGCCGTGGCCGATCGAGTCGTCGCCGATGATCGCGAACGGGCCGACCGGGATGGGTCCGCCGAACTCGTCCGCCATCGCTGTGATCACGCACGGGATCGCCTCGGCGCGGGCGGCCCAGGCGGTCGCGTACGTCGAGTGGGTGTGCACGACACCGCCGACCTCGGGCATGTTCCGGTACACGTAGGCGTGCGCGGCGGTGTCGCTGGAGGGGCCGTGCTCGTTGCCCCAGCCCTCGGCCGGCAGGCCGTCGAGGGTGCAGACCACCTGGTTCTCGGGCGTCAGGTCGTCGCTCGACACCCCGCTCGGCTTGATGACGAACAGGTCCGTGCCGGGCACGCGCTCGGAGACGTTGCCGCCGGTCCAGATCACGAGGCCGTAGCGGACGAGTTCGCCGTGCAGGCGCGCGACGCGCTCCCGCGTCGTCGCCACCGCCTGGCGTGTGGTCTCGTCGATCGCGTCCGTCATCGGGTCACTTCCTCTGTCTGGAGGCGCGGGTCGGCGCCGTCGGTCTCTTCGGTCGGTCCTGTGGTCGCGCTGGGGCGGGTCGCCGCCGCGGCGACGTCCTGCACGGGCAGTGCGGCCCGGTAGCGGTCCAGGTACGTCTGGAACCCGGCGACGTCCGCCGGCTCGGGTTCGGCCACGTGCACGGCGTCCCCTCCGAACACGGTGTCGGACAGGTAGTCGGCGAGCTGCTGGTCGGTGTGCTCGAGGTAGGCGGCCAGCACGGCGATCCCCCACGCGCCGCCCTCGCCCGCGGTCTCCTCGAGCGCGATCGGCACGCGCAACGCCGCCGCGAGGAGCCGCTGCGGGCTGCCGGGCGTGCGGAAGAGCCCGCCGTGCGCGGTCATCCGGTCCACCTGCACCTGTTCGCCGTGCAGCACGTCCATGCCGATGGCCAGGGTCGCGAAGGCGCCGTGCACCTCGGAGCGCACCAGGTTGCCGAGGGTGAAGCGAGCGCCGGGGGTGCGGAGCAGCAGGGGCCGGCCGTCCTCGACGTGGGTGACGGGTTCGCCGGCCAGGTAGTTGAAGGAGAGGAGCCCGCCGGCATCCGGGTCGGTGTCGTCGGCGACGGCCTCGGCGAGCAGGGTGGCGTAGACGTCGTCGATGCCGATCGGGGTCGCGCCGGTCCGCTCGCTCGAGGCCTCGGCGAAGCGCCCGAACACCCGGGCCCAGCTCGCGATCTCGCTCGCGCCGTTGTTGCAGTGCACCATCGCCACGGCGTCCCCGGCCGGGGTGGTGACGACGTCGAGTTCCTCGTGCGCGGTGGTCAGCGGCTGCTCGAGCACGACCATCGCGAAGATGCTCGTGCCGACGCTGACGTTGCCGGTGCGCGGGGCGACGGCGTTCGTCGCGACCATGCCGGTTCCGGCGTCGCCCTCCGGCGGGCAGAGCGGTGCGCCGGGTTCGAGCGTGCCGGTCGGGTCGAGCCAGGCCGCACCCTCGGGGGTCAGCTCGCCGGCTTCGGCACCGGCGACGAGGACCTCGGGCAGCAGGGAACGCAGGTCCGGCACGCCGATCAGGTCCTGCGCGGTGGCGAGCATGGCGTGGTCGAAGTCCTTCGCGCCCGGGTCGCCGGGGCCGCTGTCGACGGGGCCGCCCTCGATCGGGAACATGCCGCTCGCGTCGCCGACGCCCAGCACGTTCCGGCCGGTCAGACGACGGTGGACGTAGCCGGCCAGGGTCGTGACGCCGGCGATCTCGGCCACGTGCGGCTCGTCGTCGAGGACCGCCTGGTACAGGTGCGCGATCGACCAGCGCAGCGGGATGTTGAACCCGAGGGCCTCGCTCAGGCGTTCGGCCGCGGGGCCGGTCGAGGTGTTGCGCCAGGTGCGGAACGGCACGAGCAGCTCGCCCGCGGCGTCGAACGCCAGGTAGCCGTGCATCATCGCGCTCACGCCGACCGCCCGGTAGGTGGTCGGGGTGACGCCGTACTGCGCCTCGACGTCGGCCACCAGGGCGGCGTACGCGGCGCGGAGTCCGGTCTCGACGGCCTCGAGCGGGTAGGTCCAGCGGCCGTCGACGTACTCGTTCTCCCACTCGTGGGAACCGGCAGCGATGGGCACGAGGTCCTCGTCCACCAGGCAGGCCTTGATGCGGGTGGAACCGAGCTCGATCCCGAGTGTGGTGCGGCCGTCCACGATCCGCTGTCGGCGGTCGTCACCCATGTGTTCCTCCAGAACCTCGTCGTCCTCAGTGAGCGCTCACATCCTGGCACGTGAGCGCTCACTCGTGCAACGCCGCGGCGCGCCGCCGGTCCGCCCGTCCCGCCAGCGGTCGAAACACCCCGCTCAGTTCCCCCGAACGGTCACGAACCGTCGTCCAGCGCATCGCCAGTCGACGGTTCCTGACCACTGGACGCCCCACGCACGACGGGTCGTGACCGAGCGACGAACGACGTCGGCGACGACGTGCGACCACTCGCCACCCCGAGCCCGCGCACGTCCCGACCACTCGCCGCCCCGCACCCGCGCACGTCCCGACCACCGGCTACCCCGCACCCGCGCAAGTCCAGACCACTCGCTGCCCGGCACCCGCGCACGTCCCGACCACTCGCTGCCCCGCACCCGCGCAAGTCCTGACCACCGGCCACCCCGCACCCGCGCACGTCCCGACCACCGGCCACCCCGCACCCGCGCACGTCCCGACCGCCCGCCGCCCCACACCCGCGAACGCCGATCCTCCGCACCACGACACCCCCGAACCGCGACACCCCGAACGGCGGCGCTCGGGACGGTCACGACACCCCGCTGCCTCCCCACCGCGCGGTCACGAACTGTCGGCTGGAGGCGCGCCGAGCGACGAGTCGTGACCGCTCGACCACGGCGGACGGGGTGTTGTGACCGCTCGACCACGAGCACCAGCACCAGCACCAGCACCAGCGCCGCCGAGATCGCACGCCACGCCACGCCGCGACCCGTCCGCCGAGGTCGCGCGAACTGCCGCCGGACGGCACGACGCGCGGCAGTTCGCGCGACCTCGCGAGCCCCGAGCGCCGAACGCGCCCTACGCGCCGACGGTGCTCTCGCGGATGACGAGCGACGGGGTGACAGCCGCCGACGACGCCGTCCCGCCGTCGATCAGGGCGAGGAGCGCCTGCCCCGCGACGCGTCCGAGCTCCTCGAGCCGCAGGTCCACGGTGGTCAGCGGCGGCCTCGAGGCGAGCGCCATCACGTCCCAGTCGTCGAACCCCGTGACCGCGACGTCGTCGGGCACCGAACGCCCGAGCTCCCGCAGCCGGTCGCACACGCCCCGGGCGATCTGGTCGCTGCCGCAGACGATCGCGTCGACGTCGGGCGACTCCCGAGCCAGCACGTCCACCGCCTGCCGTCCCCAGCGCTCCGACCACTCGCCGTACAGCGGGTCGGTGACCAGGTGCGACCCGAGCACCGACGAGGCGCCGGCCACCCGTCGTGCCGCGGACCGGTGTCGCGCCGGCCCCGTCACGATCGCGACCCGCTGCCGCCCGAGCGAGCGCACGTGCGAGGCGACCAGTGCCGAACCGGCGGCGTCGTCGAGGGTGATCGACACGTCGGCGTCGTCGGTCGAGGGCGTGAAGGCGTAGACGACCGGGATCGACACGTCGATCGGGGGCCGGGCGTCGGCGGAACGGCCGGTCACGATGATGCCGTCGACGCCTCGGGCCGCCAGGGAGCGCAGGTAGTGGGCCTCGCGCACGTGGTCATCGCGGGTGTCGCACAGCAGGACGGCCATCCGCCCGGCGGACAGGGCGTCCTCGGCACCGAGCAGCACCGGGATCGAGAACCGTCCGAACGAGTCGGTGGTGATCATGCCGACCGTGTAGGTCCGCCCCGACGACAGCGCACGGGCCCGGGCATCGCCGACGAACCCGAGCTTCTCGGCGGCTTCCTTCACCCGCAGCCGGGTGGCGTCCCGCAGCTGTCCGGTGCCGTTCAGCGCCTTCGACGCGGTGCCGATCGACACCCCGGCGAGCGCCGCCACGTCGGTGATCCGGATCGGCTGTCCGGTGCGTTCGAGCGTCACGGCAACCACCTTTCCGACGACCAGGACGTGCCGATGACCTTACACAAAACCGCCGGAATGCTCTTGCGCGACGTGCGCCCCGTGTCGTAGCGTCCACCGCAGAAACCGTTTTCCGGATGGCTAGCTCCATCCGGACGGTGCCAGTCACATCGCAAGGAGGCGACATGACCACCACGCTCGCGACCGATCGCGGCGCGCACACCGCGACCCCGGTCCTCCCGACCGCCGACGCCCGCCTGACGCTCCGGCCGCTGCCGACCGGCGACGCCCGGATCACCGGCGGCTTCTGGGCGCTCCGCCAGGAGCGCAACGGCCGCGACGCCGTCCGCAGCGGCTACCAGCAGCTCGAGACGGCCGGCAACTTCCGCAACCTCCGCATCGCCGCGGGACTCGAGGAGGGCGAGGCCGTCGGCCCGATCTTCATGGACTCCGACGTGACGAAGTGGCTCGAGGCCGTTGCGTGGGAGTACGGCCGCGCGCCCGCCGAGGACCTGCTCGACCTGCAGCGCGAGGTCACCGCCCTGTACGCCCGGGCACAGGCCGACGACGGGTACCTGGACTCCGTGCAGCAGGTGCGCGGGAAGGGCGAGCGGTACACGGACCTCAAGTGGAGCCACGAGATGTACTGCGCCGGGCACCTGTACCAGGCGGCCGTGGCCCAGCACCGTGCGACGGGCGACACCGGGCTGCTCGAGGTCGCGATCAAGAACGCCGACCACCTGGTCCGCACGTTCGGCGACGGCACCGCACCGGACGGCACGCCGAAGAGGCGCGACGTCGACGGCCACCCCGTCGTCGAGATGGGCCTGGTCGAGCTGTACCGCGAGACCGGCAACCGCGCCTACCTCGACCTGGCGCACTGGTTCGTCGACGCCCGCGGGCACGGCATCATCGAGCGCGCCGGCGGCGAGCCGACGTACTTCTCCGACCGGGTGCCGAGCCGGCAGGCCACGACGGTCGAGGGCCACGCCGTGCGCGCCGTGTACCTGGCTGCGGGTGCCGTGGACGTCGCGATCGAGACCGGGGACACCGAGCTCCTCGCCGCGAGCGAGACGCAGTTCGCGGACATGATGGCGACGAAGGCCTTCATCACCGGCGGCCTCGGGGCGCGCTGGGACTGGGAGGCGTTCGGCGACCCGTACGAGCTGCCGACCGACCGCGGCTACGCCGAGACCTGCGCGGCCATCGGCGGGGTGCAGTGGGCCTGGCGGCTGCTGCTCGCCACCGGCAAGCCGGTCTACGCCGACGCGATCGAGCGCCTGCTCTACAACGCGTTCCTCGCCGGGGTGAGCCTGGCCGGCACCGAGTACTTCTACGTGAACCCGCTCCAGCAGCGCGACCACGCCCACCAGGACGAGAACCGCTCCCCCGCCCACGGGCGCCGCGGCTGGTTCGACTGCGCCTGCTGCCCGCCGAACATCATGCGCACCTTCGCGAGCCTCGACGGCTACCTGGCGACCGCGACCGACGGCGGGCTGCAGGTCCACCAGTACGCCACCGCCGACCTCGGCCCGGTGCGGGTCGAGACCGACTACCCGCACGACGGCCGCGTCCGCGTCACGGTCACCGAGGACGGTCCGCTCGCCCTGGGCCTGCGCATCCCGGCCTGGTCGGACACCACGACCGTCACGGGTCCTGACGGGTCCGCGAACCCTGCGGCGGGGACGCTGCACGTCGTCGACCGCGAGTGGTCGGCGGGCGACACCGTCGAGCTCGTCTTCGACACGACGCCGCACCGCTACGTCGCTGACGCCCGCATCGACGCCGCGCGCGGGCAGGTCGCGATCGAGCGCGGCCCGCTCGTGTACGCGGTCGAGCAGGCGGACCAGCGGGGTTTCACGGTCGACGACCTGACGGTCGACGCGGACGCGCCGATCACCGAGGAGCGCCGCGACGACCTGCTCGACGGCGTCGTCACGCTGCGGATCCCGGGGCACGCGCCGGCCGAGCACGTGCAGCCGGCCTGGCCGTACCAGCGGCTGGACGCGACCCGGTCTGGAGGATCGGATCACGCAGGAAACGCGACCAGCGTCGACGACGTGGCCGGTCCGCAGGGCGCCACCACGGGCCTCCAGGCCGGTCGCGACGTCACCGCGATCGCCGTCCCGTACTACGCGTGGGCCAACCGGGGAGCCGCGCCGATGCGCGTCTGGCTCCCGCTGGCGCGGTGACCGGCGTGGACCGCCGAGCGTTCCTCGTCGGCGGCGTCGCCGGCGGGGCAGCCCTCGCCCTGGCCGGGTGCTCCGGCACCCTGCCGAAGGTCGTCGCGAAGCCCGCGAGCTTCGGGAAGAACGCGACCGGCACCGTGCAGGTGTGGTGCCGGTCGGCGACCCAGGCCGGCCTGACGTCGGCCGTCGCCGGGTTCAACAAGGCGAACCCGGCGCTGCAGGTCCAGCTGACGCCCGTGCCGGACGCGCAGTACGTGACCAAGCTCGCGACCGCGATCCGCGGGGGTGAGCCGCCGGACGTCGTCGACATCGACGACATCAACTCGCAGCTGTTCATCTTCCGCGAGGCGTTCGCCGACCTGACCGACGTGGTCAAGGACCTGGACTACTTCGATGCGATCTCGCCGGGGCACCTGCGCCTGCTCGAGTACCGCGACCGCTACTACGGCCTGCCCTACCTGGCCGACAACTCGCAGCTGTTCGTGAACACCGAGCTGTTCGAGCGTGCGGGCCTCGACGTCGAGGAGTCGACGAAGGACCTGTCCACGCTGCTCGACGCGGCGAAGGCCATCCGGAAGCTCGACGACGACGTGTACGGCTGGTCGATCTCCGGCAACGCCGCCGGCATCATCGGCTTCGTCACGCAGCCGCACGTCTGGGCGACCGGGGTCGACATGATGACCGGCGAGGTGGGATCCCAGCGGCCGAACATCACCGGCAACGAGGCCCTCGAACGCATGCTCGAGTTCTACCGGCAGCTGTGGAAGGACGGTGTGCTGTCGAAGGCGACGTACTCCGATGCCGGCACCACGTGGGGTGCCGACTTCCGGGCCGGCAAGGTGGGGATCTTCCCGACCTCGTACGGGGCGACCGTGCCCGCGGCCACCAAGGCTATGCGGGCGAAGATGCAGACGGTGCTCATCCCGTCGTGGGACGGCCAGCGGTCGTTCTTCGACGGCGGCGACAACATGTGCATCCCGAACGGGGCGGCGAACCCGTCCGGTGGGTGGGCGTTCATGCAGTACGCGAACGGCCTCCAGCAGCAGCAGGCGCTGCCGGACGGCGGGTACTTCCCCACGCGGTCCGACGCCGCCACCCCGGAGTACCGCAAGCGGTTCCCGCTGGCGTACGGGCCGCTCGACGCCATCGAGAAGGGCTACGCGCCGCAGACGCTGGCGTACAACCTGCTCAACAACCAGCCGTCGTCGCCGTACTTCGCGATGTTCCGCGAGGCCGTGTTCGGGTCGGGGAGCGCTGCCGCCATGCGGACGGCGCAGTCCGACTACCAGCGGATCCTCGACCAGGTGCAGGCCTGAGCAGGCCTGCCTGTCTTCTCCGCTCGTCCCGCTCGTCTCGCTCTTGTTGATGCACAGAGAGGTGCACGCATGTCGACCATCTCCACCCGGCGCCCCGCCGGCCGGACCGGCCCGGGCCGTCCCACCGTGGGCCGCGGCCCGGGGCGTGGCGGCTCCGTCCGGACCCGCAACTCGCTCACCCACCCGCCGCGCACCGGCGCCGTCCTCGTCGCCCCGGCGATCCTGTTCGTCGCCGTCTTCGTGCTCGTCCCGCTCGTGTTCGCGCTCTACATCTCGTTCACGAACTGGCCCCTGATCGGCCCGTACCGGTTCATCGGGCTGCAGAACTACCTGACGCTGTTCCAGGACCCGACGTTCGTGCACGCGATCGGCTACACGCTGCTGTACACGGCGATCGTGACCCTGCCGATCCTGGCGCTCGGGTACTTCCTCGCCGTGCTCGTCCGCGCACGTCGCCGTGGCAGCACGATCCTGCGGACGGTGTTCTTCCTGCCGTACGTGGTCGGGCTGACGACGCTCTCGTTCATGCTCGTGCTCGAGGCGCAGCCGAACTCCGGGGCCGTCAACATGGTGCTCCGCTGGCTCGGGATCACCGACGGCAGCACCGCGTGGCTCGTGAACGGCCCGCTGGCGACGCTGCTCATCTGCGTGCTCGTGGTCTGGGCGGTGTCCGGGCTGACCATGGTGCTGCTCATGTCGGCCATGCAGGGCGTCCCCGACGAGGTCTACGAGTCGGCGCAGCTCGAGGGGGCCTCCTGGTGGCAGACCGAACGCCTCATCACGTTCCCGATGATCCGCTCGACCGTCGCGCTGAGCGTCATCATCTCGGTGATCGGGTCGCTGCTGGCGTTCAACCAGTTCTACATCCTGACCCAGGGCGGGCCGGGCACCGAGACCACCACGATCGTGAACGCGATCTACAACCGCGGGTTCGTGAACCTGCAGCTCGGGGCAGCGACCGCCCAGTCGATCGCCCTCGTCGTGGTGATCGCCGCCGTGACGGTGTTCCAGTTCTGGGCACTGCGAGAGAAGGACTGACGCCATGAGCACCACGACCTCCCGTGCGGCCCTCGCGGCGCCGGACCTGTCCACCAGGACCCTGACCACCACGGGCGACGGCCGACGTCGGCGCCACCAGCAGGGCAGCGTCCAGCACCCGCGCGACACCACCGTCAAGCGCACCCTGTACGCGATCGCCGGCGTCGGTTCGGCGCTCGTCTTCGGCGTCCCGCTCATCTGGTCGATCCTGCGGGCGTTCCAGTCCGAGGCCGTCATCACGCAGGCCCCGGACCCGGCGACGTTCTTCCAGCTCGGGTGGCAGAACTTCGCCGCAGTGTTCGCCTCGTCGTCGCACCTGCTCACCGGCGTCGTGAACTCGCTCATCGTGTCGATCGCCACGGCGGTGCTGACCGCGGTGATCGCGACGATGGCGGGCTACGGGTTCGCGCGCTTCCGGTTCCGGGGCGCCGGGCTCGTGTTCGGCCTGGTGCTGCTGACGATGATGGTGCCGTTCCAGGCCATCCTCACGCCGCTGTACCTCGAGATGAACGCGATGGGGCTGACGAACTCGCTGCTCGGGCTCGTGCTGTTCTACACGACCGTGAACCTGCCGTTCGGGGTGTTCGTGATGCGGAACGCGTTCGAGTCGATCCCCACCGAGCTCGAGGACTCGGCCTTCGTCGACGGCGCCTCGCGCTTCCGGGTCGTCGTGTCGGTGCTCCGCCCGCTGCTCCTGCCGGGGGCGGCGACCGCGGCGCTCTACGCGTTCCTGGCGTCGTGGACGGAGTTCCTCGGAGCCCTGACGTTCCTGACGAAGGACTCGCTGTACACGCTGCCGGTCGCGCTGCTCAACCTGCAGACCGGGGCGTACGGGCAGGTGTCGTACGGCAACCTCGTCGCCGGGTCGGTGGTGGCGATGATCCCGTGCATCGCGCTGTACGTCGGGTTGCAACGGTTCTACGTCGCCGGGCTGTCGTCCGGGGCGTTGAAGGGCTGACGGTCGGGTCAGCTCGGGGTCGCGCGCGGTCTCGCACCGTGCGCGGCCCCTCGGCCGGTGCGGGGTTGACCGCGGCTTCGCACCGTGCGCGGCCCCTCGGCCGGTGCGGGGTTGACCGCTCGGTGCGGGGTTGTAGCGCCGCACCGAGCGATCAACCTCGCACCGGCCGCACAACGCTGCACCGTGCGCCGCGGGCCGGCGCACGGAAGAACCTCGCACCGGCCGCACAACGCTGCGCCGTGCGCCGCGGGCCCGCGCACGGGAGAACCTCGCACCACCCGCACACCGCCGCACGGTGCGAGGGGGCGCTACGTGCTGCGCCGCACCACCAGCTCGGGCGCGAGCAGCGTCTCGTCGCGGGGCTCCCCCTCGACCAGGGCCCGCACGGTGTCGAGCACCCGCTCCCCCATCGCCCGGAAGTCCTGCCGCACAGTGGTCAGCGGCGGCGTGAAGTGCGCGGCCTCCGGGACGTCGTCGAACCCCACGACCGCGATGTCGTCGGGGACCCGCAGCCCCTCGTCGGCGAAGGCGTGCAGCACCCCGAGGGCCATCTGGTCGTTGCCCGCGAAGACCGCGTCGACCGTCCCCACGTCGATGTGCCGGGCGGCCGCGAAGCCGCTCGCCGGGGTCCAGTCACCCTCGAGCACGACCGGTTCGAGCCCGGCGTCCTGCATGATCCGCACGTAGGTGGCGCGACGCACCTCGGACTCCTGCGACACGTGCGGCCCGGCGATGTGCACGATCCGGCGGTGTCCGCGGTCGAACAGGTGCTCCATGACGAGCGAGGTGCCGGCCGCCTGGTCGATGGCGACGGCGGCGACGCTCGGCGCGACCGGGGTCCGGACGGCGTCGCGCTGCACGGCGTTCGACACCACGACGGGCACCGTGACCGGCACGGTGAGCGAGGCGAGGGCGTCGAGCACCCGGTTGTCGGCGGCGACCAGCACGATCGCGGCGACATCCTGCGCCAGCAGCGTGGTGAGCGCCCCGGACAGGTCGGACGGCCGCGGTTCCTCGGGCAGGGTCGACAGCAGCACGTGGTACCCGGCGGAGCGGGCAGCCCGTTCGAAGCCGATCGAGGTGCTCGACGGGCCGTACAGCGCGTCGCCGGCGGTGATGATGCCGAGCGCCTTGCTCCGCCCACCGGCGAGCGCCCGGGCGGCGGCGCGGGGCCGGTACCCGAGCTCGGTGACGGCGTCGGTGACCTGCGTCCGGAACTGCTCGCGGACGGTCGGATCGCCGTTGATCACGCGGGAGACGGTCTGGTGGGACACGCCGGCGCGTTCGGCGACGTCGAAGATCGTCGGGGCCTTCCGGCGCTTGCCGCCCCTGCCCTCGGGGGCGGTCGTGGTGCTCACGCGCCAACCGTACCGCTCGGTCCGGTCGCCGCGGCAAGATCACGAAACGGCGGTGTTGAGTTGACACCCCGTCACGGAACCCACAAGATGTGAGCGCTCACACGAGCGCATCCCACGGGGCACAGCAGCCCCGGCACCCGACCGCGTCGAGGACGACGCGAAGGAACAGAGGTACTTCGATGATGAAGCGCAGGATCATCGCGGGCGTCGCAGCCGTCGGCATCGCGATCTCGCTGGCCGCTTGCTCGGCCGGCGGCCGTGCGTCCACCGATGGTGGCGGCAGCGGCGACAACAAGGGCGCCCTCGTCGGCGTCGCCATGCCCACCAAGGTCTCCGAGCGGTGGATCAAGGACGGCAACGCCGTCAAGAGCGACCTCGAGAAGGCCGGCTACAAGGTCGACCTCGAGTACGGCGACAACAAGGTCCAGCAGCAGGCCCAGCAGGTCAGCAACATGATCACCAAGGGCGCGAAGGTCCTGATCATCGCGTCGATCGACGGTGGCGCGCTCTCCGACCAGCTCGACGCGGCCGCCAAGGCCGGCATCAAGGTGATCTCGTACGACCGCCTGCTGACCGGCAACAAGAACGTCGACTACTACGTGTCCTTCGACAACGAGAAGGTCGGCGTCGACCAGGCGAACAGCCTGCTCACCGGCCTGGGCGTGCTCGACGCGGACGGCAAGAAGACCGGCGAGAAGGGCCCCTTCAACATCGAGGTCTTCGCCGGCTCGCTCGACGACAACAACGCCGGGTTCTTCTTCAACGGCGCCATGAAGACGCTCAAGCCGTACCTCGCGGACGGCACGCTGAAGATCCAGTCCGGCCAGGACGAGCTGTCCCAGGCCGCGACGCAGCAGTGGGACCCGGCCACGGCCAAGGCCCGCATGCAGAACCTGATCGCGAAGTCCTACTCGGGCGGCACCACGCTCGACGGCGTGCTCTCGCCGTACGACGGCATCTCGATCGGCATCATCTCGGCACTCCAGGGCGCCGGGTACGGCACGAGCGACCGTCCGCTCCCGACGGTCACGGGCCAGGACGCCGAGGCCGCCTCGGTCAAGTCGATCATCGCCGGCCAGCAGTACTCGACGATCTACAAGGACACCCGCAAGCTCGCCAAGCAGTCCGTCACCATGGCCGAGGACCTGCTCACCGGCAAGGACCCCGAGGTCAACGACACGAAGAGCTACGACAACAAGGTCAAGGTCGTCCCGACCTTCCTGTTCCAGCCGACGGTCGTCACGAAGGACAACTACAAGGAAGTCCTCGTGGACTCCGGGTACTACACCGAAGCCGACCTGAAGTAGTCAGGCCCATCTCACGGACCGGAGGCGCGGTGCCAGCCCGCACCGCGCCTCCAGTCCGTCTCCACCAGCGCGCGCACGCGCGCACGACGGAAAGGCGTCCACATGGCGGACACCATCCTCGAGATGCGGGACATCACCAAGACGTTCCCCGGCGTCAAGGCCCTGCAGGGCGTCTCGATCGAGGTCGAGCGCGGCCAGGTCCATGCGATCTGCGGCGAGAACGGCGCGGGCAAGTCGACGCTCATGAAGGTGCTGTCGGGTGTCTACCCGGCCGGCTCCTTCGACGGCGAGATCCTGCTCGACGGCGAACCCGTGCGGTTCGCGAACATCAACGACTCCGAGGCTGCGGGCGTCGTCATCATCCACCAGGAGCTGGCGCTCAGCCCCTTCCTGTCGATCGCCGAGAACATCTTCCTCGGCAACGAGCAGTCCAAGGGCGGCTTCATCGACTGGAACAAGACGAACCTGACGGCCGCCGAGCTGCTCAAGCGCGTCGGGCTGAAGGACAACCCCGTCACCAAGGTCGTCGACCTCGGTGTCGGCAAGCAGCAGCTCGTCGAGATCGCGAAGGCGCTCTCGAAGGAGGTGAAGCTCCTCATCCTCGACGAGCCCACCGCCGCGCTGAACGACGACGACTCCGCGCACCTGCTCGAGCTCATCCGCTCGCTGCAGGCCGAGGGCATGACGGCGATCATCATCAGCCACAAGCTCAACGAGATCAAGGCGATCGCGGACAAGGTCACGATCATCCGCGACGGCAAGACCATCGAGACGCTCGACATGCGGGCCGACGACGTGTCCGAGGACCGGATCATCCGCGGGATGGTCGGCCGCGACCTGTCGAACCGGTACCCCGAGCGCGAGAACCCCGTCATCGGCGAGGAACTGCTGCGGATCGAGGACTGGACCGTCCACCACCAGCTCGACTCGTCGCGCGAGATCATCCACCAGGCCAACCTCAACGTCCGCGCCGGCGAGGTCGTCGGCATCGCCGGGCTCATGGGCGCCGGCCGCACGGAGCTCGCGATGAGCGTCTTCGGTCAGTCCTACGGCACCGGCATCAGCGGCACCGTCTACAAGCGCGGCACCCCGATCAAGACGCACACCGTCTCGCAGGCGATCGACAACGGCATCGCCTACGTCACCGAGGACCGCAAGCGCTACGGCCTGAACCTGATCGACGACATCAAGCGGAACATCTCCGGGTCGGCACTCGGCAAGCTCGCCAACTGGGGCTTCGTGAACTCCTCGGAGGAGACCACCGTCGCGACCCAGTTCCTCAAGAGCCTGAACATCAAGGCGCCGAACGTCGACGTCGTGACGGGGAAGCTCTCCGGCGGGAACCAGCAGAAGGTCGTCCTGTCGAAGTGGATGTACGCCGACCCCGACGTGCTCATCCTCGACGAGCCGACCCGCGGCATCGACGTCGGCGCGAAGTACGAGATCTACACGATCATCAACCAGCTCGCCGACCAGGGGAAGGCGGTCATCGTGATCTCCTCCGAGCTCCCCGAACTGCTCGGCATCTGCGACCGCATCTACACCCTCTCCGAGGGCACCATCACGGCCGACGTCCCGCGCGCCGAGGCGACGCCCGAGGTCCTCATGCAGTACATGACCCAGGAACGGGAGACCCCTGTCAATGAACGCGCTTAAGTCCGCCGTCGGCTACCTCACCGGGCAGCTCCGACAGATCGGCCTGTTCATCGCGCTGATCGTCATCGTCATCTTCTTCCAGGTGACCACGAACGGCATCACGCTGGCCCCGATCAACGTCTCGAACCTGATCGTCCAGAACAGCTACATCCTCATCCTGGCCATCGGCATGGTCATGGTCATCATCGCCGGACACATCGACCTGTCGGTCGGGTCGGTGGTCGCCTTCACCGGTGCCATGGCCGGCGTGATGATCACGCAGTGGAACATCCCGTGGCCGATCGCGGTCGTGCTCTGCCTGGTGGTCGGTGCACTCGTCGGCGCCTGGCAGGGCTTCTGGATCGCGTACTTCGGGATCCCGGCGTTCATCGTGACGCTGGCGGGCATGCTCGCGTTCCGCGGCGCGGCCCAGATCGTCCTGCAGAACCAGCAGATCTCGCCGTTCCCCGCCGGCTTCCGCTCGCTCGGCTCCGGCTTCCTGCCGTCCTTCGGCACCACCGGGTACGAGCCGCTCACGATGATCCTCGGCTTCGCCGCCGCGGCCGTCATGGTGATCGCCGCGTTCCGCGGTCGCATCACGCGTCGCAAGTACCAGCTCGAGAGCGAGCCGTTCGCCTGGTTCATCGTGAAGACGGCGTTCGGTGCCGTGCTCGTGATCTACGTGGCACTCCTGCTCGCCAGCTACAACGGCACCCCGATCGTGCTCGTCGTGCTCGGTGCCCTCGTGGTGATCTACTCGGTCGTCATGCGGAGCGCGGTGTTCGGCCGCCACATCTACGCGATCGGTGGCAACGCCCTGGCCGCGCAGCTGTCGGGTGTGAAGACGAAGCGCGTCACGTTCCTGCTCTTCGTCAACATGGGTGTCATCTCGGCCCTGGCGGGCGTGGTCTTCACCGGCCAGCTCAACCTGGCGGCACCGGGCGCGGGCAACGGCTTCGAGCTCGACGCCATCGCCGCGGTGTTCATCGGTGGCGCTGCCGTCACCGGTGGCATCGGCACCGTGCCGGGCGCCATCGTCGGTGGTCTCATCATCGGTCTGCTGAACAACGGCATGTCGATCCTCGGTGTCGGCACCGAGTTCCAGTCCCTGATCAAGGGCCTGGTGCTGCTCGCCGCCGTCGCGTTCGACGTGTTCAACAAGCGCCGGGCGGCGTCCGCGCGCAAGTAGCGCGTGCGCTCGCGCGCGTGCTCGCGTTCGCGCGTTCGCGTGTTCGCTTGGTGAGCAGAAACGGTCGGGTCCTCGATAGGGACCCGACCGTTTCTGCTCACGAACGCGACAGGACGGCCCAACCCCCGGCCGGGAGGCGCAGGGTCCCGTCCCCGAGATCGGCCCCGCCCGCCTCGACCTGCGTCGCGTCGGCCACGGGCACCTCGACGGGGTCGCCCGACAGGTTCAGGGCAGTCACCACGGCGGCGTCCGCCGTCGCGGTCCGCAGCACCACGGCGGTGTTGGTCAGGTGCACGACGTCGGTGTGCGCGCGGTGCAGCCACGGGTTCCGGCGGCGCAGGGCGATGAGCGCCTCGTGCGCGTGGGTCAGGTCCGTCGGCGCCGGCACCTCGGCCGGGAACTCCGGGCGGACCGCGTCGTCGCCACCCTCGCGTTCCTCCTTCACCCCGGTCCAGCCGTACTCGTCGCCCGCGTAGACCACGGGGGTCCCCGCCACCGTGAACAGCACCGCGGCGGCGTGCCCGGCGAACCGCTCCCCCACCGCGCTCGCGATCCGGGTGACGTCGTGGTTGCCGACGAACGTGGTCGGGGCGAAGGTGGCCAGCAGCGCGTCGTGCCGCTCGATCGCGTGCGCGAGCTCGTGGCCGTTGCGGTCCGCGATGCCGTGCCAGATCCCCTGCCACAGCTCGTACTGGGTCAGCGAGTCCATCGTCGAGTCGCGTGCGATCGCCGCCGCGTCGCCGTGGATCACCTCGCCGCTGAACCAGGCGTCGGGGAACCGCTCCCGCACCCGCGGCAGCACCCGCGCCCAGAACGCCGGCGGCACCGCGTACGCCGCGTCGAGCCGCCAACCGTCGACGCCGCGGGCCAGCCAGTGCGTCATCACCTCCACCACGAGGTCCTCGGTGGCACGGCTGTCGTGGTCGAGCGCGACGAGGATGTCGTGGCCCTCGAACAGTCCGACGGGCACGGGCTGCCCAGGCTGCCACCCGGACCAGTCGATGGCGAACAGGTCGGCGGTCGGCGCCTCCGGGCCCTGGTCCGACAACGCACGGAACGCCGGGTGCTCACGGCCGACGTGGTTGAACACCCCGTCCAGCAGCACCCGCACGCCCCGCTCGTGCGCCGCGGCGACCAGGGCATCGAAGTCGGCGTCGTCGCCCAGGCGCGGGTCGATGCGGAAGTGGTCGACCGTGTCGTAGCCGTGGGTCGAGCTCGCGAACACCGGGCCGAGCAACAGCCCGTTCAGACCGAGGTCGACGACGTGGTCGAGCCACCCGGTCAGGCGGTCGAGGCGGTGTTCGAGCGGACGCTCCCCCACCGGTGACGCAGGGCGGACCTCGGCGCCGACGAAGCCGAGCGGGTAGACGTGCCACCACATCACGTGCTGGACCCAGGCCGGCTCGGACGGACGGGCGGGGGCGGTGTCGGGGTTCACCGCTCCGATGCTGCCAGGCGCACCTGGACCGTGTGCGTGGTCGCTGTGTGCCGCCCCGCCGAGCAGGACGAGGATGGGGCCATGGGACGGGCGATCAGGACGGAAGCCGATGCGTCGGCATCGGAGTCGGCACACGCCGAACGGACCTGTGCCTCGTGCGGTCGACGGATGCCGTCCTCCGCGGCGCCGGAGGCGAAGTGGTGTTCCGGAGCCTGCCGCCGACACGGTCTCGACGACACCGACCGGGCTCTGGAGCAGCGCATCGACGAACTGCTCGCGGCACGGGCGCGGACCTCGAGCATCTGCCCGTCCGAGGTCGCACGCTCACTCGACCCGGACGACTGGCGACCGCTGATGGAGCCGGCACGTCGAGCCGCCCGGCGCATGGTGGCGCGCGGCGAGGTCGAGATCACCCAGGGCGGGTCGGTCGTCGACCCGTCGACCGCCAAGGGCCCGATCCGCATCCGCCGTCCGCGGTGATCCCGGTTCGCCGCGCGCCTGTTTCAGGTGCGCTCGTGAACCGTGCGGATGAGCCGTTCGAGCGCGGTCACCAGCACCCGTGTCTTCTCCTGGGTCACACGCGACGTCGAGTACTGGAAGTTCGTCTTCTCATCGGTCAGGCGCTTGAAGTGCAGGCCGGGTCGGGTGTCCGGTGCGCAGGCCGTGTCGAGCAGCCGACGAGCGGCGGCGTGGTCGTCGCCGAGGTGGTGGTGGCCGAGGATCGCACCGCAGATCGCGTCCGACGCCGCGATCCCGCCCAGCACAGCGTTCGCACCGGCGGCCTTCCAGTCCGCGTGACTCGTGGACTCGACGGAGAGGAGCGCGACCTCGAGGTAGGCCTGCGCTTCGTCTCGGCGCATCACGACTGCGGCCCTGTCGACGGCGCGCACGCGGGTGCCCATCAGATGTACGTCCTGATCTCCTCGCCGAAGACTGTCCGGGCGTCGTCTCGCCACGACCCGACGAGCGGGTCTCCCTCGGCAACGAACCGACGGAGATCAGCGCGGGTCACGTCGAACACCTGGCACTCGTTGCCGGTCCACCGCCGGACGAGGTCACCGAGGCGGACGACGACGTCGGTGTCGACGGTCTGTTCGAAGACGACGAGGAGGTCCAGGTCGGACGCCGGCGTCGCGGTGCCCCGCGCGACTGACCCGAAGATCGAGACCGAGAGGACCCCGGCCTGCGCCGACTCGACGTAGGCGCCGATCCGACGTTCGAGTTCGTCGCCTGCTTCGAGGCCGAGTTCCACCGCTGGCCAGAGCAGGTGTTCCCGGTTGACCCGGTAGGCCGAGTGCTGCAGACCGCGCTCGACCTGCACGAGCCCTGCTGCCTCGAGCTTGTCGAGCGCGCGTTTGATGCCGGTGTGCTGCGCAGCGCCCGCGACCCGCGCCACCTGGCGTCCGGTCATGCCGGAATCGGTCCGGGCGAGGACGCGGAGCGCGTCAGCCTGCGTGGCCCCCAGCAGTGTGGCGAGTGGTTTCACGAGTTGCATGTCGATGCCTCCGCAAGAAGTGTACCGATCAGCGGTACATGTGGTGCGTTTTAGTGCACACTCGGCGCGCGACGGGACGCGGGGAGGGAACACGTGTCGTCCAACGTCGGTTGCATCGAAGGATGACTGCAACCGGATCGACCGAACAGACCTCTGCCCGCCGCGAAGCCCTGGTCGTCGGAGCCAGTGGCATCACCGGTTCCGCCCTGGTGCGCCACCTGCTCGACCTGGGCTGGGACGTGACGGCGCTCTCCCGCCGACCGCTCGCTGAACAGGGCGTCCGGACCGTCGCGGCCGACCTGCGCGACCCCGAGAGCCTGGCGGCCGCACTCGCCGACGAGCACCCGACCCACGTCTTCTTCACCGCCTGGCAGCGGCAGGACACCGAGGCGGAGAACATCCGCGTCAACGGCGGCATGGTCCGCGACCTGCTCGCGGCGCTGTCGCACGCTCCGCTCGAGCACGTCGCCCTGGTCACCGGCCTGAAGCACTACCTCGGCCCGTTCGAGGCGTACGCCGCCGGCGAGATGCCCGACACCCCCTTCCACGAGGAGGAACCGCGCCTCGACACCCCGAACTTCTACTACGCGCAAGAGGACGAGCTCTTCGCAGCCGCCGAACGCCAGGGGTTCACCTGGTCCGTGCACCGCTCGCACACCGTGATCGGACACGCGGTCGGCAACGCCATGAACATGGGCCTCACACTCGCCGTGCAGGCCACGCTGGCGAAGGAACTCGACCTGGACTTCGTGTTCCCGGGCAGCGAGGCGCAGTGGAACGGCCTGACGGACATGACCGACGCCGGCATCCTCGCCGAGCACATGGTGTGGGCCTCGACGTCACCCGAGGGTGCCGACGAGCCGTTCAACATCGTCAACGGTGACGTCTTCCGGTGGCGCTGGATGTGGCCGCGCCTGGCCGCGCACCTCGGTGTCGACTCCGCGCGCGTCGTGGGCTACGAGGACGCTCCACGACCGCTCGAGGAGCAGATGGCGCCGTACGAGTCCGAGTGGGCCGGCATCGCCGAGCGCCACGGTCTCGCCGAGGCCGACATCACCCGGCTCGCCTCGTGGTGGCACACCGACGCCGACCTCGGTCGTGCGATGGAGGTCGTCACCGACATGGGGAAGAGCCGCGACGCCGGGTTCACGGCGTTCCGCCGGACCGAGCAGGCCTTCGCGGACCTGTTCGCCCGGTACCGGGCCGACCGCCTCATCCCCTGATCCGTCGGGGGCCGGTCAGAAGGCGTACCGGATCCGGCAGGACGGCAGGTGCTCGGCCACGAGTTCGCGGAAGCGCTCGACGAGCTGCCCCTTCATGCCGGACCGGTAGCGCACGTTCACGGCACCGTTCTGGGACACCTTCTGCTCCTGCAGGTCCGGACGCCACAGCAGGTCCTCGGCCTTGGGGTGCCACCCGAGGTTGACCTCGTGCAGGGGCTGGTTGTGGGTCAGGAAGATCACCTCGGCCGCGAGCTGCGCCTTGGCGCCCGGGGACAGCACGTCGTCGACCTGCCGGAGCAGCTCGGCCCAGTCCGACTCCCACGTCGGCGTGAGGATGACCGGCGAGAAGTTCAGGTGGACCTCGTAGCCGGCGTCGACGAAGTCGTTCACCGCGGCGATGCGCTCGGCGATGGGGCTCGTACGGATGTCGGTGACCTTCGCGGTCTCGTGCGGCATCAGCGAGAAACGGATCCGGGTCCGACCCATCGGGTCCCAGTCGAGCAGGTCGCGGTTGACGTACTTCGTGGCGAACGAGGCCTTGGCCGTCGGGGTCATCCGGAACAGGTCGCAGAGGTCGCGGACGTTGTCGCTGATCATCGCGTCGACCGAGCAGTCGCTGTTCTCGCCGATGTCGTAGACCCAGGCTTCCGGGTCGCACTGGTTCGGTTCGGTCTTCGGCCCCTGCTTGGCGATGTTCCGCGCCACGTGCTTGGTGATCTGGTCGATGTTCGCGAACACCGTCACGGGGTTGCTGTAGCCCTTGCGCCGCGGCACGTAGCAGTAGGCGCACGCCATCGCGCAGCCGTTCGCGGTGGACGGTGCGATGAAGTCGGCGGAGCGACCGTTCGGCCGGGTCACCAACGACTTCTTCACGCCGAGCACGAGCGCCTCGGTCTTGATCCGCACCCAGCGCTGGACGTTCCGTTCGTCGCCGTGCACCTCGGGGATGTTCCAGTGCGACTCGACCGGGACGATCTCGGCGTCCGGCCAGCGCCCGACGATCTCCTGCCCGCGCTGCAGTTCGAGCGCGGCCGGCTCGGCGTAGATGCGTCGGACGTCGAGCATCGGGCGGACGCGTTCGTGGCTCATCGGCTCCTGTCTACCCGGCACCACCGACGGTGCAGACTCGGACCATGACCGCCGAACCCGACGACCACTTCTTCGTCGTGGACGGCCGACGCTGGCGCCGCACCGACCCCGCCCTGCCCGAGGAACTCGCCGCCGCGCTCCGCTCCCACCTTGGGCGCGGGCGCAACGCCGTGAAGACCGCGAAGCGCGCGGGCGACGACGAGGCCCTGGCGGCGGCCCGGCACCGGAACGGCCTGGCCAAGCGCGGCCTGGGCGAACGCGGCCCCGAGTGGTGGACCCGCCCCGAGGCCGACCGGATCGCCGATGCCGAGCAGGCCCTCGCCGACCTGGACGCTCTCGACCGCGACTGATCCTTCCCATGACGCCCGCGATGGAAAGCAGAATCGGGCGTACCTGGTCGAAACTTCCGACCAGGGACGCCCGATTCGACCAGGTACGCCCGATTCGACCAGGCCGCGCGCCCGACTAGGCCTCGGTGTGACCCAGATCAGGCTCGACGAGCAGGCACGCAGTGCGGGACGCGGCGGCGTGCAGCTCGAGCACGACGAGCTCGTTACGACCGTGGCGGAGCACCGGCCCCGGGATCGCCAGGGTCTGCTGCGGGCCTCGCGACCAGTACCGACCGAGGCAGAACCCGTTGACCCAGGCGACACCCTTCCGGAACCCGTCGAGCGACAGGTACCGGTCGTCCACGGTGTCCAGGTCGAACGAGCCAGCTGCGAACGTCGGCCCGGCGAGCACGTCGCCGCCGGTCGGAGCGACCTCGGACAGCGCGGTCACGGCGGCCGGTGCGATGGGGTCGAGGGCGAGCGGTGACGCCGTCCACCGGGCGACCGGGACGCAGTCGATCGAGACGCCGCCGATCAGGCCCTTCGGCTCGCCGATGCGGATGCCGTAGTCGACGCGGCCCTGGTCCTCGACGAGGAGCTCGAGCGTGCCGGTCACCGGCGGCAGGGTGATGGCGCGGTCGTGGTGCTCGCGCTCCAGGACCCCGACGACGACACCGTCGGCCGACACGATCGCTCGGTCACGCACCTCGGTGCCGACGGTCAGCACCCCTCCGGCGGGCAGGTCGACCTCGGCACGGTAGGCGACGAAGCCGCTCGCGGCCCCGAGGGCGTCGAAGGTCGGCGGCTCGTCGTGCGCGGACCACGTCGTGAGCGTGGGCAGCAGGGAACGGAGCGACGCGACGCGGTCCAGACGGACGGCGAGGTCCGTGGCGGGGGTGATCCGGGCCTCCAGGCCGTCGTCGGACGCGACCACGGGACCGAGGCGACCCGACCCACCCGGCTCCATCGTTGCGGGCAGCGGCGAGACGGGCGCGTAGCGCGCGATCACCGAGCGGAAGGCGTGGAACTTCTCGGTCGGTCGGCCGGCCTCGTCGAGCGGGGCGTCGTAGTCGTACGACGTCGCGATCGGGCGGTAGACGCCCTTGTCGTTCGCGCCGTTCGTGAAGCCGAAGTTCGTGCCGCCGTGGAACATGTAGATGTTCACCGAGCCGCCGGCGGCGAGCAGGACGTCCAGGTCCTCGGCGCTGGCGGAAGCCGGCGTGGTGTGGTGGTGCTCGCCCCAGCTGTCGAACCAGCCGTCCCAGAACTCCGAGCACATCAGGGGCCCGGTGGGCTGTGCCTGCCGCAGGCGCTCGAGGCGGGCGGCGGACCGTGAGCCGAACGAACCGGTCTTGTGCAGCGAGGGCAGGGAGCCGTCCTCGAGCATCGTGCCCATCGGCTGGTCGACGCTCGTGAAGGGGACGGTCAGCCCGATGTCGCGGTGCATCTGCTCGAGTGCGCGCAGGTACTCGGGGTCGGACCCGTAGGCGCCGTACTCGTTCTCGACCTGCACCAGGACGATGGGCCCGCCCTGGTCGATCTGCCGCGGGACCAGCACGGGGGCCAGGTGCTGCAGGTACGTCTCGACCGCTGCGAGGAACCCGGGCTCGTTGCGCCGGACACCCACGGAACCGTCGGCGAACAACCAGTACGGCAGGCCGCCGTTCGTCCACTCGGCACAGATGTAGGGGCCGGGGCGGACGATGGCGTGCATGCCCTCGGCGGCGACGAGGTCGAGGAAGCGGCCGAGGTCCAGGCCACCCGACAGGTCGAACACCCCGGGCGACGGCGCGTGCGCGTTCCAGGCGACGTAGGTCTCGATCGTGTTGAGGCCCATCAGCTTCGCCTTGCGGATCCGGTCGGCCCACAGGTCGGGGTGCACACGGAAGTAGTGGATCGCGCCGGACAGGACCCGGTGCGGCTCGCCGTCGAGCAGGAAGTCGGTGTCGCCGATGGCGAAGCGCATGGTGTCATTCTCTCGTTGCCGGCCGGGCCGGGCGTGGAGCCGGGCCGGGCGTGGAGCGGGGCCGTGCGGACGTGTCCGCACGGCCCCCGCGGGGATGCTGTCGAACTACTTCGACGAGACCGTGAAGCCCTGGTCCTTGCCGTACTTGGCGAGGGCCTTCTGCCAGGCCTCGAGGCCGGCGTCGAGCGAGGTGCCGTTCTCGTACGCCTGACCGACGGTGTCGGCGTAGACGCTGTTCGCGTACACCTGGTACGGCAGGTAGGTGAAGTCGTTGTCCGAGGACTTCGACGCGTCGACGAGCACCTTGTTGATCTGCTGGCCGCCGAAGTACTCCGGCTTCTCGTCGAGGAACGCCGACGAGTCGAGGTCAGCGGTGGTCGACGGGAAGCCGCCGGACTCCATGAAGACCTTCGTGGACTCCTTCGAGGAGTTCAGCCACTTGAGGAAGCCCGCGGCGAGGGCCGGGTTCTTCGACTGCTTCATGACGACCTGGGCGCTGCCGCCGTTGTTGGCGGTCTGGGCGGTGCCACCGTCGTAGGTCGGCATCGGGGCGACGCGCCAGTCACCCGAGGCCTGGGCGACGCCGGACTCCAGGTTGCCGGGCATCCAGGCGCCGGTGATCATCGTGGCGATCTCACCGTTGCCGAGCTGCTTGTACCAGTCGTCGGTCCAGCCGACCGTCTTCGACAGCAGGCCCTGCTCGACGAGCTCGTTCCAGGTGCTCGTCCACTTCTTGGTGCCCTCGTCCTGCAGGTTGATGGTCACCTTGTCACCGTCGGTGGTGAAGGGGGTGCCACCGGCCTGGGCGATCATGCTCGTGGTGAAGCCGGCGTCGCCGGAGTCCGCCGCTATGTAGGCCTTCGGGTCCGCCTCGTGCAGCTTCTTGGCCGCGGTGACGTACTCGTCCCACGTCTTCGGCACGGCGATGTCGTGCTTGTCGAAGACCTTCTTGTTGTAGAACAGCGCCATGGGGCCGGAGTCCTGCGGCAGGCCGTAGACCTTGCCGTCGATCGACACCGAGCTCCAGGTGCTCTTCGCGAAGTCCTTCTCGAGCGAGTCGAACCCGTAGCTCGACAGGTCGAGCAGCGACTCGGACAGGGCGAACTGCGGCAGGGCGTAGTACTCGACCTGGGCGACGTCGGGGGCGCCCGAGCCGGCCTTGATCGTGTTCTGCAGCTTCGTGTACTGGTCAGCACCGGTGCCGGCGTTGACGAGCTTGACCTTCACCTTGGGGTACTGCTTCTCGAACGCGGCGACCTGGGCCTTCGCCGACGGGGTCCACGACCAGTAGGTCAGGGTGCCACCGTCCTGCAGGGCCTTGTCGATGTCGTCGGCCGATCCGCCGGAGCCGGAGCCGCCGGAGGCGCACGCGGCGAGGGCGATCGCGGCGGTGACGCCGATGGCGAGGGCGCTGAGCCCGCGCCGGAGACGCTTGTTCATGGGAGTGCCTTTCACTTCTTCGTGGAGGGGGTGGTGCTGCTGTGTGCCGGACCGGGCGGCGCGTGGCGGGGTCGCCACGCGCCTCCCGTCCAAGGGGTCAGGCCTTGACCGACCCGGCCGCGAGGCCGGACTGCCAGAAGCGCTGGAGGAAGAGGAACGCGACCACGATCGGGATGATCGTGAGGAGCGATCCCGTGACGACGAGGTTGTAGATCGGCTGCGCGCCGGACCCGGTGGCCTGCGCGTTCCACTGGTTCAGGCCGACCGTCAGCGGGTACCACTTCGGGTCGCTCAGCATGATGAGCGGCAGGAAGTAGTTGTTCCAGGTGGCGACGACCGCGAACAGCAGGACGGTGACGACACCGGGCGCGAGCAGGCGGAGCGCGATGGTGAAGAAGATCCGGAACTCACCGGCGCCGTCCATGCGGGCGGCCTCGAGCAGTTCGGCGGGGATCGCGTCGACCGCGTAGGTCCAGATCAGGTACATGCCGAACGGGCTGATCAGCGAGGGCAGGATGATCGCCCACGGGGTGTTGGTCAGGCCGACCTGCGAGAACAGCAGGAAGGTCGGGACCGCCAGGGCCGTTCCGGGGACCGCGATGGCCCCGAGGACGACGGCGAAGACCGCGCGGCGACCGGGGAACTGGAACTTCGCCATGCCGTAGCCCGCGACGGTGGCGAGCAGGGTGGCCCCGCCGGCACCGACGACGACGTAGAGCAGCGTGTTGCCGAACCACTGCAGGAAGATGCCGTCGTTGTAGGTCAGCGTGTCGACGATGTTCTGCCAGAGGTTGAAGTCCCCGCCGAACCACAGACCGAACGTGGAGAGCAGCGACGCCTGCGTCTTCGTGCTGTTCACGAGCAGGTAGAACAGCGGCGCGAACGAGTACACGACGAAGACGACCATGACCGCGGTGAGCAGGCCGGACCGCTTCGGCTTGCGTCCGCCTTCCGTGGTGCGGAGCTGCCTGGAGGCGCGGATCGAGCGGGTGCGCGGCGCACGTTGCGTCGTGGTCGCCTCGGTCACCGTGGCCGCTGCGGGCCCGGCGGGGTGCTGGATGGTGCTCATCGGTTCTCCTCGCGGGTGCCGCGGACCTGGACGACGTAGGCGATCACCGCGGTGATCACGCCCATCACGATCGCGACCGTGGCGGAGTAGTTGAACTGCTGACCGCTGAAGGACAGCGAGTAGGCGTACATGTTCGGGGTGAAGGCGCTGCCGATGACGTTCGGGGCGAGCGTCTTGAGCAGGTTCGGCTCGTTGAAGAGCTGGAAGCTGCCGATGATCGAGAAGATCGTGGCGATGACCATCGGGCCGCGGAGCGCCGGGAGCTTGATCGAGAAGACCGTGCGCATCGGGCCGGCACCGTCGAGCTCGGCCGCCTCGTACAGCTCGCCGGGGACGGTGCGGAGTGCGGCGTAGAAGATCAGCATGTTGTAGCCGAGGAACTCCCACGTGACCACGTTGCCGATCGACGTCAGGACCCAGCTCGGGCTGAACGGCTGCAGCAGGTCGATGCCGAGCGCGTCGTTCGCGGCGCCCGTCAGACCGAACTGGTTGCCGTAGATGAAGCCCCAGATCAGGGCGGCGACGACACCGGGGACGGCGTAGGGCAGGAACACCGCGATGCGGAAGAAGCTCGTCCCCCACAGTCGGGCGCTGTCCAGAGCCAGGGCGGCGACGAGGGCGAGGCCGAGCATGATCGGCACCTGGACGACCAGGAAGATCGCGACCCGGCCGAACCCGGACCAGAACTTGGCGTCCTGGAAGAGCTGCACGTAGTTGGCGAACCAGACGAACTGGTTGCCACCGATGAGCTGGTCGCGGAACAGGCTGAGCCAGAGCGCGTAGCCGATCGGCACGATGAGCATCAGGACCAGGACGACGACGAACGGGCCGACGAACAGCCATCCGGTGAACCGTCCCCGCGGCTTGGGGCGGCGGCCGGCCGGGCGCTCGGCGGTGGGGCGCGGTGCTGCCTCACCGGGGCGCGCTGCGAGCGTGCTCATGTGACTCCTTCGTCTGCTGCGTTCGGGTGGTCGATGTCGGCGGCTCGGCCCGGGCCGGATCAGGGTGTCCGGGCGGTCACCGATGTTGACGTCAACATCGAACGACGCGACGATAGCATGGCAACGTCAACATGCGCTAGCGTCCGGGGAGGCCGACCGCTCGGCCCCTCGATCCGGAAGGAGCGCCAGCGTGACGATGGAGTCCCCCGCCGGCACCCGCCGCGCCCCCTCGATGGCCGCCGTGGCCGACGCCGCCGGGGTGTCGATGCAGACGGTCTCGCGCGTCGCCCGGGGCTTCGACAACGTCAGCCCGGAGACCCGCGACCGCGTCCAGCGCGCGATGGAGTCCCTCGGCTACCGGCCCAACCGTGCCGCCCGCGCCCTGCGCTCCGGCCGCTTCCGCACCATCGGCGTGATCATGTTCACGCTCGCGTCCTTCGGCAACATGCGCACGCTCGAGGCGATCGCCGACGCCGCCGGGGTCGCCGACTTCACGATCACCCTGCTGCCCATGGCCTCGCGCACCGAGGCGGGCGTCCGGTCGGCGTTCTCGCGCCTGCACGAACAGGCCGTCGACGGCGTCGTGATCATCATCGAGTCGCACATCATCGACACCGCCGAGGTCGTGCTGCCCGACGGCGTGCCCATGGTCATCGTCGACTCCACGGGCAGCACCGACCACCCCGCGATCGACACCGACCAGGCCGACGGCGCCCGACAGGCCACGCAGCACCTGCTCGACCTGGGGCACGAGACCGTCTGGCACGTCGCCGGTCCGGAGTCGTCGTACTCGGCAGCCCGTCGCCTCGCCGCGTGGCAGGACACCCTGACGCGCGCCGGTCGACCGGTCCCCCCGGTGTTCCGCGGCGGCTGGACGACCGAGCACGGCTACGAGGCCGGGCTCGAGATCGCCGCACGCCCGGAGATCACCGCGGTGTTCGCCGCGAACGACCAGACCGCCCTCGGTGTCCTGCGCGCCGCACACGAGTCCGGTCGCCCGGTGCCGTCGTCGCTCAGCGTGGTGGGGTTCGACGACTCCCCCGAGTCCGACTCGTTCTGGCCGCCGCTGACCACCGTGCACCAGTCCTTCGACGAGGTCGGCCGCCGAGCGGTCGCGAACCTGCTCGCCCAGATCGACGGCGAGCGGGTCAGCGTGGCGGCCGACCTGGTGCCGGTGCGGCTCGTCGAGCGGGCGAGCACGGCGGCGCCGCCGGCGCGCTGACGCGGCGCGCGTTTCGCGCTCACCGACACATCACGTGCGCACACCCCCGTGAACTGTCGCCCAGCCCGTGAACTCGCGCACATGCCGGACAGGAGGCCCGGTGCCAGGCCGCCACGCGCCTCCCGGCCGCCGCGCCGGCCGCGTCACGGGCCCAGCGACAGTCCACGCGCCCGTCACCCCGTGAACTGTCGCCCAGCACGTGAACTCGCGCCGCCCGCCGCGCCCCCGCAACGAGCAGAGGACGTCGGGCGCGAGCGCCCGACGTCCTCTGTGCTCACTCGACGCCCGCCGTGGCGTGCGCCGAGGCGCCTTGTCAGCCGATCGAGACGGCGGTCCAGGAGACCGGCGGGAGCTCGATCGTGACGGTGTCGCCCTCGCGGCGGACCGACTCGTTCGTGCGGAGCCCCACGCGCGAGGTGTTCTCCAGGTCGTTCACGGCGTGCAGGTCGTCGTCCCAGACGCCCTCGGCGTGGACGTCACCGGTCGCACCGATGCCGGCCAGGTCGATCGTCACCGTGGTCGGCTCGGACGGGTGGCGGTTGATCAGGAAGACCGCGGCCTTGCCGTCCTCGGACACGGTGGCGGCGGAGTCCACGACCGGGACCTCGCCGTGCTTGCCACCGTCGACCGTGTCACCAGAGGCCTTCACCTGCAGCGAGGTGCCCTGCGCCAGGCGCGAGGTGACCGAGAACGGGAAGAAGGTCGTCTGGCGCCAGGCCGGGCCGCCGGGCTCGGTCATGATCGGGCCGATCACGTTGACGAGCTGGGCGAGCGAGGCCGAGGCGACGCGGTCGGCGTGCCGGAGCAGCGAGATGAGCAGGCCACCCACGACGACGGCGTCGGCGACGGTGTAGACGTCCTCGAGCAGACGCGGGGCGACGGGCCACTCGTCGAGCGTGAAGGTCTTGGCCTTCGCTTCCCACTTCTTGATCGACCAGACGTTCCACTCGTCGAACGAGATGTCGATGCGCTTGTCGGACTTCTTCTGCGCCTGGACGTGGTCGGCGGCCGTGGTGACCGTCTTGATGAAGTGGTCCATGTTGGCGCCCGAGGCGAGGAACGACGGCAGGTCGTCGTCCTCCTCGTAGTAGGCGTGCGCGGAGATGTAGTCGACGTCGTCGTAGGTGTGCTCGAGGACGGTGCGCTCCCACTCGCCGAACGTCGGCATCGACGCCCCGGAGGAACCGCAGGCGACGAGCTCGAGGTCGGGCTGGATCTGCCGCATGGCCTTGGCGGTCATGGCGGCGAGCTTGCCGTAGTCGTCGGCGTTCTTGTGGCCGAGCTGCCACGGGCCGTCCATCTCGTTGCCGAGGCACCACATCTTGATGGCGAAGGGTTCCTGGCGACCGTTCGAACGACGGTATTCGGACAGTGCGGTCCCGGCGTCGATGTTCGCGTACTCGAGGAGCTCGATCGCCTCTTGCGTGCCGCGGGTGCCGAGGTTCACGGCGAGCATGAGCTCCGAGCCGACCTGGTCGAGCCAGTGCTGGAACTCGTGCAGGCCGACCTCGTTGGTCTCGGTCGAGTGCCAGGCCAGGTCGAGGCGGCGGGGGCGCTGCTCGACGGGGCCGACGCCGTCCTCCCACTTGTACCCGGAGACGAAGTTGCCACCGGGGTAGCGGATGGCGGAGACGCCGAGTTCCTTGACGAGTTCGACGACGTCCTTGCGGAAGCCGTGCTCGTCGGCGGTCTCGTGGGTGGGCTCGTGGATGCCGTCGTAGACGTGGCGGCCGAGGTGCTCGACGAACCCGCCGAACAGGCGACGTCGCACCGGCCCCACGGTGAACGCGGCGTCGAGGACGAGGTGTGTGCGGGGCATGGATCTCCTTCGATCGTGGCAGTGCGGTTCGTGCGGGGAGCGGGTGGGGCCACGGACGGGAACCGAAGCGGGCCGTCACGAAAGTGAGCGCTCACCTGACGGAAACGCTACCGGGTTCCACGCCGTCGCGAAAGGGGTGGCGGATGCCGGGAGCGAGCGCTAATGTGAGCGCTCACGGAGCACCGGAAGGTCGTTCCGTGTCCGGAGCAGCAGTGCTCCGGGTCCGGAGCAGCGATGCTCCGGCGGGAGCACCGACCCTGTTCCCGAGCCCGGCCCATCCCGATGGAGTGATGCCATGCCGATCCCACCCGCAACACCCGCGTCGCGCCTCTCGCGCCGGGGCTTCCTCGCCGCCGGCGCAGCGGCCGCGACGGTCCTGCCGCTCGCCGCCTGCTCGAGCCCCCTCGCCGCCGGCCTCGCCGGCAGCGCACTCAACCCCGAGACCCTCGTCTTCTGGAACCTCTTCGGTGGCGGCGACGGCGTCCGCATGCAGGCCATGGAGGACGGCTACGCGAAGCAGCACGGCGGCTCGAGCGCGCTGCAGGGCACCACGTTCGCGTGGGGCAACCCGTACTACTCGAAGCTGACACTGGCGACCGTCGGGAACAAGCCGCCGGACGTCGCGGTCGCGCACCTGACCCGCGCGAAGCCGCTCTGGGACGGTGACCTGCTCGACCCGATCACGTCCGACGACCTGGCGAGCGTCGGCCTGAGCGCCGCCGACTTCAACCAGAAGGCCTGGGCGGCGCAGAAGACCGACGGCAACAACATCGCGGTCCCGCTCGACACCCACCCCTTCGTCCTCTTCTACAACGTCGACGTCTGCAAGAAGGCCGGCCTGATCGACGGCGACGGCAACCTCGTCGACCTCAACGGCATGGACAACTTCGAGAAGGCCCTCGCCGCGGTCGCCAAGGTCACCGGCGGCACGGCGCTCAACGTCGCGAACGTGGTGCCGGAGACGGCCACCCCGTGGCGCTTCTTCTGGACGATGTACAACCAGCTGAAGGACGCCACCCCGTTCATCAGCGACGGCGGATCGAAGCTCACCGTCAACGAGGACGCCTACAACGAGGTCACGAGCCGCACCCAGAAGTGGGTGAAGGAGGGCTGGCTGAACAAGGCCCTCGACTACGCCACCGCGCAGTCGCTCATGTTCGACGGCAAGGCCGGCTTCTTCATGCAGGGCGAGTGGGAGATCAGCACCGCGCAGTCCATCAAGGGCCTGAACTTCGGCATGGCGCCGATCCCCCAGCTCTACGACAAGCCAGCGACCCAGGCGGACTCGCACACGTTCGTCCTGCCGAAGAAGGCCCGCACGCCGGAGCAGCGCAAGCAGCACATGCTCTTCATCAAGCAGATGCTCGAGCAGAGCCTGACGTGGGCCGAGGGCGGGCACGTGCCGGCCTACATCCCGACGTTCGACAGCGCCGCGTACAAGAAGCTCACGCCGCAGTCGAACTACGCGGCCGCAGCCGAGACCGCCGTGTTCGACGACGCCGCCTGGTACGGCGGTTCGGGTTCGACGTTCGAGGGCACGGTGGGCGCCCAGCTCGCCCTCGTCCAGCAGGGCAGCTCGTCCCCAGCGCAGGCTCTCAGCGCCATCAAGTCGCAGCTCGCGACGTACCTCAACACCCCGAGCCCCCTGTGACCCGGCACGCAACCACCCGGCCGGACCACGCCGGGCAGACGACTCCCGCGATCGCCGTGAACACCGCGCGAAAGGCACGATGACGTGACCACAGCACCTGTCCTCGACCGGCCGACCGACGCGGCCACCGCGCCGCGTCTCCGCCGGAACCGCTCCTACGGCTCCAGCGTGAACCGCGGCCAGGGCCGCAGCGGCTGGCTGTTCCTCGCCCCGTTCGGCCTGTTCTACGTGGCCTTCCTGCTCGGCCCGACGGTCTGGATGATCGTCACGAGCTTCTTCAACACCTCGACCGTCCGCACCGGGCTGGGCAGCTTCGCCGGGTTCGCGAACTACGCCGAGATGCTCGGGCGCAGCGACTTCTGGTCGTCGCTCTGGCACACGCTGCAGTTCACGCTGTACACGACCCCGCCGCTCGTCATCCTGGCGTTCGTGTTCGCCGTGCTGACGAACCGGATGAACCGCGGGCAGTGGTTCTTCCGTCTGGCGTTCTTCCTGCCGTTCATCCTGCCGTCGGCGACGATCTCGCTGATCTGGGTGTTCATCTTCACGCCGAGCACCGGTCTGTGGGCGAGCCTGCAGTCGGCGATCGGCATGACCCCCGGCTCCGGCATGCTGTCGAGCCCGAACACGGCCATGATCGGTGTCGCGATCGCCACCGTGTGGTGGACCCTCGGCTTCAACTTCGTGCTCTACCTGGCCGGTCTGCAGGAGATCCCGCGCGAACTGTACGAAGCAGCCGCCGTCGACGGTGCGTCGAACTGGCAGCAGATCAAGTCGATCACGCTTCCCCTGCTCGGCCGCACGACGACCCTGGTCGTCCTGCTGCAGATCATCGCGAGCCTGAAGATCTTCGACCAGGTCTACCTGATGACGAACGGCGGGCCGGGCATCTCGACCCAGGTCTCGCTGCAGCTCATCACCGGCGTCGGCTTCACCGACAACCGGCTCGGTGCCGCATCGGCCGCGTCGGTCCTCCTGTTCATCGTGATCGTGGCGATCGCGGTCATCCGGCAGCTCGTCGAGCGCGCTGCCGCCAAGCGAGAGATCGGGGCCTGACATGACCGCCACCGAGAGCATCACCACCGGCCGCAAGCTCCGCACCGGCGTGTCGTCCGCCGCTCCCACGAGCGCCGCGAAGATCGGCGTCAGCGGTCGTGGCTTCACGATCGCGTCGGGGATCGTCCTGACGATCTTCGCGATCATCTGGCTCATCCCGAGCGTGTTCGCCCTGAAGACGTCGCTGTCCGACAACGGCGTCGCCGCACTCGGCGCGAACGCGATCCTGTCGAACTGGAACCCGACGCTGCACTCGTACTCGTCGCTGTTCCAGGCCGGCGACATCTGGAACTGGTACCTCGCCAGCGCCATCACGAGCGTCGTCACGGCGGCACTCACCGTGCTGTTCGCGTCGATGGCGGCGTTCGCGCTGTCGCGGCTGGTGTTCCGCGGCCGCAACATCGCGTTCCTGCTCATCATCCTCGGGATCATGATCCCCACCCAGGTGCTGATCATCCCGATCTTCCAGGAGCTCAACGCGGTCGGCCTGCTCAACACCTACTGGTCGGTGATCTTCCCGCAGGTGCCCGCCGTCATCGCGGTGTTCATCTTCAAGCAGTTCTTCGACGGCATCCCGAAGGAGCTGGAAGAGGCGGCGCGCATCGACGGTGCCGGCATCTGGAAGGTCTACTGGTCGGTCATCCTGCCGCTGTCGCGTCCGGTGATCGCGGCCGTGACGATCCTGACCTTCGTCGGGGTGTGGAACAACCTGCTGCTGCCGCTGTTCGTGCTGTCCAACCCGGACCTCATGACGATCCCCGTCGGGCTCGCCACGGTCCAGGGCAGCTTCGGGCAGCGCTACGCCGACATCCAGGCCGGTGCGATCCTCGCGGCGCTGCCGCTGATCATCCTCTACCTGATCTTCCAGCGGCAGATCGTGGAGGGCGTGACAGGCTCGGGCCTCAAGGGCTGACGCGACCCCACCACGGACGGGAGGCCCGGTGCCAGCTGGCACCGGGCCTCCCGTCCGTCCGTTGGTCGCGTCGCGGGCGCGGCGCGGCTGGTGCTTTCGGGCGTACCTGGCGGTACCGGGCGTACCTGGCGGGAAGTTCCGTGGCGGTACGCCCGAAAGCACCAGGCATCGCGCACGCCAGGGGAAGAACCGGGCGTACCTGGCGGGAACGGGCGTAGCTAGAGGGAACCGGGCGCACCTGGCGGAACCGGGCGCACCTGGTCAGAACGGGCGTACCCGGTCGGAAGTTCTGTGGTGGGACGCCCGAAAGCACCAGGCATCGCGCACGCCAGGGGAAGAATCGGGCGTACCTGTTCAGGACGAGCGCACCTGGCGGAACCGGGCGTACCTGGTCGGAAGTTCCGTGGCGGTACGCCCGAAAGCACCAGGCATCGCGCACGCCAGGGGAAGAATCGGGCGTACCTGGCGGGAACGGGCGTAGCTAGAGGGAACCGGGCGCGCCTGGCGGAACCGGGCGCACCTGGTCAGAACGGGCGTACCCGGTCGGAAGTTCTGTGGCGGTACGCCCGAAAGCACCAGGCATCGCGCACGCCAGGGGAAGAACCGGGCGTACCTGGCAGAACCGGGCGTACCTAGGGGGAACGGGCGCGCCTGGCGGAACCGGGCATACCTGGTCGGAAGTTCCGTGGTGGTATGCCCGAAAGGACCAGGCATCGCGGGCGCAAGGGGAAAGACCGGGCGTACCTGGCGGGAACGGGCGTACCTGGCGGGAACGGGCATACCTGCCAGGCAGCGCTCGGGTCAGGCGGAGACGGAGACCTTCGTCTCGTGCTTCCAGAAGCCGGAGAACGTGATGCGCGACTTCGGCAGGCCCGCACGGTGCAGGTGGCGGCGGCCCTCCGTTGCGAGTCGAGACTCCCCCACGACGAAGGCGTAGCCCTGGTCGTCGGACGGCACGTGCCGCTGCAGTTCGGCGAGGGCCCCGCTGCCGGGGACGGCGCCGGGCTGCCGGACGATCCACGTCACCTGCACGCCGGTGGGGGCGTCGAGGTCGCGGATGTCGGCGGGGGTCGGGACCTCTTGGATGATGCGGCCGACGGTGTCGCGCGGCAACGAGGCGGCGATGCCGACGACGCCGGGCAGGCCGGTCTCCTCGGCGGCGACGACGACCTCGCTGGTGCCGGCGGGGACGTCGAAGATGCAGCCCTGGTCGAGCATCGCGAGCTCTTCGCCGGGGCGGGCGGAGCAGGCCCAGATCGCGGCACGGCCCTCGAGCTGACCGCGGTGGTCCAGGTGCACGACGAAGTCGATGTCGAGCTCGGCGGTGCCGTCGGCGAGCAGCCGGTACGCGGCGACGGTGTAGTTCGCGCAGTGGGGGCGGATGTCCTCGGGGATGCCGAGGAACGTCGGCCACCACTTCTTGCCGTCCAGGTCGGGCATCCGGAAGGCGTCCTGGTCGGGGCGTCGGACGAACAGGCGGAACCAGTGGTCGAAACCGAGGTAGCCGAACTCGTGCAGGTCGTCCCCGGTGACGGTGACGCGCTGCATCGAGGGGGTCACCCGCTGGGTCCGGAGGACACGGGCGCGGAAGAGCCGGGGGTTCGTCGGCAGGAGCCGCGGGGTCTTCGCCATGAGGCAAGGCTAACCTAAGATGACTTCCGTGCCAGCCCCCAATCCCGTTCTGGCTTCCGGTCCGGAGGCCCCCGAACCCGTCGTGTCCAGCGCCCGGGACGGCGACGCGTCCCGTGCCCTCGGCGTCCACCGGACCGCGATGCGGCGGCGGACCGCGGTGATCGTCGGCCTCGTCGTCGCCCTGGTGCTCGTCGCCGTGGCGAGCATGCTGCTCGGCAGCAACCGCATCGGTGTCGCCGAGGTGTGGGCGGGGCTCACCCGCTCCGGGTCGAGCACCGACGAGGCGATCGTGTGGGGCTCCCGCATCCCGCGCACGCTCATCGGTGCTGCGGTCGGGGCAGCCCTCGGCATCGCCGGGCTCCTCATGCAGGGACACACCCGCAACCCACTCGCCGACCCCGGCCTGTTCGGGGTCTCGTCGGGTGCCGGACTCGCGGTGGTGCTCGGCGTCTACGTGTTCGGGGTGACGAGCACGAGCGCGACCGTGTGGTTCGCCCTGGTCGGGGCCCTGGTCGCCAGCGTCGTCGTCTTCTCGGTCACCATCGCCGGCAGTGGCACCGCCAGTCCGGTGCCACTCGCCCTCGCCGGAGCCGCGGTCTCGGCACTGCTCGCCGCCCTGACCTCCTTCGTCGTGCTGACCGACCAGGCCTCGCTCGACGCGTACCGGCTCTGGGTCGTCGGGTCCCTCGCGGCACGGCAGCTCGACATCCTCGGGGCGGTGTGGCCGTTCCTGGCCGCCGGGCTCGTGCTCGCGGTGCTGAACGTCCGCGCCCTCGACGCCCTCGGGCTCGGGTCCGAGCTGGCGAAGGGGCTCGGCGAGAACGTGCTCGTCGCCCGGCTCGTCGGCCTGGGCGGGATCACGCTGCTCGCCGCCGGGGCGACCGCTGCTGCCGGCCCGATCGGCTTCGTCGGCCTGACGGTGCCGCACGTCGCCCGCGCGCTCGTCGGCACCGGACACCGCTGGACCCTGCCCGTGTCCGGTCTGGTCGGCGCCGCCCTCGTGCTGCTCGCCGACGTCATCGGTCGCCTGATCGGCGGGTTCTCCGAGGTCGAGGTCGGCATCGTGCTCGCCGTCATCGGTGGCCCCGTGTTCGTCGCCGTGGCCCGTCGCCGATCGCTGGTGTCGCTGTGAGCGGGGCAGCGGTGCGCAGCACCGGCAGCACGCCCGGCAGCGCGCCCAGCAGCACGCCCGAGACCACTACGCCGGGCACGCACGCCCCCGCTCCCCGCACCCCCGGCCGCGCCGGCATCCGCATCGGCCCCGTCGGGCTCGCCTGGCGCCCCCGGGTGTTCTGGTACACGGTCGGGTCGCTCGCCACCGTCCTGGTGCTCGTCGTCCTCGGCACGGCGGTCGGCTCGACGTGGATCGCACCCGGGGTCGTCATCCGGTCCCTGCTCGGCCTGGAGTCCGGGCCGGACGCCTTCATCATCACCACCCTGCGCCTGCCCCGCGTGCTCACCGGCGCACTCGTCGGCCTGACGCTCGGGGTCGCCGGCGCGCTCACCCAGACCTTCACCCGCAACCCACTCGGCACCCCGGACATCATCGGTGTCACCGCGGGCGCGAGCGTCGGTGCGGTCGCGGCCATCGTGCTCGGCGGCGGGACGTACTCGGTCTCGTCCCTGGTGCTCGGTGGCGGGATCCCGGTGGCCGCGACGATCGGCGCCCTGGTCGCGGCGGTCCTGGTGTACGGCCTGGGCTGGCGCGGCGGCGTGCAGAGCTACCGGCTCGTGCTGGTCGGCATCGGCGTGAGCGCGACCCTCGACGCGGTGACGAGCTACCTGCTCGTCCGCGCGAAGATCACCGTCGCCACCGCGGCGTCGCAGTGGCTCGTCGGCAGCCTGTCGAGCACCTCGTGGGAGAGCGTCTGGCCGCTGCTCGTGGTGGCGGTCGTCGCGGTGCCGATCGCGCTCGCGACGAGTGCGGCCCTCGGCATCGGGCAGCTCGGCGACGAGGTCGCGACGGGCGTCGGACTCGGCGTCCAGCGGCACCGGCTGCTCGTCATCGCGCTCGCGGTCGTGCTGACCGCCGCCGCCGTGGCCGCCGCGGGACCGGTCGGCTTCGTCGCGTTCGTCGTGCCGCAGGTCGGGCTCCGGCTCGCCGGGACGAACCGGCCGCCGCTGCTGCTCGCCGGTGCCCTCGGCGCCGTGCTCGTGCTCGCCGCCGACCTGCTTTCCCGTTCCGCGTTCCCGTGGCAGGTGCCGGTCGGCATCATCACCACCGTGATCGGGGCGCCGTACCTGATCTGGCTCCTCGTCCGTCACCGCAAGGAGATGTCCCGATGACAACATCGCACCAACACGAGCACGAGCACGACACCCCCGTCCTCGAAGCCACGGGCCTGTCCGTCGGCTACGACCGCCAGCCCGTGCTGCGCGACCTGGACCTGCGCATCGAACGCGGCACCGTCACGACGTTCCTCGGCGCGAACGGCTGCGGCAAGTCGACCCTGCTCAAGGCGTTCGGCCGCGTGCTCAAGCCGCAGGCCGGCGAGGTCATGCTCGACGGCACCCCGATCCGCAGGGAACCGAACCGCCAGGTCGCCCGCAAGCTCGCGATCCTGCCGCAGTCCCCCGTCGCCCCCGCGGGCACCAGCGTGCTCGACCTGGTGATGCGCGGCCGGAACCCGCACCAGTCGTGGGCGAAGCCGTGGACTGCCGAGGACGCCGCCGTCGCCGAAGAGGCCATCGCCGCCACCGGCCTGACCGAGGTCGCACACCGCGACGTCACGAGCCTGTCCGGCGGGCAGCGCCAGCGCGCCTGGATCGCCATGATCGTCGCGCAGCAGGCACAGACGCTCCTGCTCGACGAGCCGACGACCTACCTCGACCTCGCGCACCAGCTCGAGGTCCTGCGGCTCGTCCGGCGGCTGAACCGCGAGCAGGGGTCGACGATCGTGATGGTGCTGCACGACCTCTCGCTCGCGGCGCGGTACTCCGACCGACTCGTGGTGCTGCACGACGGCGGGGTCGTGGCCGACGGCACACCCCACGACGTCCTCACCCCGGCACTGCTCGAGCACGCGTTCGGCCTGCACGCCCGGGTGTTCCCCGACCCGGTGACCGGTGCACCGATGATCGTGCCCGAGGCAGACGAGCACGACCCCGTCCCGAGTGCCCCGACCGAGCACACAGTTCCGAGCGCCCCGACCGAGCACACAGTTCCGAGCGCCCCGACCGAGCACACGGTCCCGACGAAAACCGAAGACGTGCTGGCGAGTACCGCGAACTTAGGTTAGCCTCTCCTAACGTGAAGACCTCCCGACGCGGCCACCTGCGCGCCGCCCTCCTGACCTCCGTGACCGTCTCGGCACTCCTCCTGACCGGCTGCTCGAGCACCGGCAACTCGAACGACTCCGACTCCGACGGCGGCACCGCCGCGTCGAAGGCCTGGTCGTACGAGGACGCCACGGGCGCCACCGTGAAGGTCGACCACACGCCGAAGCGCGTCGTCGTGCTGAACGACATCGCCCTGTCGTTCATCGAGTACGGCCTGAAGCCCGTCGGCACCTTCGGGCAGCTGACGATGGCGAAGGACGCCCGGTTCAAGGGGCTCGACACCGACGGCATCACGCAGCTCGGCACGGCCTACGGCGACATCGACCTCGAGCAGCTCGCCGCGCTCAAGCCCGACCTCGTCGTCACCTCGGTCTACCCGACCGACGCCAAGGGCACGCTCGACACGAAGCAGCCGGGCTACGGCTTCAAGGACAAGGCGCAGGAGAAGCAGATCGAGGCCATCGCGCCGGTCGTCCAGGTGAAGTGGGGCGGCAAGGGCGAGGACGTCATCGAGAAGATCGCCGAACTGTCCGAGTCCCTCGGCGCGAAGGAGTCGACGGTCGACGCCGCCGAGGAGCGCTTCGACACCGCGGCCGACGAGCTCGAGAAGGTCTCGAAGGAGAAGGACCTGTCGGTCGTCTCGATGTACGCCGACGGTGACGGCGCGTACGTCACCCGCCCGACCGACGAGCCGTCGCTGCAGATGTACGCGTCGTACGGGGTCGACTTCGTCAACCCGAAGCCGGAGGGCTTCTACTGGGGCATCTACTCGTGGGAGAACGCCGGCCAGATCACCGGTGACGTGCTGCTGCTGTCGCAGCAGGGCTACCAGGTCGCCGACCTCGAGAAGCAGCCGACCTTCGCCGACAACGCCGCGCTCGAGGCGGGCCAGGTCCACAGCTGGACGTTCCCGGCCCTCGACTACGCGTCGCAGGCCGACTACATGACCAAGCTCGCGGGCTGGCTCGAGGACAGCAAGAAGCTGTCGTAGGACGCAACCGAGAACCGGCCTGGAGGCGCGGTGCCAGCTGGCACCGCGCCTCCAGGCCGTTGGTGGTTGCGTTCCGGGCCGTCAGCCGACCGGCAGCGCCGCGTTCACCGCCGTCTGCGCGTCGCGCCAGACGGCCGCGCGCGATCCCGCGTAGGTGCCGCCCTGACCGTTGGAGAACGACCGCAGGTTGTGCTTCGCGCCGTCCGTGTTGCCCTGCCAGTAGGCGGTGACGGCACGCGAGGTCCCGCCCACCAGCCACACCTGGTCGGCCGCGTCCGTGGTGCCGGTCTTGCCGAACAGGGTCGCGCCGTCGGGGGTCTGCCCGCCGCTCGCCGTGCCGCCGCGGAACGCGCCCTGCATGACGTCGAACGCGGTGGCCGCGGTCTGGGGCGACACCGCCTGCGTGCAGGTGCGGGGTTGTCCGCCGAGTTCCTCGCCGTCGGGTGCGATGACCTGGTCGATCACCACGGGTGCACAGAACCGCCCGCCGTTCGCGATGCCGGCGTAGGCCGACGCCATCGTCAGCGGGGCGATGCTCTCGGTGCCGAGCAGGGACCCCGGGTTCCAGGGCAGCTCGCCACCGGTCGCCAGGTGCACCCCCAGCCGCTCGGCCACGTCGCGGATGTCGCACAGGTCGAGCTGTTCGGCCATCGACTGGTACGCCGCGTTCACGGACTGCGCCGTCGCCGACCGGACCGAGTACGGACCACGCTGCCCGGGTGAGTCGTTCTTCGGCTGCCAGAACGCCGAGGCGGGTCCACCGCAGGCGGTCCACTCGCTGTGCGGGTGCGGGGTGCCGTCGACGACGGTGTCCGGACTGCGGCCGGCCTCGATCCACGCCAGCAGGGTGAACATCTTGTAGGTCGACCCGGTCTGGAACCCCGTCGAGCTGCCGTCCGCCTGGTCGGTGGCGTAGTTCAGCGAGGTCGCGGTGCGGGGCGCGTCGGACGACCGGTCGTGGTCGGTGTTCTGCGCCATCGTCAGCACCCGGCCCGTCCCGGCCTCGACCGTGTTGAACGTGGCCCCCAGCGCCAGCCGGGTCTCGGTCTTCGGGTCGTACTGGTCGAGCAGCCGCTTCTGTTCCGCGTTCAGGTCGAGGTCGAGCGTGGTCTGGATCCGGTACCCGCCGGTGCGCCAGGCGTCCGCCCGCTGCTGCTTCGTCGCGCCGAGCTGCGGGAGCCGCTGGGCGATGGTCTCCGCGTGGTCGCAGAAGAACTCCGCGCCCACCTCGACCGCCTCGCACCCCTGCTGCGGGGCCGTCAGGTGCACGGAGTCGGCGACACGGGACAGCCGAGCCGTGCGGTACTCCTCGGTCGACAGGTGCCCCTGCTCGTGCATCGACCGCAGGATCACGTTCCGCCGGGCGGCGTTGTCGCGGTGGTGGTCCGGCGTCGACAGGTCCCGTCGCTCCGGCCACTGCACGATCGCGATGAGGGACGCCGCCTCGGCCGGGGTCAGGTCGGTCGCCGACTTGCCGTAGTAGTGCTGCGCCGCCGACTGCACCCCGTAGGTCTGGTCGCCGAAGTAGGCGATGTTCAGGTACGCCGCCAGGATCTGCTGCTTCGTGTACTGCTTCGCCAGGCTGATCGCGAGCTTCATCTCGGCGAGCTTGCGCTGCGGTGTCCGCCGGGTCGCGTCCTCGTACGCGGCCTCGCGCTCCTCGGCGGTGGGCAGTTCGCTCGCCTGCTGGATCTTGATGTTCCGCACGAGCTGCATCGTCAGGGTCGAACCACCCGACCCGCCCTCGGTCCCGGACGTGGCGACGCTCACGAGCGACCGGACGACGGACGTCGCGTCGACCCCGCCGGTCTCGTGGAACCGCTTGTCCTCGCCGTCCACCGCGGCGTGCTCCAGGTGGTCGCTGATCTGCTCGAGCGTGAGCTCCTGCCGGTCCTGGTCCCACACGTTCGCCAGGTGCACCGGCTCGCCGCCGCGGTACGCCCAGATCTGGTTCCGCTGGGGCAGCTGCCCGATCTCGATGTCCTCCGGCAGCGACTCGAACACCCCGATCGCCGAGGTCGTGCCGACGCCGGCGACCGCGATCACCGGCGTCACGCCGACGCTCACCAGCAACCCGGCGAGCACACTGCCACCCACGAAGCCGAGCGCGGCTCCCCCTGCACGTCGCATCGTCATGTCGTCCGTTCCCCCTCGGTCACACCATCATCGGCGCGGTCCGGAGAGGCTCGCAGTCCTGCTCGGGCGGTCGCCGTGACTTCCCCGCGGAACACCGTCGTGTCCGCTGGGAAAGTGCCGGCGCGATCCGCTCCCCGCCGCCGCGCTACGATCCGGGCATGACCCCGATCGCGCCACGTGTGCTGCACATCCTCTGCACGGCGTTCCTCGTCGTGGCGTTCCTGGCATCGTTCGTCGGTGGGTACGCGAACGCGAACGACTCCGGCGAGGGCGGCGCGGACATCGGTGCCGGGGCGCTGATGTTCTTCGGTGCACTCGCCGGCGTGGTCGGCATCGGGCTCGGCGTCGCGGCGCTCGTCTCCGGCCTCGCCGCCGCCCGGCGCAGCGCAGCCTGACCACCGGTCGCGCGCCGTTCCGAACACCACGGTCGCGGTGGTGGCGGGATCGCCAGGACCGGAGGATCATCGGCCCATGGAGTACTCGACGGCGATGCTCACCGAGGAGACGTGGCCCGACTTCGCTGCGCTCGTGACCCGCAGCAACGGTGTGTGGGGCGGGTGCTGGTGCATCGGGTTCCACCCGGACGGCCCACGCGGGACGCCCGACCCGACGACGTCGCACCAGGAGGCGAAGCACCGCCACGTGCGGAACGGCACGAACCACCAGGTGCTCGTCTACGCCGACGGCACGGCGGTCGGGTGGTGCCAGTTCGGGCGGCCGGTCGAGCTGCCGACGATCCTGAACCCCGGCGCGTACGCCCGCGACGCCTCGACGCCGCCGGACTGGCGGATCGGCTGCGTGTTCGTGGAGTCCCGACACCGCGGCCAGGGGGTCGCACGCGCCGCGGTCACGACCGCGCTCGAGGAGATCCGGCGGGCCGGCGGCGGGACCGTCGAGGCCTACCCGGAGCAGACGGTCGAGCGGAAGCCGCAGCGCGGGGCCTACCTGCACACCGGGCCGGAAGAACTGTTCACGCAGTTCGGGTTCGTGCGCGACCGCCGCATCGCCAAGTGGCGGTGGGTGATGCGCACGACGGTGTGACCGGCGTACCCGCTCGACGCCGCGCTGCCAGCCCGGCGCGCGTACCGTGGGAACCGTGACACGCACCGCTCCGGTACGACCGCACCGCCTCGCCCTCATCGGCGCCGCCGTGGCCCTGGTGATCGGGGTCGGACTGCTCTTCACCCCCTGGGACGGGCCGGTCATCGTGCTCGCCTGGGCGCTCATCGTCGCCGCGGTCGTCCTCGGCGCCATCACGCTGTTCTTCGTGCGGGCTCCCCGCAGCTAGTGCCCCACCGGGGGCACTTGTCCCCTTTTCTCCCGACTGTCCGAGCGCGGCATCGGGTCTACGGTCTGTCCCGTGCGGCAACGACGCCGCACGATGACGAATCGAGCATCATGCAACGACGGATGAAGCGAATCCTCGCGCTCGCCCTGAGCGTCGGTGTCGTGGGGGCACTGGCTCCGGCGATCTCTGCCCAGGCAGTCGCCACGAGCGACACCCCGGACTTCGGCAGCAACGTGAAGATCTACGACCCCACGGTGCCGGCATCGACCATCCAGGCCGACGTCGACGCGGCGTTCACCAGCCAGCTCCGCAGCACGACCGCGCAGTTCGGCACGCAGCGGCACGTCTTCCTGTTCAAGCCCGGTAGCTACGGCCGCGTCTGGGCGAACCTCGGCTTCTACACGTCGGTCGCCGGGCTCGGCAAGAACCCCGACGACGTCACGATCAACGGCGCGGTCAACGTCGACTCCGGGTGGAACGCCGGCGACGAGAAGAACGCGACACAGAACTTCTGGCGGTCGGTCGAGAACGTGGCGATCGCGCCCGAGAGCGGAACCGACCGGTGGGCGGTGTCCCAGGCCGCCCCGATGCGCCGGGTCCACGTGAAGGGCAACCTGACGATGGGTCCGTCGAACCAGGATGGTGGACAGGGATACTCGTCCGGCGGCTACATCGCCGACACGAAGGTGGACGGCACGGTGACGTCAGGCTCCCAGCAGCAGTGGTACACGCGGAACTCGACGATCGGGGCGTGGCAGGGCGGCAACTGGAACATGACCTTCTCAGGGGTCCAGGGCGCCCCGGCGAACGACTTCTCGAAGAGCTACACGACGCTCGCCACCACGCCGACCACCCGGGAGAAGCCGTACCTGTACGTGGATTCGTCGAACAAGTACCACGTGTTCGTCCCCTCGATCAAGCAGAACGCGAGCGGTGTCACGTGGCCGAACACCGCCGGCACCGACCTCCCGATGCGGAACTTCTACGTCGCGCACCCGGGGGACTCGGCGGCCACCATCAACGCCGCTCTGGCGCAGGGCCTCAACCTCTTCTTCACGCCGGGCACGTACCAGCTCGACTCGCCGATCGCCGTCACCCGGGCGGACACCATCGTGACCGGAATCGGTTTCCCCACCCTCGTCCCCACCAGGGGCAACGCCGTGCTGACGTCGACCGACGTCGCCGGGGTGAACGTGTCGAACCTCGTCGTGGACGCCGGCACGCAGAACAGCGCACAGCTCGTCCGCCTCGGCAGTGCTGGGTCGCACGTCGACCACGCGGGAGATCCGCAGAGCATCCAGGACGTCTTCTTCCGCGTCGGTTCGAGCGTGCAGGGCAAGGCAACGACCACCCTGCAGGTGAACGCCGACGACACGCTCATCGACCACATCTGGGCGTGGCGGGCCGACCACGGCGGCGCGCCGACGGGCTGGAACGTCAACACCGGCGCGACCGGGGTCGAGGTGAACGGCAACGACGTGCTCGCCACCGGGCTCTTCGTCGAGCACTACCAGAAGTACGAAGTGCTCTGGAACGGTGAGAACGGCAGAACGATCTTCTTCCAGAACGAGATGCCGTACGACGTCCCGGACAACGCATCTTGGCAGAGTCCGACCGGCGCGGGCTACGCGGCCTACAAGGTGGCGTCCTCGGTCACGAAGCACGAGATCTGGGGCGGCGGCGTCTACGCCTTCTTCAACACGAACCCGTCCGTGCACGCCGACCGGGCGTTCGAGGTCCCGCAGACCGCCGGCGTCCGCGCCCACGGTCTCGTCACGGTCTCGCTCGGCGACACGGGCACCATCTCGAGCATCATCAACGGGGTCGGCGGCGCGGTTCCCACACCGGCGGGCAACACCGCTCCGAACCGACTCGCGTCGTACAACTGATCGGTAGCCGTGGGAGCGGATGCTCCTCACGGTGCGCACGGGAGCGTCCGCTCCTGCAGGACGACGGCCGGTTGCTCCACGAGCAGCCGGCCGTCGTCCTGCGATCAGCTCCGCTTCCGTGACGCCGCGGAGCGTGGTGGGTTCGCGCGCAGGTGCTCCGCCGCTCCCCCGAGGATCCGCGCCAGGTCGTCGACGTCCGCGCCCGACATCGACGCGAACAGCAGGGTGTGCAGCGCCTCGATGTGTCCGGGGAAGACCGCGGCGAGGACGTCACGACCGGCCCGGGTGATCGTCACGACCGTGCTGCGTTCGTCGTCCGGCGAGGGCCCGCGGGTGACCAGCCCGCGCTGCTCGAGCAGTTGCGCCTGGTACGTGAGCCCGCTGCGGCTGTAGACGACCCCGTCGGCGAGGTCGGTCATGCGCTGCTGCCCGCCCGGAGCGTCACCGAGCCGGGCGAGCAGTTGGAACTGCACGTAGCTCAGGCCGCCCACGTCGCGCAGCTGCCGCTCGACCGCGTGGCGCAGCAGGCTGCTCACCTCGGTGAAGGCGAAGTACGCCCCGAGCTGCGTCGGGGTCAGGGAGTTCGGCGCATCGGTCACGAGATCCATCCTACCTGTTGCTTCGAGTTCGAAGCAGTGCTAGCGTCACCGTCAGTTGCTTCGAACTCGAAGCATACGAGCAACACCGACGAAGGGCACGATCATGCAGGCAGTACGGTTCCACGAGGTCGGCGGTCCCGAGGTGCTCCGCACCGAGGACGTCGAGCAGCCCACCCCGGGTGCCGGGCAGGTGCGACTCCGCGTCGCCGCCTCGGCGTTCAACGCGGCGGACAACGGGATGCGGGGCGGGTTCCTGCCGATCCCGGTCCAGCTGCCGCACGTCCCCGGCTACGACGTGTCCGGCACCGTCGACGCGCTCGGCGACGGTGTCGAGGGGATCGCGATCGGGGACGCCGTCGTCGCGTTCCTGCCGATGGAACTCGACGGCGGGGCGGCCGAGTACGTCATCGCCCCGGCGGACGCGGTGGTCGCCGCACCGACGAGCCTCCCGCTGGCCGACGCGGCGGCGCTGCCCTCCGTGGCACTCACCGCGTGGCAGGCACTGTTCGACGACGGGCGGCTCGAGGCAGGCCAACGCCTGCTGGTCATGGGAGCCGGCGGCGTGGTGGGCAAGTACGCGATCCAGCTCGCCGTCCGCGCCGGGGTCCACGTGATCGCGACGGCGAGCCCGCGCAGCATCGAGGCCGTCCGGGCAGCCGGCGCCCACGAGGTCATCGACCACACCACGACCGACGTCCGTGCCGCCGTGACGGAGCCGGTCGACGTGCTGCTCAACCTCGCCCCGATCGACCCGCAGGACTTCGCGGCACTCGTCGACGTCGTGCGCGACGGCGGCGCGGTCGTCAGCACCACGGCGTTCATGCCCACGCCGGACGACGAGTCCCGCGGGGTCCGGGCGGCGACGGTGTTCGTCCTGCGCAACCGCGAACGCCTGGCGGAGCTGGTGTCCCTGGTCGACGCCGGGGCGCTCACGGTCGAGGTCACCCGGCGCATCCCGCTGACCGCACTGCCGTCCCTGCACGCCGAGGCGGCCGCCGGACGGATCAGCGGCAAGGTCGTGGTCCTGGTCGGGTGACGGCCGCACACTCCCGCACCAGCACCGCCCGCAGCAGCGCCGGATACGCTCGGCGCATGACGGACCAGGGGTGGCACGAGGACGTGCTCGGAGCACCGTACGAGCGGCTCGAACTGCCGCTCGGCACCGACTCCGAAGGGCCCGTCGTCGCCACCCTGGTCCGCCGCCGGCACACCCCGACGGACCTGCTGCTGCACGGTCGCGGGCCCCTGCACGGGGTCGACGTGCTCTACGTGCACGGCTGGTCGGACTACTTCTTCCAGGTGGAGCTCGCCGAACGCCTCGAGCGGCTCGGTGCCCGGTTCCACGCGCTGGACCTGCGGAAGTACGGTCGGAGCCTGCGCCCGTACCAGACCCCGGGCATGGTCGACGACCTGGCGGTGTACGACGAGGACATCGCCGCGGCGCTCGACGCGATCTCGGCCGAGCACCCCGGCTCGGACCGCCGCCGACTCGTCCCGATGGGCCACTCCACCGGCGGCCTGACCCTGTCGCTCTGGGCAGCTCGGCACCCGGAGCTCGTGCACGGCCTCGTGCTGAACAGCCCGTGGCTCGAGTTCCAGGCCACCGCGGTCGGGCGGGCGATCGTCGCACCGGTCATCAAGCTCGGTGCCCGCCGGAACCCCCTCGCGCCGATGCCCGCGGTCGACCCCGGCTTCTACACGCGCACCGTCTCGGCCGAGGGCGAGGGGTCGTGGACCTACGAGCAGCAGTGGCGGCCGGAGCGCGGCTTCCCCCTGCACCCCGGGTGGCTCGCCGCGGTCTTCGACGGCCAGGCAGAGGTCGAGAAGGGCCTCGGGATCGGGGTCCCGACCCTGGTGATGCTGAGCGACAAGAGCATGCTCCAGCCGCGGTGGGACCCCGGGATGGCGCGGGCCGACGTCGCCCTGAACGTCGACACGGTGGCGCACCGCTCGCTCTCCCTCGGCGAGGAGGTCACGGTCCGCCGACTCGAAGGTGCCCTGCACGACGTCGTGCTGTCCGCGCCGGAGGTGCGGGAACGGGCGTACGACGCGATCGGGCGCTGGGCGAGCACACTCCGGTAGTCCCGCGACGACAGTCCCGCGACGCTGGCGACTCAGTCGGACAGCCCGGCCACCGCGGTGCGGGTGGCCGCGGCGACGAGCGCGTCCGACGGCTCCGCCCCGGGATCAGCGCGGCTCGTCATGACCACGAGCACGACGGGGCCGCGCCCCGGCGGTGTCACGACCGCGATGTCGTTCCGCACCCCGTAGGACGCCGTGCCGGTCTTGTCGGCGACCCGCCACGACGGGTCCACCCCGGCACGGATCGTCGCGTCCCCGGTCGTGTTGCCGAGCATCGCCTCGCGGAGCACCCGCCGGTCGGCGGCGTCGAGGGCGTCTCCGAGCAGCACGGTCCGGAGGTCCGCCGCGAACCGCTCCGGCGTCGTCGTGTCCCGTCGGTCACCCGGGACCGCCTGGTTCAGGTCGGGCTCGGCCCGGTCGACGCGCGTCGTCCGGTCTCCGATGCCGCGCAACCACCGCTCGACGGCGTCCGGCCCGCCGAGCCGCTCCACCAGCAGGTTCGCCGCGGTGTTGTCGCTGGAGCGGAGCGCGGCGTCGACGAGCTCGCGCACCGTCATCCCGGTGTCGACGTGCCCGCTCGTCACGGGCGCGTACTCGAGCAGGTCGCCGCGGTCGTAGTGCACCACGGTCGCCAGGTCGGCGTCGGAGGAGGCGTCGAGGACCGCCGCCGCGATGAACACCTTGACCGTCGACGCGAACGCGAACCGCTCCCCCGCACGGTGCGCGATCGTCCGACCGCTCCCGGTGTCGATCGCGGCGACCCCGAGCCGTGCGTCGTACCGCCGTTCCAGCGCCGCGAAGGCCCGAGCGGTGGCGGGGTCGGTCGCCGGGTCGGTCGCCGTCGCCGCTGCCGACGCAGAAGCCGAAGCTGACGCGGACGCGGACGACGCCGGCCCGGTCGTCGCACCACCCGGCGCACCGGAGCACCCCACCAGCCCGACCAGCACCAACGCCGTCAGAGCAGCGGCCGTCATCCCCGTCACACCTCGCACGCCCCGAGCCTGCCCGACGACCGTGCAACTACCCTGAGCGGCATGCCAGCCCCCGCCGTCCGCCTCACCCGCCTGGACCCCACCGGCACCGACCGCCAGGAGCTGCTCGCGTTCCTGACGTCCGAGGAGTTCCCGTTCCACGTCCGACGGCGCATCAGCGCGGCCGACGCGGCGAGCGCCGTCGACTCCGGCGCCTACCGCGACGACGAGCACGACACCTCCTGGCTCGACCACGACGACCTCGGGCGGATCGGACTGGTCCGCCTCGAGGACCTGGCCGACCCCGTCCCCCTGTTCGACCTGCGCCTGGCCGGTCGCTTCCGGGGCCGCGGCCTCGGGGTCCCCGCCCTGCGCGCGGTGACCGACCACGTGTTCACGACGATGCCGGCGATCACGCGCTTCGAGGGCCAGACCCGCGAGGACAACACCGCCATGCGCCGGGTCTTCGTCCGTGCCGGCTGGGTGCAGGAGGCCCACTACCGCGAGGCCTGGCCCGTCGACGGCGGCCCGGCCGTCGGGTCGGTCGGCTACGGCGTGCTGCGCCGCGACTGGGAGACGGGCGAGACCACCCCGGTGCCGTGGGACGACGTCGCACGGTGAGCGGCTGACGGTTCTGGTTCACGATCCTCGGGGTTCGCGAACCGGAACCGTCATCGCGCGGACACGAACCGCCGTCCCGCGCCCGTCACGTGGGCAGCAGGCGGACGGGAGGCCCGTGGCGGCGCCGCCACGGGCCTCCCGTCCGTCGGTCGGTCGCGTCTCAGGACCGTGACAGGCGCTCCACGGTGGCGTGCGCGCCGTCCGCGATGAGCCCGTCCAGGGCGTCGCGGTACGCGGCGACGAACCGTTCGTCGTCGACCAGGTCGCCGAAGACCTGGCGGTTCGCGATGAAGGCGAGGCGGTCGTCGCGCTGGGTGAGGGCGATGCGCTGCAGGGGCTCGGCGAGCCGGTCGACGATCTCGATGCGTTCGCCGGACTCGTCGGCGCCCTCGTCGTAGCGGGCCCACGACGCGACGATGCCGGCGGACAGCGTGACGGGTCGACCGGCGGCCAGGTTCTCGCGCACGACGGGGAGCAGCCACTTCGGGATCCGGTCGCTCGACTCGGCGCAGAGCCGGGCGAGGGTGTCGCGCACCTCGGGGTTCTGGAAGCGCTCGATCAGGGTCGACTTGTAGTCCTCCAGGTCGATGCCGGGCACCGGGTGCAGCGTCGGCGTGCCCTCTTCGTCCATGTAGCGGCGCAGGAAGGTCGCGATCGCCGGGTCCTGCGTGGCCTCGTGCGCGTAGCGGTACCCCGACAGGTAGCCGAAGTAGCAGAGCCCCTGGTGACTGGCGTTGAGCAGCCGGAGCTTCATGAGTTCGTACGGCTCGACGTCGTCGACGAGCTGGACGTCGGCGTCCTCGTAGGGCGGCCGGCCGGCGGGGTGGTCGTCCTCGAGCACCCACTGGAAGAACGGTTCGGCGACGACGGGCCAGGCGTCGTCGATGCCGAGCTCGTCGCGGACCCAGGCGCGGTCCTCGTCGGCGGTGACCGGGGTGATGCGGTCGACCATCGAGTTCGGGAACGCCACGTGCTCGTCCATCCAGTCCGCGAAGGCCGGGTCCTGCAGCCGGGCGTAGGCGGTGAACATCGACCGTGCGACGTGCCCGTTGCCCTGGATGTTGTCGCAGGACATCACGGTGAACGGGTCGAGGCCGCGGTCCCGTCGGCGGCGCAGTGCCTCGACCACCAGGCCGAACACCGTGCGGGGCGGGCCGTCGCCGCGCAGGTCGGCCGCGACGCCGGGCTCGTCGGCGACGAACTCGCCGGTGACGTGGTCGAAGTTGTAGCCGCCCTCGGTGATGGTCAGGCTGACGATCCTGGTGTCCGGGTCCGCCATCTTCTCGACGACGGCGTCGGGGTCGTCGACCGCGAGCAGGTACTCGACGATGCTGCCGACGACGCGTGACTCACGGGTGCCGTCCGGGTGCTTGAGGACGAGCGTGTACAGGCCGCCCTGCTCGGCCATCGCGGTCGCCATCCGACGGTCCTGCTCGAGCACGCCGACGCCGCAGATGCCGTACTCGCGGGCCTCGCCTCGCTGCAGGAGCCGGTCGACCACCATCGCCTGGTGCGCGCGGTGGAACCCGCCGACGCCGAAGTGGACGATACCGGCAGTGATGCCGTCGCGGTCGTAGGTGGGCACGGCGACGCCGCTCGCGGCGATCTCGTCGAGGGTCTCCGGGGACAGGCGGACGGGCATCGGTACTCCTTCGTACGGTGGCGGATCCGCGGGCGGTGACGCAGCGGTTCGTCCCGCCAGTCTGGCACCCGGCACCTCCGACTGAACAGCGGTGCAGCACAGACGTTCTGCACCGGGGGACGAACCTGGGGATGCCCTCAACCTCGTTGCACCGAGTGCATCGATGCACCTAGTGTTCGATCTCGTGACCATCGCGACCGACCGCCGTGCTGCCCTCAAGGCGAAGCACCGTGCGGCGATCCTGCAGGCCGCTCGCGACCTGATCGACGAGCGCGGCGGCCGGGACTTCAGCGTGGACGACCTCGCTGCCCGGGCCGACATCGCCCGGCGCACCGTGTTCAACCACTTCGCCTCGCTCGACGAGGTCCTGCTGGCCGTGTGCGAGCAGGAGCTGTCCGTCATCATCGACCGGTTCCTCGCCGACATGGCCCGGACCCCGGTGGGCGACGGCAGCCGGGCGTCGATGTTCGACGAGCTCGAGTCCGCCGCCCGCGGTGCCGACCTGGCTCCGGCGATCGCCAGCATGTACCGGATCCTCGGCGACCCCGGCAAGGACGACCCGAAGGCCGCGGTCCTGACCCAGACGGCGTTCTCGCGTGTGACCGAACGACTCCGGCACGAGGTCGCCCGGCGCTACCCGGCCGCCGACCCCCTCGACGCCGCGCTGCTCGTCGAGTCGCTCATGAGCGGCATCGTCGTCATCGCAGAGCACTGGCTGGCGACGTCCGGCCCCGAGCTCGACCAGCCGGCGCTCGACGCCTGGGACGACCTGCTCGCACGACTCGTGCACAGCGTCCGCAGCGGCTACATGGCCGACGACTGACACCGCCCCACCTCCTCATCCCCCAGGGGTCCACCGGCGCACCCCGCACCACCAGCACCTGACACGAAAGGACCGCAGGCAACCGCATGGCCGGTCTCCTCTACCGTCTCGGACGGTTCTCCGCACGACGCCACTGGCTCGTGATCATCACCTGGGTCGTGATCATGGCCGTCGCGGGCGTCACGTACACGCTCTTCGCCGGCACCATCTCGTCGTCGATCACGATCCCGAACACCAAGACCAGTCAGGTGCAGGACCAGCTCGCCGACAAGTTCCCATCGGCGAACGGCGGCAACGGCACGATCGTCTTCGAGACGAAGGACGGCAAGGCGTTCTCGTCGTCGCAGCAGTCCGAGATCGACGACTTCCTGACCAGCCTCGAGAAGCTCGACGGCGTCAAGGGCACGACGAGCGGCTTCGACACCCAGCAGCAGCTCGACGACCAGCGGCAGAAGATCGTCGACGGCCGTGACCAGATCGAGTCCGGTCGCGCGAAGATCGAGACCGGCCAGGACCAGCTCGACGCCCAGAAGGCGCAGCTCGAGTCCGGCAAGCAGAAGATCGAGGACGCCCAGGCGCAGCTCGACGCGCAGAAGGCCCAGGCGCAGGCAGCCGGTGGCGCAGCCGTCCCCGCCGCACAGGCGCAGGCAGCGGCCGCCCAGCTCCAGCAGGCGCAGGCGCAGATCGACGCCCAGCAGGCCCAGATCGACGCCGGTGAGCAGCAGATCGCCGACGCCCAGAAGACGATCGAAACGAACAAGCAGAAGCTCGACGACAACGAGCAGGAGCTCGAACAGGGCTCGGACCTGCTCGACCTGTCGAAGGACATCCGCTTCGTGTCGGACAACGGCAGCGCCGCGATCGGCACCGTGCAGTTCACGAAGTCGACCTACGAGGTCCCCGCGGACACGAAGACCGCCATCGCGGACGACGCCGAGTCGGCCGACATCCAGGGCGTCAACGTGTACGTCTCGAACGACATCGCACAGGGTGTGCCGTCGATCCTCGGCCCGGGTGAGATCGGCGGTGTCATCATCGCCGCGATCGTGCTGCTCCTGATGCTCCGCACGGTCATCGGCGCCGCGGTCCCGCTCGTCAGCGCCGTGCTCGGCGTCGGCGTCGCCTCGCTCACCGCCCTGTCGTTCTCGAGCGTCGTCGAGTTCATCTCGGTCACGCCGGTCCTGGGGGTGATGCTGGGCCTGGCGGTCGGCATCGACTACTCGCTGTTCATCCTGAACCGGCACCGGACCCAGCTGAAGCAGGGCATGCAGGTGCACGAGTCGATCGGGCTCGCGAACGGCACCTCGGGCAACGCCGTGGTGTTCGCCGGTGCGACGGTCATCGTCGCGCTGCTCGCGCTGAACATCACCGGCATCCCGTTCCTCGGCCTGATGGGCACGGTCGGCGCGGTCGCGGTGCTCTTCGCGATCCTCATCGCGACGTCCTTCACCCCGGCCCTGCTGTCGCTCATCGGCATGCGGATCCTGCGGAAGAAGGAGCGCGCGAAGATCGGCAACACCGACTCCACGCGGATCCCGAACAAGCCGATGTCGAGCTGGCGCGCGGTCATCACGCTCGTCCTCGGCGTCGCGGTGCTCGGCACCATCGCCCTGCCCGCGACCCAGATGCGCCTCGGCCTGCCAAGCGGTTCGTCCGAGGCCGTCGAGTCGAGCCAGTACAAGGCCTACAAGACGCTCGAGAAGGAGTTCGGCGCCGGGCAGAACGGCCCGCTGCTCGTCGTGGCGACCCTGCCGGAGTCGATCAGCAAGAGCGACGTCACCGCGACCGAGGTCACCATCGGCCAGGCGATCGCGAAGAACGACGACGTGAAGGCCGTGCTGCCCATCGGCGCCTCGAAGGACCGTGACATCGTCGCGTTCCAGGTGAAGCCCGCCGGCGGCCCGGACAGCGTCTCCACCGAGAACGTCGTGAAGGACCTGCGCGAGCAGACCGTCTCCACCGACGACGGCAAGGTCACCCTCGGCGTCGCGGGCAACGCGTCGGCGAACATCGACGTGTCCGAGAAGCTGTCGAACGTGCTGCCGCTCTACCTCGTGGTGGTCGTCGGGCTGTCACTGATCATCCTGATCATCGTGTTCCGGTCGTTCCTCGTGCCGATCACCGCCACCGCCGGGTTCATCCTGTCCGTGCTGGCGTCGTTCGGCGGCCTGACCGCGATCTACCAGTTCGGCTGGCTCGGCTCGGTCTTCGGTGTGCACGACCCGGCACCGATCCTGAGCTTCCTGCCCATCATCGAGATCGGCATCCTGTTCGGTCTGGCGATGGACTACCAGCTGTTCCTGGTGTCCGGCATGCGTGAGGCCTACGCCCACGGCGCGAGCGCGAAGGTGGCCGTCCAGCGCGGTCTGCACGCGGGTCGCGCGGTGGTCACGGCGGCGGCGATCATCATGATCTCCGTGTTCGCGGGCTTCATCTTCTCGGACTCGTCCACCATCAAGCCGATCGGCTTCGGGCTGGCGTTCGGTGTGCTGATCGACGCCTTCGTCGTCCGCATGCTGCTCATCCCGTCGGCGATGCACCTGCTCGGCAAGAGCGCCTGGTGGTTCCCGAAGTGGCTCGACCGCATCGTGCCGGACGTCGACGTGGAGGGCGCGAAGCTCGAGCGCACCCACCCGGTCGCCGGCCACGAGGACACGCACACCGGCACCCACGCGCTCCCCGTGGAGCCGGACGCGAACGCGCACGACTCGGGCCACCCGCCCGCGCACCGCGCGTAGTCGACGCACCAGCGCAACCACCCTGGAGGCCCGGTGCCGGTCCACGAGACCGGCACCGGGCCTCCAGGCCGCTGTGCCCACCGCCCCGGGTCGCGACCACACCACTTCGTGCACGAACGAAGTACCCTGAGGGCATGACCCAGACCGCACCGGACCCGCTCGCGCTCGACCGGCAGCTCTGCTTCGCACTCGCGGCGACGAGCCGCAGCGTCATCGGGCTGTACCGCGACCTGCTCGAGCCGATGGGCTGACCCACCCGCAGTACCTCGTGATGCTCGCCCTGTGGGAGCGGGACCCGCGGTCGGTGCGGGAGATCGCCGGCGAGCTGCGACTCGACTCCGCGACACTGAGCCCGCTGCTCAAGCGACTGGAGGCCTCCGGCTACGTCCGCCGCACCCGCAGCGCCGCCGACGAACGCCAGCTCGAGGTGTCCCTGACGACCGCCGGGCACGCCCTGCGCGACCGAGCGCAGGCGGTGCCGCTCGCCGTCGCCGACCGGCTCGGGTGGCCACTCGCCCGACTCGAGTCCCTGAAGGACGAGCTGACCGAGCTGCTGGAGCGCGTCGATCAGGTGTGATCCGAGGCCATCAGTGCCATAATGGTTCGTGCACGAACGAAAGGATGCACCGTGGGACGCTTCGGCCAGTGGTACGAACGGTGGAACACGACGCTCATCAACAAGATGGGCCCCTCGCAGATCGGCGCCGGTCGCCCCGAGGGCATCGACGACCGGACGATCGACCGGGGCTGCCCCCTGTGCGGCAAGCCCCTCTCGCAGCACCAGGTGATCCGGCCCGAGGGCCAGGTGCGCTCGTCGACGCTGGTGTGCCCGCGCGACTGACCGCGCTGCCTGAAGAAGTGCTCCGAGGCGGAATTGCATGGGACAACTCGTCGTTCGCCCTGACGTGAAGCTCTTCGAATCCGCCTCCATCGGCGCCCTGTCCCTGTCGAACCGCGTCGTCATGGCCCCGCTCACGCGCACCCGCGCCGGCGAGCACGGCGTCCCGAACGACCTGCTCGTCGAGCACTACCGGCAGCGCGCCGGCCTCGGCATGATCATCACCGAGGGCACCTGGCCCGTGCAGGAGGGCCGCTCGTACCCCGGGCAGCCCGGCATCGAGACCGACGACCAGATCGCCGGCTGGCGCCGCGTGACCGACGCCGTGCACGCCGCCGGCGGCACCATCGTCATGCAGCTCATGCACGGTGGCCGCGTCTCGCACACCGACATCTCGCAGACCCCGCGCATCGTCGCCCCGTCCGCCATCGCCGCCCCCGGGCAGACGCACCTGGCCGACGGCTCGAAGGCCGACATGCCCGTCCCGCACGAGCTGACCACCGCCGAGGTGCAGGAGGCCGTGCAGGGCTTCGTGCAGGCCGCCCGCAACGCGATCGCCGCCGGACTCGACGGGGTCGAGGTCCACGGCGCCAACGGCTACCTGGTGCACGAGTTCATGTCGCCGGTGTCGAACACCCGCACCGACCAGTACGGCGGCTCCCCCGAGAACCGCGCACGCTTCGCGATCGAGGTCACCACCGCCATCGCCGACGCCATCGGCGCCGACCGCACCGGCATCCGCCTGTCGCCCGAGCACGGGATCCAGGGCGTCATCGAGGACGACGCCGCCGACGTGCGCGCCACCTACACCGCCGTCGCCGAGGGCCTCGCGCCGCTCGGCCTCGCCTTCGTCGACGTCCTGCACGCCGAGCCGACCGGCGACCTGGTGCAGCACGTCCGCCGTACCGCGGGCGCGCCGTTCATCGTGAACTCGGGCTTCTCGTCGCTCACCACCCGCGACGAGGCCATCGCGATCGTCGACGGCGACCACGCCGACGCCGTCGCCGTGGGCCGCGCCGCGATCGCCAACCCGGACCTCGCGCACCGCTGGGAGCACGACGCCGAGCTCAACGAGCCGCGTCCGGAGCTCTTCTACGGCGCGACCGCCGAGGGCTACACCGACTACCCGTCGCTGGCCGAGGCGCGCGCGACCGTCGCGTAGTCGACGCACCACCTGACGGACGGGAGGCCCGTGGCGACACCGCCACGGGCCTCCCGTCCGTACCGGGGCCACGTCGCAGGCGTGCGCCGACGGTCAGTGGTCGAGGACCGACATCGAACCGACCACCGCGACGGCCAACGGTCCGCTGTAGGAGACGCAGACGACGCCCATCCACACGGCCCCCGCCCACGTCGCTCGCAGACGGCTCTTCCGCCGGTCGCGGAGCACCAGGCGACGCCCCGCGGCGGCGATCGCGTCGGCGTGCCCGTCCTCGAGCAGCGAGCGGTCGTCCTGGTACCGGGAGGCGGCGCGCACGATGCGCGGCACGACCTCGCCCAGGACTGCCTCGACCTGCATCCACGGCGCAGGGCGCGACCAGTCCGCGGTCCCCGGCGCCGAGAAGACCAGCCGGTCGTCGACCATCTCGACGTTCCAGCCGGCCGCGTGGTCGACGAGCGCTGCCATCACGTCAGGGGTGAGGACGTACAGCGCGTCCCGGCCGTAGTCCTCCGGCGCCCACACCCGGAAGTGCCGGTCGAAGTCGCCCTCCAGCGACATCCGCTGCCGGTGGCGGAGCACCACCGGCAGGTCGCTGCGACGACCGTCGTTCGCCGTGGCGTCGAGGAGCAGGTGCGGCAACGCTCCGGGCAGCCGGACGGTCAGGTACGTCCAGTCCCGCGAGACCATCCAGCGCCGCAGGACGCAGCCGAACTCGACGTCCGGGACGCCGTCGACGTGCACGGGGGCGGTGCCGAACCGGGGGTGGACGCGGATACCGGAGTAGCGCGGGGTGATCATCGAGTCGAGCGGCTTCGGACGGACCGGACGCGCCGGGTACCCACTGGCCTCCCCCGTCAGCACCGCCCGAACCTCGTCCGGACGCAGGGTCCGAGGTCGTTCGCCCCGGACCAGTAGCACGACGAGCCCGACCACACCGGCGACGAGCACCACGAACCAGGCCACCCAGTGGACGACGTCGCCGACACCCGCACCGTTGTGGACGAGCCCGGTGCCCCAGACCACGAGCGCGGACGCGAGCCACGCGAGCGGGACCTCGATCGCCAGGAGCAGCACGTTCCACCACCACGGGGCCTGTCGCGGGCGGCGCATCCGCGGTCGTCGTGCCGTCTCCGCCGCGAACTCGTCGTCGGACGCGGTCAACCAGCGCAGGTCCATCGGCCCCCCTCTGGAGAAGGATCGTAGCGTCCGCGTCGAGAACGCCCGGCGGAGCCGTTCACGTCTCCTAGGATCGACGCAGTGAGTACAGCAACGCCGGGCGAGCGGGGCCCCGCGCACCGAGCGCGCGACACCACGCGGTGGGACATCCAGGGCCTCCGCGCGTTCGCCGTCCTCGCGGTCGTCGTCTACCACCTGTGGCCGGGCGCCCTGCACGGTGGGTTCGTCGGCGTCGACGTCTTCTTCGTGATCTCCGGCTTCCTGATCACCGGGCTGCTGCTGCGGGAACAGCTCGCGACGGGCACGATCCGGCTCGGACGGTTCTGGTCGCGCCGGGCCAAACGCCTGCTGCCGGCCGCGTTCCTCACCATCGTCGTCACGGGCATCGCGGTGCTCGTCGCCGTGCCGAGCGCGCTGTGGGGGCAGTACGGGCGTGAGCTGATCGCCTCGACGGTGTACCTGCAGAACTGGGAGCTCGCGGCGAACGCCGTCGACTACCTGGCTTCGGCCGACGCCCCCTCACCGTTCCAGCACTTCTGGTCGCTGTCGGTCGAGGAGCAGTTCTACATCCTCCTGCCGCTCCTGCTGCTCGGCGTCGGGGCACTCGCACGCCGTCGGTTCACGCCGCTGGCGACCGCGCGGCTGCTGCTCGGCAGCGTCGTCGTGCTGTCCCTCGTGTGGAGCATCGTGCAGACGTCCACCGACCCCGGCGTCGCCTACTTCTCCACCGGCACCCGCGCGTGGGAGTTCGCACTCGGCGGTCTCGTCGCCACCGTGCACCTGCCCGAGGTCCGCACCGAGGTCGCCCGACGGGTCCGCCTGGTCGCCACCGGCATCGGCGTCGTGGCCCTCGCACTGTCCCTCGTCGTGATCACCCCGGAGACGGCGTTCCCCGGGATCGCGGCGCTGCTGCCGGTCGCCGGTGCGGCACTGGTGCTGCTGTTCGGTGCGGGGACCGAGTTCGAGGACGTCGGTGCGCTGCGGCCCGTCGCCTTCTTCGGTCGGATCTCGTACGCGCTCTACCTCTGGCACTGGCCCCTCGTCGTCATCCTGCCGATCATGCTCGGCCGTCCGCTCGACTGGGCGACGAGCTCGGCGGTGCTGCTCGTCGCTATCGGTCTGGCCACCGCGACGACCATCTGGTTCGAGGAACCGGTGCGGTTCTCGACGTGGCTGCGGGACCTGCATCCCCGCGGCGTCGTCTCGCTCGCCGTCATCTGCAGCTTCACCGTCGTGACGCTCGGGGCAGCCACCCTGACCGCCGTCTACGTGCAGGAGGTCAACGCGACCACGGTCACGAAGCAGGTCACCGCGGAGCAGGAGGACGACGACGAGTCCTGCTTCGGTGCCGCCGCGCGCATCGGGTTCGCGGACCCCTGCGTCGACCCCGAGCTCGCCGACGTCCGTGTGCCCGCTCCGGCCGTGGCCAAGGACGACGACGACAACCGCGCCGAGTGCTGGAGCGGCACGTTCCGGCCCTGCGTCCTCGGCAAGACCACCGGCTGGTCGAAGCACCTCATCGTCATCGGCGACTCGCACAGCAACGCACTGCTCGGTGCGTACGAGAAGATCGCCGACGACAACGGCTGGCGGATCGACCTGGCCGGCGCCGGCGGGTGTTACCTCACCACCGCGCAGCAGGACTCGCTGAGCCCCTCGTCGATGCGGGGCTGCAACTCGTGGAAGCACGCCGCCATCGACTACGTCCGCGAGCACCGCGACGCCGACGCCCTGGTCGTCACCCACTCCACCACGCAGATGCCGGTCAGCCTGCCGCCCGGAACGGCCCGCGACAAGGCCACCCGCAACGGCCTGGTCGACGCGTGGGAGCAGGCGGCCGGTGACGAGCTGCCCGTCATCGCCGTCCGCGACAACCCGGTGCCCCGCCCCGACGTCGTCGCCTGCCTGAGCACGATGTCCGGACCGACGACGGACGCCTGCGACCGTTCGCGCGCCGAAGCTCTCGGCACGACGGACTCGTCGGTCGAGGCCGTCGCCGCGTTCCGGGCGGCCGGGGGCAAGGCAGCGTCGATCGACCTGAGCCGCTACTACTGCACCGACACCACGTGCCCCGCGGTCGTCGGGGGCGTCCTGGTCTACCGGGACAGCACGCACATCACGGCGACGTGGGCGTCGTCGCTCGAGCCCTACCTGGAGCGCGCGCTGCAGGACCGGTTGGCGGCCTTCGCGCGCTGAGCCGGACGGCCCGAACGGGAGGACTGAGCGCTTCATCAGACGATCGTCTGCCGAATTGCAGGACCGTCCCAAGTTGAGGGACGAAGTTGCTCGGACCATGCCGCGGCCATCAGCATCGCACAGCGCGATCGACGGCCAGCGGACGCTCGAGGCAACTGAAGGGGCACCCCCGTGCACATCTCGCGCCGAACTGCGCTCATCGGCATCACCGCCACCGTCCCGCTCGTCACGACCGCGCTCGCGGCCCCGGCCGACGCCGCCACCCCGTCCGGCGCGGCCGGCTCCACCGGGTCGACCGGCTCGACCGCTTCGTCCGGCTCGTCCGGCTCGGGCGTGCTGGCCGTGCAGCGCTGGCTCAACACGACCTTCGGGCACCTGCACGGATGGGTGCACGTGGACGAGGACGGGCTGACCGGCAGCGGCACCGTGCTCGGGATCGTGCAGGCCACCCAGTCGCTGCTCGGCATCTCCCCCGTCGTCGCGACGTTCGGGCCGACGACCCGTCGGAAGCTCGAGCAGCACGGCGACGTCGGGGCCGAGACGGGCGACGACGCCGCGACCTGGCGCCGGCTGGTCCAGGCCGGACTGGTCTGCAAGGGTGCCTCGACCGTCACGCTCACCGGTGAGTACGACGCAGCAACCGTCGCGGCCGTGCAGGCGCTCCGGTCCGACCTGGGTGCCGAGCCCGGCGCGCTCCCGCTGTCGGCCCACCTGTTCGGAGCACTCCTCACCGTCGACCCCGTGCGACTCGCCTCCGGCGGGTCCCGAGCGGTGCGCGCGGTGCAGCAGTACCTCAACCGCACCTACGCCGAGGCGACCGGCGGCGCGTACGGCAGCACGAGCGGACTCGTCGACACGAGCACGTACTCGGCGGCGATCCGCGCGGTGCAGGTCGCGGTGGGCGTCACGGTCGACGGCGCCTGGGGCCCGGGGACGGCTGCTGCGCTCCGTGCCGCGGGCCCGAGCGTCGTCGGGGTCGGGGCCACCGGCGCCTGGGTGCTGCTCGTCAAGGCGCTCCTGGTGCTGAACGGCGAGCGCGTCGTGTTCAGCAGTGCCTACTCGGCGGCGGACGCCGCGGTGGTCCGTGCGTTCCAGCAGTTCCAGGCGTTCCCGCCCGCCGAGCAGACCGGGACGTGCGACGCCGGCACCTGGGCAGCCCTGGCGGCGAGCACGGGTGACCCGGACCGTGCCACGACCGGTGCTGACACCGCGGTGCGCCTCGACGACGCCCGCGCGGCCGCCGTCCGGGCGTCCGGTGCCACCAGCGTCGGCCGGTACCTCACGAACCACCAGCGTTCCGGGGCACTCGACAAGGCCCTGACCCCCGAGGAACTCCGTGTGATGGCGAGCGCCGGGCTCGGGCTGTGGCCGATCTTCGAGGAGGGCGGGTTCGCTGCCTCGTGGTTCACGGAGGAACAGGGCGTCCGCGACGCCCACCGCGCCCACGACGCGGCCCGGAAGCTCGGGATCCCGAAGCAGACCACCGTCTACTTCGCCGCCGACTTCGACGCGACCTCGGCACAGGACGAGTCGCTCGTGGTGCCGTACTTCCGTGGCGTCGCCGCCGGCCTGCGGGACCGGGGGAACCTGTACAAGGCGGGCGTCTACGGCTCCCGTGCCACGTGCACCGCGGTGAGCAGCGCCGGACTCGCGCACTTCTCCTTCGTCGCCGGGATGTCGCCGGCCTGGTCGGGCAACCAGCTCGAGCCACTGCCGGGCAACTGGTCGCTCAACCAGATCCAGAACCGCACGGTCGGGTCGGGAAACGGGTCCACCGAGATCGACGCCGTGGTGGACTCCGGGCGCGACCCCGGCGTCCCCGCGGCTCGGCTGGCCGGCTGACGGACTGCCGACCGGGATCGAGCACCGCCGTGACCACCACGACCCCGCGTGACGACGAGCCGCACGCCGTGTTCCCGCACCGTGCCACCTACGTCTTCTCGAACTTCGAGGAGGCGATCTCGATGGACTGCTACTGCGACGAGGGCGCCGACCACTTCGGCGTCTACCCGTTCTACGACGAGGTCATCAAACCGATCATCGACGATCTGACCCGACGCGTCCGGCGCCGGTTCGGGAAGGAAACCCCGTGAACACCGCACACCCCACCACCCCGACCACCGCCCGGCACCGCACCCGCCGGACCGCCGCGACGGCCCTCGCCGTCGGGCTGCTCGCGGCGGGCATCGCCCTGCCGACCTCGGCGGCGAACGCCGATCCCATGCCCACGTCCGCCGAACCGACGGGTTCCACGATGACCATCTCCCACGACGGTTCCCGTCCCGCGGCGTCGACGGCACAGCTCGACACCATCGGCACGCTCATCCTCCGACGGCTCGAGCTCGCCGACCCGGTGGCGGAGTCGAAGTGGCTCAGCGGCAAGCCGGTCGCCGACCCGGTGCGCGAACAGGCCGTCGTGGACGAAGCGGTGACCCTGGCGGAGCAGCAGGGCGTCGACCCCGTGCTGGTGACCCGGGTGATCCGCGCGCAGATCGCCGCGAGCAAGGTCGTCCAGCGCGGCCTCATCAACCACTGGACGCACAACCCGTGGACCGCCCCCACGACGGCACCGGACCTGACGACCATCCGGCCCCAGCTCGACGCCATCGACACCGACCTGGTGACGGCGCTCGGCCAGGCTCAGACCGTCGCCCAGGACCACCGATGCGCACACCTGGTGGACGCGGAGCGGAAGCACCTCGACGTCGGACTCGACTCGCTGCACCGGAAGGGGATCGACGTGGCCTGGCACACGTTCTGCGCCGCCTGACGCGGGCAGGGGACGGGCCGTCATCATGAGCGGCCCTAAGATGTGGTGTTCACTGATCGCTCAGCTCCGGGCGAGGAAGGACACCGCGCCAGATGAACCAGCGGCAGCTCGCCATGGAGGCCTCTCGACGAGCCATCATCGACGCCGCAGGGCAGCAGTTCGCGGCCTTCGGCTACGAGGCGACCACGTTCTCCCGCGTCGCCGAGGCGATGGGGAAGCCGAAGTCGGCGATCGGGTACCACCTGTTCCCGTCGAAGAAGGACCTGGCGACGGCGGTCATCGAACTGCAGCAGCAGCGCTGGCGTGCACTCTTCGACGCACTCCCCGCGCAGCCGGGCATCGAGCGACTGACGGTGTTCCTCCTGACCACCGGGATGGACGTCCGCCGGGGCTCGGTCGCGGGCGGCGCGGTGCGGCTCCTGCACGAACTCGGCAAGGCCGGCGTGCCGGTGCCGCGCGGCTTCGACTGGTTCGAGATGACGCGGGGCGAACTCGTCAGCGCCGGGGTCGCGGCGGCGGACGTCGACGCGGCCGCGGTCCAGCCGTCCGTCCTGCTGCTCCTCAACACGACGCTGGGCATGGTGGACGGTTCGACGCAGCTGACCGACGACGAACTCGTGGCGCAGCTCAAGGCGCTGTGGGCACCGCTCTTCACGTCGTTCGGCATCGCCGGTGCATCCGAGGTCATCGCGGCGGCCCAGCCGTACACGCCGGCCACTTCGTGAGCAGGAACGGTCGAGTCCGTCTCGGGGACTCGACCGTTCCTGCTCACGAAGTCGCACGGAGCTGACGCGCGACGGACGGACCCCTGCGCGCACGCCGGCCGGAACGACGAAGGGCCCCGGTGGATTCCACCGGGGCCCTTCGTCGTTCTGCTTGCCTGTGCGCTCGAAGGGACTCGAACCCCCAACCTTCTGATCCGTAGTCAGATGCTCTATCCATTGAGCTACGAGCGCGTGGCCTTGCGGCCGTGGAAGACTCTACAACAGGTGCGGCCCGGGCGCCAATCGAGGCGCTCCGGCCCCCGTGCTCGGCGTGTCGCGAACGGTCTCCGACGGCCGCACCGTCACAGCGCCGCGGGCTCCTCGTCGAACACCTCGGCCAGGAACACCCGGAGCGCCTGCCACGACCGGCGGTCGGCACGCTCCTGGTACTGCGCGCCGTGGTCCGGAGCGTCGGTGCCGGGCACGGCGAACGCGTGCATCGCACCGGAGTACGTCACGACCTGCCAGTCGACGTCCGGCGCCGCCCGCATCTCGTCCTGCCACGCGTGCACGGCCTCGTCCGGCACGACGGGGTCGGCGCCCCCGGTGAGGACGAGCAGCTTCGCCCGGATGTCCGCGGCGTCCGAGGGGTCGTGCGCGATGAGGCCGCCGTGGAACGCCACGGCACCGACCAGGTCGGCCCCGGTCCGTGCGAGTTCGAGTGCGGTGGAGCCGCCGAAGCAGTACCCCATGACGACGACGCGGGCGGGGTCGACGTCCGGGTCGGCGAGCAGTCGCTCGAGCCCGGCGGTGGCGCGGGCGCGCAGCAGGGGCAGGTCCTGGTAGAAACCGCCGGCGACCTGGGCCGCGGTGTCGTCACCGGGGCGGACGCCGGCTCCGTAGATGTCCGCGCCGAACGCGACGTAGCCGAGCCGGGCGAGCATCGTCACCCGGGCCTCGACGTGCTCGTTCACGCCGTGCCAGTCGTGCACGACGAGGACGGCCGGACGACGGCCCGCGATCGCGGCGTCCTTCGCGAGCACACCGAGCAGTTCGGTCCCCTCGTGGTCGTAGGGGACGTCGTCGACACGGATGTCGGCGCCGGCGGGTTCGGGAACGGTCTGCAGGACGTCGTCGGTGGTGTTCACGTCGCCCGACGCTACGCCGCCGCTCGGGCTCAGGCCTCGATGTTGTCCCAGCCGTCCGGGCCGACGGACCCGGCGGCGTACTCGTCGAGGGGAGCCCTGCCGGCCTTCCACGCGTCGAGGAACGGCCCGACGACCTTCCAGCCCTGCACGGCGCTGTCACCGCGCACCGACAGCGTCGCGTCGCCCTCGAGCACGCCGGCCAGCACCTCGCCGTAGGCACTCAGGCGCCCGGGGTTGAACGTCACCTCGAGGCTCGTGTGGTCGATCGTGTACGGGTCACCCGCGCCGTTGACGTTGAGCTCGAGCTGCATCTCGTCCGGGGCGATCCAGATGCGCAGCCGGTCCGGCAACTCGGTGCCGGTGAGCCCCTCGGGCACGTGCGGGGAGTCCTTGAACGTGATGACGATCTCGCGGCGCTGCGCGGCGAGCGCCTTGCCGGAGCGCAGGGTGAACGGGACGCCTGCCCAGCGCCAGTTCGCGATCTCCAGGGTGAGCTGGGCGAGGGTCTCGGTGCCGAGCGACGGGTCCACGCCGTCCTCGTCGACGTACGACGGCAGCTGGCGGTCCCCGACGGTGCCGGCGGTGTACCGGGCGCGCTTGCCCGCGGTGACGACGTCGCCGCCCCACGGTCGGACGGCCCGCAGCACGAGCTCCTTCTGGGTGCGCAGGTCGTCGGCCTTGATCGAGGCGGGTGCCTCCATCGCGACGACGGCCATCACCTGCAGCAGGTGGCTCTGGATCATGTCGGTGAGCGCCCCGGCCTTGTCGTAGTAGCGCGCCCGGCCCTCGAGCCCGAGGGTCTCGTCGTAGACGATGTCGACCCGCTCGACGTGCTGCGACGAGAGCAGCGGTTCGATGATGCGGTTGGCGAAGCGCAGCCCGAGCAGGTTGAGCACGGTGGAGCGGCCGAGGAAGTGGTCGACGCGGTGGATGCGCTCCTCGGGGATGAACGAGTGCAGCAGGTCGTTCAGGTGCGAGGCGCTCTCGGCGTCGGTGCCGAACGGCTTCTCGAGCGCCAGGCGGGTGCCGGCGGGCAGGTCGAGGTGGGCGAGCTGCTCGCAGCTCTTCTCGGTGACCGCGGGCGGCAGCGCGAAGTAGATCGCGGGGTCGTGCTCGCACGCGGCGAGCAGTGCGCGCAGGTCGTCCGGGTCGGTGACGTCGGCCTTCCGGTAGGTCGAGGCGTCGACCACGGCCTGCAGTCGGTCCGGCAGCGACGTCGCACCCGAGGCGCCCTCGTCCTCCTCGTTCTTCGACGCCTGCGCGTTCTCGAAGGACTCGCGCACCTGCGCCTTCCAGTCGGCGTCGGACAGGTCCTCGACACCGGCCCCGACGAGCTGGACGTCCCAGTCGTCCTTCACCTGGAGCAGGGTGGCGAGGCCGGGCAGGAGCAGGCGCTTGGACAGGTCGCCGCTGGCTCCGAGGATGAGCAGGCTGGTCTGGAGGCTCGACATGCAGCAGACGGTACTCATCGGCCCCGGTGGATGACCGGGCCGCTACGGTGGTGTCATTCCGGCGCGAGGGAGCACCATGAGCAGTGGGTACGAAGGGCGACGCCTCCGTGTCGCCGTGGTCGGGACGGGCATGATCGCCGGCGTCCACGCCCGGGCGGCCCGGGCCTCCGGTGCCGAGGTCCTCGGTGTGCTCGGCCGGAACGCCGCCCGGTCCGAGCAGGTGGCGGCGCAGCTCGACCTGCCCCGTGGCTACGCCTCCCTCGACGAGGTCATCGCCGACGCCCCCGACGTCGTGCACATCTGCACCCCGAACGACCAGCACCACCCGCAGGCGCTCGCGGTGATCGCGGCCGGCATCAACGTGGTGTGCGAGAAGCCCCTGGCGATCGACCCCGCGCAGGCCGCCGAGCTCGTCGCCGCCGCTGCCGAGGCCGGTGTCGTGGCCACCGTGCCGTTCGTGTACCGGTACCACCCGATGGTCCGCGAGATCCGGGCGCGCATCGCCGACGGGGAGCTCGGCCGGCTGCTCGCGGTGCACGGCCACTACCTGCAGGACTGGATGCTCGACGAGGACGCCTCGAGCTGGCGGGTCGACCCGACCTCGAGCGGGCTGTCCCGCGCGTTCGCCGACATCGGCTCGCACTGGTGCGACCTGGTCGAGTTCGTCACGGGTGAGCGCTTCGCCTCGGTGTCCGCCGCGACCGACATCGTCTACCCGACGCGGCCTGCGGCGTCCGGTCCGTCGTTCTCCGGCTCCCCCGACCCGGACCCGGTGGCCGACGCGGCCGAGCGTGCCGAGGTCACCACCGAGGACACCGCCGTCGCCACCTTCCGCACCGCCACGGGCCGCATCGGGAACGTCGTGATCTCGCAGGTCGCGTCGGGCCGGAAGAACCGCCTGTGGTTCGAGGTCGACGGCACCCGCGGCAGCGCGGCGTTCGACCAGGAGCAGCCCGAGTCCGCGTGGTTCGGCAACGAGCGCGGCGCCCAGATCGTGGTCCGCGACCCGTCGCAGGGGTACCCGGACCAGCGCCGGCTGGCGATCGTGCCGGCCGGGCACCCGCAGGGGTACCTCGACGCCTTCGCGGCCTTCGTCGCCGACACCTACACCGCGGTCCGCACCGGAGTGGCCCCCGACGGACTGCCGACGTTCGCGGACGGCGCCCGCTCCGCCGACATCATCGAGGCCGTGATCGGCAGCGCGGCCGAGACGACCTGGCGGGAGATCCGGTGAAGCTCGGCATGCTGACCGCCTGCCTGCCCGGCTGGTCGCTCGACCGGATCGCCGGGTTCGCCCAGCAGCAGGGCTACGAGCGGCTCGAGGTCGCCGTCTGGCCGGGCACCGGCGGCCGCGACTTCGAGGCGGCGCACCTGCCGGTCGCCACGTTCACGGACGAGGACGCCCTGGCCACCCGCGCCCTGCTCGACCGCACCGGCCTCGAGGTCTCGGCGCTCGCGTACTACGAGAACAACCTGCACCAGGACCCGGAGCACCGGGCAGCGGTGCGGACCCACCTCAAGCACGCGATCGACACCGCGCAGACGCTCGGCATCCCGTACGTCGGCACCTTCATCGGGCGCGACACCACGAAGTCCGTCCGCGAGAACATGGCCGAGGGGAACCGGGTCCTGCCCGAGCTCGTCGACTACGCCGGCGAGCGCGGCGTGCGGCTCGTCATCGAGAACTGCGTGATGGAGGGCTGGCACCCCGACGGGTACCCCGGCAACATCGCGTACTCCCCCGAGCTCTGGGGCTGGGTCACCGGTCTGGGCTTCGGCCTGAACTGGGACCCGTCGCACCTGACGTGGATCGGCATCGACCCGGTCGAGACGATCCTGCCGTTCGCCGAGCACATCGTGCACGCCCAGGCGAAGGACCTGGAGCTGTTCCCCGAGCGGCGCAACGAGTACGGGTTCTTCGGCAAGGTCGACAAGGGCGACGACCCGTGGGACATGGGCTGGTGGCGGTTCCGGGTGCCGGGCCGCGGTGTCGTGGACTGGCCGCGCGTCGTCGACCGCCTCTACGAGGCGGGCTTCGACGGCACGCTGAGCGTCGAGCACGAGGACCCGCTCTGGGGCGGCACCGACGACCGGGTGCTCGAGGGGCTGCGCATCGCGCACCGCACGCTGCGACCGTTGATCGCGCAGGAGCAGTAGCCGACACACACCGGGCACTGGCCTGGAGGCCCGGATCACGTGACCGACGTCGGTCACGTGATCCACGCCTCCAGTCCGGTGCCTGTGAACGGACCCGTGCGCGCCCGCGCACGCTGGTGCCATGAGCACGACCGTGAGCGACTTCGTCATCGACCGCATCAAGGCGTGGGGGGTCTCCCGCGTGTTCGGGTACCCCGGCGACGGGATCGGCGCCTTCGACGGCGCGCTCGGCAAGGCGGCGTCGAAGGGCGACGGCCTGGAGTACGTCCGCCCGACGCACGAGGAGATCGCGGCGCTGATGGCGACCGCGCACGCGAAGTTCACCGGCGAGGTCGGGGTCTGCGTGGCGACGTCGAGTCCCGGTGCCTTCCACCTGCTGAACGGTCTGTACGACGCGCAGATGGACAACCAGCCGGTGGTGGCGATCGTCGGCCAGCAGGGGCTCGCGGCGATGGGGTCGTTCACGCAGCAGGAGTCGAACCTGGAGCGCGTGTTCGCCGACGTCGCCTGCTACGTGCAGACGGTGGCCACGCCCGAAGCCGTCGGCGTGGTGCTCGACACCGCGTTCCGCACCGCGTCGCTGCGCAAGCAGCCGGCCGTCGTCGTGCTGCCCCACGACGTGCAGGCGATGGCGTACGACGCACCGCCGCTCGAGCACTGGGCCTCGCGGTCGAGCGACGTCCCCGCGTCCACCCGGATCACGCCGCCCGCCGACGAGGTCCGGAAGATGGCGGAGATCATCAACGCCGGCTCGAAGGTGACGTTCCTGGTCGGTGCGGGTGCGCGCGGTGCGACGGCCCAGGTGCTCGCCGCCGCCGAGAAGGCGGGTGCGGGGATCATCACGGCACTCCGCGGCAAGGACGTGATCCCGTCCGACGTGCCGTACCACTCGCAGCAACTCGGGCTGCTCGGGTCGCTGCCGTCGCTGCACCAGATCCGCGACTGCGACACCCTGGTGCTGCTCGGCACGAACTACCCGTACGGCGAGTACATGCCGAAGACGGGGCAGGCCCGGGGCATCCAGGTCGACATCAAGCCGGAGCAGCTCGGCCTGCGGTACCCGACCGAGCTGAACCTGTGGGGCGACGTCGGCTCAACGCTCGACGCGGTGCTCCCGCTGCTCGAGCAGAAGACCGACAGGTCCTTCCAGCAGACCGTCGCAGAAGAGATGCGCGAGTGGGAATCGGAGATGCGCGCCCAGTCCGAGGTCGCCTACGACGACGGGGTGAACCCGCGCCGGGTGATCCAGGCCGTGAACGACCGGCTGCCCGACGGCGTCACGGTCACCGCGGACGCCGGCACGACCGCCGACTGGTACGGCCACCACATCCGGCTGCGCGAGGGCATGCGCGGCGACATGTCCGGCCGCCTCGCGACGATGCTCGCAGCCATGCCGTACGCGGTGACGGCGAAGTTCGCGTTCCCGGACCGTCCGGCGGTGTGCACGATCGGCGACGGGGCCTTCCAGATGCTCGGCATGAACGAGCTGATCACCGTGAAGAAGTACCTGGCGGCCTGGCCGAACCAGCAGCTCGTCATCGTGGTCATGCACAACGACGACCTCGGTCAGGTGTCGTGGGAGATGCGCACCGAGGACGGCAACCCGATGTGGCGCGGCTCGCAGGACGTCGAGTCGATCGACTACGCCGGGTACGCGACGCTGCTGGGGTTCCAGGGCATCGCGGTGCACGAGGACTCCGAGGTCGAGGCGGCGGTCGAGCGGGCGTTCGCGCACCAGGGAGTGACCCTGATCGACGCGTACGTCAGCCGGAGCGTCCCGCCGCTGCCCCCGCACATCACGAAGGAGTACGCGATCAACACGGCGAAGAGCCTGCTGAAGGGTGACCCGGTCGAGTTCGACGTCGTGAAGGACTCCGCCAAGGCGATGGCGACCGAGGTCACCGAGCGGGTGAAGGGCGCCCTCGGCCGCGATTGAACCGGGTCGGGCGGGCGGAGGGGACGGCCGTGTGAACGTCGTGTGACGACTTGCGCAGGGGTCTGGCGAGTCGCCTGTGCGTCTTCGTAGGTTCGACGGCGATGAACACTTCCCACACCACCGGAACCGCCGGTGCGACGACCCGACGACGCCTCGGCGCCGGCGCGGCCCTCGCCACCGCCGGGGTCCTGGTCGCGCTGTCCGTCCCGTCCGCAGCCGTCGCCGCCGAGGGCGACACGACGATCGACATCATCGACGTCAACGACTTCCACGGTCGCATCGAGTCCGAGGGCACCGCCGCCGACAAGGCCGCCGGCGCCGCGAAGCTCGCCGGCGTCGTGCAGTCCTACCGCGAGGCCAACCCGAACACGATCTTCGCCAGCGTCGGCGACAACGTGGGCGCCTCGACCTTCACCTCGCTCATCCAGCAGGACTCCCCCACGATCGACGCCCTGAACGCCATGGACCTCGACGTCAGCGCGATCGGCAACCACGAGCTCGACAAGGGCCAGGACGACCTGACCGGCCGCATCGAGGACCGCGCCGACTGGCCGTACGTCTCGGCGAACATCGTCAAGGCCGGCACCACCGACCCCGCCTTCACGCCGTACTCCATCGTGGAGAAGGGCGGCGTCAAGGTCGGCTTCATCGGTGCCACCACCGAGGACCTCATCCCCGGGCTCGTCAGCCCCGGCGGGGTCGAGGGCCTCGCGATGGCCCCGATCGTCAGCCAGGTCAACCGGTACGCCGAGCAGCTCACCGACGGCAAGGACGACAACGGCGAGGCCGACGTGCTCGTCCTGCTCGTGCACGAGGGCGCCACCACGAGCGCGCTCACCGACGCCACGGGCACCGGCGCGTTCGGCAAGATCACCTCGGGCGTCTCGTCGAAGGTCTCGGCCATCGTGTCGGCGCACACCCACGCGACGTACAACCACTCCATCGCGGGCCCCGACGGCACGAAGCGTCCGGTGATCCAGGCCGGGTCCTACGGGGTGAACCTCGGACACCTGCAGCTCACCGTGGACGCCGACAAGCAGCTCACCGGCATCACGTCGTCGGTCACCTCCGTCAACGAGGACAAGCGTGTCCCCGCCGACACCACCTCGGTCAACGCCGTGAGCGACATCGTGACCGCCGCGAAGGCCGTCGCCGACGTCAAGGGCGGCGAGAAGCTCGGCGAGATCACGGGTGACCTGCGTCGCGCCGTGCAGTCCGACCGCAAGGCCGAGAACCGCGGCGGCGAGTCCGTCCTGGGCAACTACATCGCCGAGGTCCAGCGCAGCGCCACCGAGCGGAACGGCTCGCAGGTCGCCTTCATGAACCCGGGCGGTCTCCGCACCGACATGGTCTACGCGTCCAGCGGCGCCGGCGACCCGGACGGCACCGTCACCTACAAGGAAGCCGCGCTCGTCCAGCCGTTCGCCAACACCCTGGTGACGAAGGACATGACCGGCCAGCAGATCAAGAACGCCCTCGAGCAGCAGTGGCAGCCGGACGGCCTCGAGCGTCCGTTCCTGAAGCTCGGCGTCTCGGACGGCTTCGCGTACACCTACGACCCGTCGAAGGGTCGCGGCGAGCGCATCACCGGCATGACCCTCGACGGCAAGGCGATCGCGCTGACCGACACCCTTAAGGTGACCGTCAACTCGTTCCTGTCGACCGGTGGCGACAACTTCGCCGCCTTCGCGACCGGCACGAACGTCGCCGACTCCGGCCAGGTCGACCTGCAGGCCCAGGTGGACTACTTCCTCGCCAACCCGAAGGTCACGCCCCCGGTCGACCAGCGCGCCGTCGGCGTCACGGTCACGCCGACCCCGGCCGGTGGCTTCCAGCCCGGTGACGCGATCGAGCTCGACCTGTCGTCGCTCGTGTTCAGCAGCGAGGACCCGGCGAAGGCCGGCTCCGTCTCGGTCACCGCGGACGGCAAGGAGCTCGCATCGTCGGCGATCGACCCGACGATCACCGACAAGAACGACGAGCAGGGTCGCGCGACCCTGACCGTCACGGTCCCCGAGATCGAGGCGCCGGCCGCACGCGCTTCCGCCCGCACCGCCGGCTCCGTCTCGCTCGCCGCGGTGGCCGAGCCGGTCGCCACGACGGACGCGCCGCTCGTCGTCACCCTGCCGGGTGGCCAGACCGTCACCCTCGCCGTGACGATCCCGGTCGCCGCAGCGGTCGACCCGACCGACCCGACGGACCCGACCGACCCCACGGACCCGGTCGACCCGACCCCGGCTCCGACCCCGAACCCGGGTGGCGGGGTCATCCCCGGCCCCGGCGCGGGTGACGGTGACGACGCCGGCATCGGTGGCGTCGGCGGGACCGACGACGACCCGCGCGCCGGTGGCGACCTCGCCTACACGGGTGCGGACCTGACCGCTCCGGCGATCGCGGCGGGCCTGCTCCTGCTCGCCGGGATCACGGTACTCGTGGTCCTCCGCCGCAACCGCGCACGACGTGCCGCTACGGTCCTGACGGACTGACCCACAGCCTGCGGGCACACACGCGAACGGGCCGTCTCACCCTGGTGAGGCGGCCCGTTCGCGTCGGTCAGGAGGCCCGGAGCACGTCCGGCGCACACCTCGCGCGACCCGGCGGTCACGGTTGCTGTCCCATCCCGGTCGATCACTGCGGATCCGCGGATCCGCGGGGTACTCTCGGGGTTGTCGCACCGCGACGCGTCGTGCCGGGTCGCTTTCAGCAAGTCGACGGTGGTTCCGTTCGGCGAGACTCCGCGACGCGGGCGTCCTCCGCCTCCAGGGAAACGGCGGAGGGCGCCCACCCTTCCGGGTCAGCGACTCAGGTCAGCGGAACAGCTGCTCGCCGATGTACGACCCCTTGCGCGGCGCCGGCGGGACGGCGAACACCGCGGAGCCGATGTGCGAGACGTACTCGTTCAGCCGGTCCGAGGCGCCGAGCTTCCGCTGCAGCCGCGTGAAGTGGTCCGGGTCGTTCACGTAGGCGATGAACAGCAGCCCGGCGTCGAGCTGGCCGTACTCGTTGAGCCCGTCGGTGTAGTTGTACGGCCGGCGCAGGATCTTCACGCCGCCGTTCGCCTCGTGCGCGGCGAGGGCGATGTGCGACGTCGCGTCGATCTTCGTCGCACCGTCGTCGTCCTTGGCGTGGAAGTCCGGGGTGGTGTGCTCCTGCCCGCCGGAGAGCGGTGCGCCCTGGATCTTCGTCCGCCCGAACACCCGCTGCTGGTCGCTGACGACGTCGGCGTCCCAGGTCTCGATGTTCATCCGGATCTTCCGCACCACCTGGTAGCTGCCGCCGGCCATCCACCCGGCGTCGCGGTCGAGCCAGACGAACCGGTCGTGGTCGGCGTCGGTCGTGATGTTCCGGGTGCCGTCCTTGAACCCCATCAGGTTGCGGGGCGTGCTCTGGTTCGGCCCCGCCGATGCTCGGCCGAAACCGAGCACGGTCCAGCGGACGGTCGCGGTGCCGCGGGCCATCCGCGCCAGGTCGCGCACCGCGTGGTACGCCACCTGGGGGTCGTCGGCGCAGGCCTGCAGGGACAGGTCCCCACCGGTCAGGCCCTCCTGCAGGTTGTCGCTCGGCAGCGTCGGGATGTCGGCGAGCGAGGCCGGACGGCGGTCGGCAAGCCCGAAGCGCTCGTCGAAGACGCCGGGTCCCAGGCCCACCGTGACGGTCAGGGACGCCGGCCCGAGGTCGAGCGCCTCGCCGGTGTCGGCACCGACCCCGTTGCCGTGCGCCGGCTCGACGCTGCCGACGGTCTTGCCGGCCTGCAGCTGGGCGATCGCGGCCGACCAGCGGGCGAGGAGCACCTGCAGCTCGGTCGTGACGGTCGTCGACAGGTCGAACGTCATGTAGACGCAGTACCGCTGCGGGGTGGTGCGGATCCCGCCCTGCGGCTGCCGTGCCGCGGTGGCGTAGAACGGCTGGCTCTGCGACAGGTCGATCGACTCGTCGCCGTTCGTCGCCGCCGTGAACGGGTTCACGCCGGTCGCCGCGGTGGCACCGCCGATGCCCGCTGCCGCGCCGACCCCGGCACCGGCCACGGCCAGGCCGGCGCCGAACAGCCCACGGCGGGAGACGTTCGCCCGGGGTGCCTCGTCCGGCTCGGTCACGCGGTCGCGACCTTCTCGGCCAGACGGGACAGCGGGTCCTGCAGCGCCTGGATCTGCTGCGAGATCGTGTTCGCGTCGGACTTCTTGGTGGCGGCGTCCCACGTGGCGAAACCACCCAGGTCGTCGGCGTCGCGGTAGCCGTCCATCATCGTGTTCGTGGCGTCGAACTGCTTGGCGATCTGCTTCGTCAGGGTCGGGTCGAGCTTGGTCAGCCCCGGCTTGAGGTACGCGAAGGCCTGACGGGCGCCCTCGACGTTGGCGGCGAGGTCGACGAGGTCGATGTGGCTGTACGCCTCTTCCTCGCCGGTGATCTTGTTCGACTGCACCTCTTCGAGCAGGCCGGCGGCACCGTTCGCCAGGTCCTCCGGCTTGTAGTCGAGCGTCGGCACGAGCTTCGCGAGCAGCTGCACGTCCTCGGTCAGGTCCGCGGCGGTCCGCTTGGTCGACGCGGTGATCTTCCCGGCCTGGAACAGGTCCTTCTCGACGGCGTGGAACCCGCTCCAGCCGACGGCGGGGTCGAGGTTCGAGGCACGCATGTCGATCAGGTAGTCGAGGTTGCCGGCGTTGTCGGTGGCCTTGAAGCCCTTCTTGACGAAGCCGTCGACGTCGCTCTCGACGTGCTCGTAGAACGGACGGGCGTTCGCGTAGTCGGTCTTCGCCGCGTCGAGGTCGCCGGCGTCGATGTGCTCCTGCATCTGCTCGACCGCGGCGACCATGTCGGTGACCTGGCCGTCGACGTAGGTCGCGTAGCCCTTCGTCCCGTCGCGGAGCAGGGTCGAGGCACTGCTGTTCGCGGTCGACGCGGCCTTGCCGGTGACGGTGAAGTCCGTCAGCTCGGTCTCGGCACCGGGGCAGTACACCTGGTACTTCCCGCCGGTCAGCGTGGCGGTGAAACGGACGGCGTCGAGGCCGGGCGCCAGGTTCTCCTTCTCGCCGAGGATCCGCTGGTCCTGCAGCAGCTCGACCTCGGTGATCGCGGTCGACGACTCGTTCTTCACCGTGAAGGTGACGGGGCCCGCGGGGACCTTCGTCGAGGACACCGCGCAGGCGTCCTGCCCGTCGTTGGTGAGCGTGATGGTGACGCGGGAGACCTTCGCGTCGCCGGAGCCGGAGCCGTCGGCTCCGGTGGACCCGCCGGCGCACCCGGTGAGTGCGAGGGCGGTGACGGCGCCGAGGGCGCCCAGGGTGATCAGGGGTCGGACGGGCTTACCGAAGGACATGGTCGGTGCTCCTTGCAGGGTCCGCGGCCGGAGGGCCACGAGCGGGGACGGGTTCGGGGGTGGGGGTGGTGGGGAGTCGCCGGCGACGGCGGTCACGGAGGGCCAGCAGCGCCTGCGCGGCGGCAGCGATGCCGAGGGCGATCGGCAGCCAGGCCTTCCAGAGCAGCAGGTCGGCGGACCGCGAGTCCGCTGCGGCCACCGAGGCGGCCGACCGCTCGACGCGGGCGTCGGGGACGGACCAGACGGTGCGGTCCAGGGTCGTGGTGCGCGCGGACGGGAGGCCCCCACCGCTGAGCGTCAGCACCTCGCGTTCGTCGCGGGTCGCGTCCAGAACCCCACCGCGGACGGTCCACAGGGTCACCGTGTCGCGCACGGCCCAGCGCGCCGCGAAGGGGCCGGGGTTCGTCGACGGGGAGACCCCGACGGGCAGGCGACCGAACAGGGTGACGAGGTCGTCGAGCGTCAGCGTCGACGGACGGTCGGCGCCGCTCCCCTGCTCAGTGGTTCCGTCCTGCACGACGCGCCACCGGTCGGCAGCCACGCCCGCGCGGGTGACGCGGCGGTGGGCCGACGTCGGCAGGGTGATCCGGGCCTCCTGGCCGGTTCCGGTGCCGGCCACGCGGAGGACGCCGGACGCACCGTCGACGCTGGCCGAGACGGAGCTGGCGTCGCCGCTGACCGCGGTGGTGCGGGGCAGGTCGACCCCGCCCGTCGGCACGGCGATCGCGAGTGCCACTGCCGCCACGGCGAGTGCGCCGGCGACGACGGCGCGCACCCGGGGCACGCGGTCCGGCGACGGACGCCAGGCGCGCGGCCAGAGCGTCAGGGCCAGCACCGGGACGACGTAGAGGAACCAGCCGAGCACCTCGATGACCCGCGGGTCCGGCGGGATGCCGAGCACGCCGGTGACCAGGGCACCCTGCACCGAACCGTTCGGCGCGAGCCACGCCAGGTCGACGGTGCGCTGCTGGCCGATGACGATCCAGCCGGCCTCGTGCGCGCGGCGGAGGACGGTCAGCACCAGGCCGCCCGCGACGAAGACCAGGAAGACCCCGGTGCCGGTGAAGAACCGCGACAGGTTGAGGCGGACGCCACCGGTGTAGATGCCGAAACCGACGACGACCGCGGCCGCGATGCCGATCACTGCACCGAGCGCGGCGAGGCCGGTGTCCGACGACGCCTGGAACGTGGCGAGGAGGAACACCGAAGTCTCGAAGCCCTCCTTCAGGACGGCGAGGAACGCCATGCCGGCGAGGGCCCAGGCGGTGCCGCGGCCGAGGGCTGCGGTCGCACTGGCCTCGAGGTCGGCGGTCAGGGTGCGCGCGTGCGTGCGCATCCAGACGATCATGCCCGTGACGAAGACGACGGCGACGATGCCGATGACCGCCTCCATGCCCTCCTGCTGGGCCTGCGGCAGTGCCTGCTCGACGGCCTGCAGCCCGAAGCCGACGGCGATGCTGAGCAGCACCGCGAGCCCGACGCCCGACCACATCGGGGTGAGCGGGACGCGGTTGCGACGCAGGAACGCGGCGATGATGCCGACGATGAGCGTGGCTTCGAGGCCTTCACGAAGACCGATGACGAGAGTGGCGAGCATGACGAAGGTGAGGCTAACCTAACCGCCGAACGGCCCGCCAGTCGTGCGACGTGATGTTTGATGGTTCTCATGAACCTGCTGTCCGTCGACGGCCTGGCGTCGGTCACGAACGTGCTCGACCTCGCCGGGGTCTTCGCGTCCGCCCTGCTCGGCGGCTCCATCGCCCGCGCGATGGACTTCGACCTGTTCGGGTTCCTGGTCGTCGGGTTCGTCTCCGGACTCGGCGGCGGGATGCTCCGCGACACCCTGCTGCAGAACGGACCACCCGTCGCGCTCGTCGACCCGCTGTACGTGCCGGTCGCCGTCGCCGGGGCGCTCATCGCGTTCCTCGTGTCGTTCTCCGAGCTCACCTGGGACCGGCTGTTCACCGTGCTCGACGCCGCCGTGATCGGGTTCTGGGCCGTGGTCGGCGTGCAGCGCACCTACGACGCCGGGCTCGACTGGCCCGCCGCGATCATCATGGGGACCATCACCGCGGTCGGCGGCGGGGCCATGCGTGACCTGCTGCTGCGGCGGGTGCCGGCGGTGTTCGGCGGGAACGCGCTGTACGCCACCGTGGCCGTCGCCGCGTCGGCCGTGATGGTGATCGCCTCGGCGCTCGGGTCGCCGTCGCTCGGCATCCTGCTCGCGATCACCCTGTCGCTCGGGCTCCGCTGGGGAGCGGTCCGGCGGGGCTGGGGGCTGCCGAACGGCCGTGACTGGCAGCCGAAGTCGACCCTCGGTTCGCTGCTGCGGCGGGGTCGGAGCCTGCGGCCGGACGCGCTCCGGTTGCTCCGGCGCCCGGGCCGTCGGACCGGTGCCGGCAGTGTCCGAGAAGAGCACGAGGACTGAGGGGCTGTCCTCCGCGGCCCCGCGACGCTACGATCAGTACCGCCGGGTATCGTCCTGGCAGTTCTGCCGGGGATGATCCCGGTGAACGCTGTCCGCACAGCACCGACGCGACCCGAACGCGCCGGTTCCGAGCAGACGTGGGGATGGGGGCTTCGCTGATGCCGCGCGGGATCAGACGCGCGGCGCGGCAGGTCTCCACCACGATGCTCTCCCCGACGACCACCAGCACAGGTCGGAGCAGCAACCGATGAGCGACGACGCTTCCCCCACCCAGCGCATCCCGCGCGCCGAGGTCCGGGAACGCCTGCTCGCCGCCGGAGCCGCGGTCTTCGCCGAACAGGGTGTGTACGGCGCGCGGCTCGACGACGTCGCCGCGCGCGCGGGGTTCAGCAAGGGTGCGGTCTACTCGAACTTCTCGTCCAAGGAAGACCTGCTCGCCCAGGTCATGCAGCGGTCCACGAACGTCGTGCTCGCCTCACTGCAGGAACTCGTGCACGCGGACATCGCCGCCGTCGACGTCGGGGACGTCCTGCGCGCCGCGTTCGGGCAGAACGACCAGAGCGAGCAGTTCGCGCTGCTCTCGGCGTTCCGCGGGTACGCCGTCCGGCACCCGGAGCTGCTGCCCGAGTTCATCCGGCAGCGCCGGATCCTGCAGGACGGGGTGCTCGAGCTGGTGCGGCTGTGGCTCGGTGCCCACCCCGAGGTCGAGGTCGGCATGACCCCGGAGGAGTTCGCGACCGTGCTCATCGGGGCGAACGTCGGCCTGGTGTTCGACGCGCCGGCGCTGCCCGGCGTCGATCCGGGCGAGCTCATCGCGACCCTGGTCGAGGCCGTCATCCGCCGGCGCTGACGCGGGGCGCCCCGCTCGAACGGTGCGAGGTTCCGTAGTCCGTGCGAGGCCGCGCCGGTCGCACGGAGTACGGAACCTCGCACCACTCGGCGCACCCTCGCGCCCGCGTCAGGCCGTGCGACGATCCCGACGGCGGGGCTTCGGCCCGTCGTGGGACCAGGCGGACGACGGCAGCAGGCTCGGCGGCAACAGGCGCGACCGCACGACGCGCACCGTGGGGACCGAGGCGTCGAGAGCCCCGCGAGCGTCGCGGACGTGACGTTCCAACGCCGCCGTGTCCACCGATGCGGCCCCGTCGGCGGCGAAGCGCTCACGATCGACCGCATCGACCGCGGCCTCCAGGTGCGGCACGACCGACTCCGGCAACCCGGGCCGCAGGCGTCCGAGCACGGCTCGGGCGGTCCGGGCCACGGCGGCGGCGTCACCCGGCGGCGCGAGGCCCGGGGCGTACCCGTGGTCGGCGACGTCGTCGAGCAACTCGCGCCACGCCTGCACGGCAGGTGAGCGCCCGGCGGCGATCGCCGACAGCCTCGACCGACGGCGAACAGCACGCACGAGGCCCGGGGCGACGAGGACCGCGAGCACGAGCAGCAGGCCCACGAGCAGCCCGACCGGTCCTCCGCCGCCGCCGGTGCCGGAGGCACCCGTGGCACCCGGAACCGGGGACGCCGACGGGGTCGGTGACGCTGACTCGTCCGCCGGGGTGGTCTGCTCGGGCGCCGGCAGCGGGGTCTCCGGTGCCGCCGCGGTCGGCGAGGCCGAGGGCTCCTCGGACGGCGCGGCCTCGTCGGAGTCGGGCGTCGGCTCGAAGGCGACCCACCCGGCGCCCTGGATGTAGAGCTCCGGCCAGGAGTGCAGCTGCCGGTTCGACACCGCGTACTCGCCGTCGGGCTGCGGCGACCCGGCACGGTACCCGACCGCGATGCGCGAGGGGATGCCGAGCGTGCGGGCCATCACGGCCATCGCGGACGAGAAGTGCACGCAGTACCCGTCGCGGACCTTCAGGAACGTCGAGACGACGTCCATGCTGTCGCCGTCGTAGCCCTGCTCGACGGGGGCGGTCTCGGAGTACGTGAACAGGTCGCTGCGGAACCACTGCTCGAGTGCCCGCGCCCGCCCGTAGTCGTCGGTCGCGGCGGCGGCGACCCGGGTCGCGGTGGTCGAGATGTTGGCGGGCAGGTCGTCGGGCAGGGCGAGGTCGGTGCGCAGCTGCTGGCGGCTGGGCTCCCGGAAGCCGCGGCCGTCGGAGCGGGCGAGCACCCCCGAGGCGGCGACCGCGTCGAGGTAGTCGTTGGCGAACGTCGAGGCCCCGTACACCTCGTACATCGCGCCGCGGGCGGTCGCGGCACCCGTCGACCGGACGGTGCTCGAGTTCCCCATCCACCGCCACTGCGACAGGTCGAGGTTGGTGGACTGCGACTCGATCGACACCGCACCCGACGGCACCGGCAGGTAGGTACTGGACAGCCCGGTGATCCGGACGGTCACGTCGCCGCGGCTCGCCAGGCGCGGGTTGACGCCCTCGGCCCACTGCTGTTCGTCGGCGGTGTCGGCTTCGGCCGCGTTCGTCACGGTCGGCACCCAGTCCCCCGTGCCGAACTCGTCGAGGTCGGCGAGCTTGAGGTACTCAGGCTGCCCGTCGGACGAGCGGTACCGGAACACCTCGAGCTCGCTCGGACGGCGCAGGTCGTTGCCGAGTTCGAGCAGGGTGCCGGGCCGTCCGGGCTGGATCGGCGACTGGATCGCACCGGTCACGCCGGACAACCAGCTGGCGTTGAGCGGCACGATCGTCGGCAGCCCGATGGCGACGACGAGCCCGATCGCCCCGACGACCGCGGCCGGCAGTGCACGCTGCACCGGGCGCACGGACAGCCAGAGCAGGGCGAGGAACGCCACCGCCGTGGTGATGACGAGCGGGGTGCCGGCGGGCTGCCCGGTGATGACACCCGGCACGATCAGGATGACGAGGGCCGGCGCAGCGGCGAGCGACGGGATCCGCGCGATGGCGGCGAGGAACAGCGAGACGGCCGCCACCCAGCCGATCGACGCGGTGACGACGAGCCGGATCGCGTCGGTCTGCGGCAGTGGTGCGGGGTTCAGGCGGATCGCGGCGAGCGTCTCCCCGAGAGCCCCGTCGGCGTCGAGCCACCCGAGCGGTTGGATGTCGTTGACGAGGGCTGCGGCGCACGAGCAGGCGATGACCGTGCCGACCAGGACGACGAAGCGGATGCCGGGCGTCTGGCGGCGCACCGCGAGCATCACGGCGACGAGCACGGCGACGACGACGACGCCCGATGTCCACCAGGCGATGCCCTGCACGAGCGGCCGGATGGCGAGGGCAGCGAGGAGCACGGGCACCGGTGCGAGGGCCACGACCCAGGCACTCGGGACGTCACGCAGGTCGTCGTCGCGGTCGAGGATCTCGCGCACGTCGGCACGGCCACGCGCCGGTGCGCTCACCCCGGTCACCGGGCGGCTCCGGACGGCGTCGCGCCGACGACCGGCACCACGAGGGTCCGCCAGCCGCCGCGGTCGAGGATGCCCCGCACGGCGGGGTCCGGCGGCACGATCGTCGCCAGGATGCCGCGGCTCGACCCGCTGGTCGCACTGACGAGTTCGGCGGCTTCCTCCGCGGTGCAGGTGCCCGTCACGACGGCGGTCATGCCGTGCACGTCGCGGCCACGGACCTCGGGCAGGACGTCGGTGACTTCGCGGGCGTCGGAGCGGAGCCGGACGTCGGCGAGCCCGACGAGCACGTCGGTCAGCCCGCCGACGTCGCCCGCGTGCCGGGTCGCGCCTTCGGGACCGTCGAACACGAGCACGACACGAGAGGTCCGGGCGGCGAGCGCCCGGGCAACGCTGGCGGCCACCACGACGGCGTGCTCGAAGGCCTGGTCGCCGCCCAGGTCGGAGAGCTCGGCGAGGTCCTCTCGACCGAGCCGCTGGTAGGACTCGCGCCGGACGTCGAGGGCGATCACGGCCTCGGGCGGCTGGGCCTGGGTGGTCTGGCGGACGTGGAGTTCCCCGCGCCGTGCGCTCTGGGCCCAGTGCACCCGGCGGATCGGGTCGCCCGGTCGGTACGGGCGGAGTTCGCTGTCGTCGGCGGAGCCACCCTGTCCGACCCGGCCCTCGTCGGCCGAGACCGCACCGGCGAGCGCCCCGGCGTCGATCGCCCCGAGGGGTGCCGAGGCCGGGACGACGACGACCTCTTCGGCCGGGACGACGGGACGGTCGATGCGGAGCAGGCCGAACGGGTCCTCGACCCGGATCGTCACGGGTCCGACCAGCGAGCGGCCACGGTGCATCGCGAGTGCCTCGACGTCGAGCACTGCCGGCGGCAGGTTCGGCCCGACCTCGGCGTAGGTCTCCGCCTCGGCCAGGCTGGCGAAGGCGTCCTCGAGTTGTTCGCGCACGAGCAACGTCGCCCGCGGGCCGATCGGCAGGCTGGTGCTGCCGAGGGTGATGCGTTCCCGGTAGACCTCGCCCACCTGCACGATCGCCCGTGCGGTGCTGCGGCTGCCGCGGAGCGGGGTGGCGACGACGAACGCCATCACGATGCCGAGCACGACCAGCACGAGCAGCAGCAGGCCGGCCGTGACGGCCACGCTCGTGGTGCCGACCAGACCGCCGCCGACCAGGCCGATGCCGACGGCGATGACCGTCCAGCCCCGGATCGTCGGGCGCGGGAACGGGGTGCGTCGGGCCAACGACAGCCCCCGGCGGCCGAATCGTGCCGCCGTGGACCGTGCGGCACCGACGCGTCGCAGCAGCGACGGCGGTGCCGATGGACCGGCCATCAGGAGCGGACGGGGGTGGCCGTGAACGGGATGGCGGTGTCGGAGACGATGCGGACGACGATCTCGCGCACGGTGTCCTCGCCGGTGCCGCCGAGCCCACGGGCGACCGGCACGAGCCGGTGCGCGAGCACGATCGGGGCGAGCGTCGCGACGTCGTCGGGGGTGACGAACGGGCGGCCGAGCAGGGCTGCGTGCGCACGGGCTGCCTGCGCCAGGTGCAGCGTCGCGCGGGGGCTCGCACCGAGCACGAGGTCGGGGTGAGTGCGCGTCGACCGGACGATCGCGATGATGTAGGCCTCGACGTCGGGGGCGATGTGCACCCCGGCGACGGTCTCGATGATCGCCCGCAGCGTGGTGACGTCGACGATCGGCCGCAGGCGCGACAGCGGGTCGCTGCCGCCGCGGTTCGCGAGCATCTGCCGTTCGGCGTCGACGCTCGGGTAGCCCATCGCGATGCGCGCCATGAAGCGGTCGCGCTGCGCCTCGGGCAGCGGGTACGTGCCCTCCATGTCGATCGGGTTCTGCGTCGCGACGATCATGAACGGCCGGTCGAGCGGACGCGTCACACCGTCGACGGTGACCTGCGACTCCGCCATCGCCTCGAGCAGGGCCGACTGGGTCTTCGGGCTGGTGCGGTTGATCTCGTCGCCGATGACCACGTTCGCGAACACCGGGCCGGGCGAGAACCGGAAGGTGCCGGACGACTGGTCGAAGATGTTCACGCCCGTGACGTCGGACGGCAGCATGTCCGAGGTGAACTGGATGCGGTTCACGGATCCGCCGACCGAGGCGCCGAGCGCCTTGGCGAGCACGGTCTTGCCGACGCCGGGGACGTCCTCGACGAGCAGGTGCCCCTCGGCGAGCATCACCGTCAGGGCCGTGCGGATGGCTTCCGCCTTGCCGTCGATCACCGTGGCGACGGAGGCCACGATGTCATCGCCCACCGCCCGCACGTGTTCGAGCGGGAAGGCGGGGTGGGTCGGCTCCGGCACGCAGGGCTCCATCGTCGGGGACAGGTGTCGTGCATGCTACATCGGGCCGGTGACAGCACCCGGTACGGGTGCACGGACTGGTCGTTCCGCGCACCCGTGGCCGATCCGCGTGTGGTGGGGCCGGGAGGCACGGCCCACCACACGCCGATCCGTCACCCGGTGCGCGGAACGGTTCACGGGCCTCCAGACAGTGACCGGGTCGGCTGACGGACCGTCAGGACCGGGGCGCCAGCGCCGCGTCCGCGGCGCGCAGCACGCGTGCGGCGACCGCGACCCCTTCTTCGCGCCCGAGCTCGGTGTCCTCGTGCTCGATGTTCACCCACATGTCCGGGTCGATCGCACGCAGGGCCTCGAGGAACGTCGTCCAGTACGCCTCGTCGTGGCCCTTGCCGAGCGCGACGAAGTCCCACGCCGACGGTTTCGGCCACTCGTTCGCCCACTCGTCGCCGCCGAGGTTCGTCCGTGATTCGTCCGGCGACAACCGGCGGAACGAGTTGTCGAGCACCCCGTTGATCGCGGCGTGCGGGTTGATCCGGACGTCCTTCGCGGCGGCGTGGAACACGAGCGGGCCGAGGTCGTGGGCGACCGCCACCGGGTCCATCTGCTGCCAGAACAGGTGCGAGGCGTCGAGCTCGACCCCCACGTTGGTCAGCCCGCCGCGCTCGACGAGCTCCCGGATCGACGCCGGGTTGAACACGAGGTTCTGCGGGTGCAGCTCGAGTGCGACCTTGACGCCGTGCTCCCGGGCCAGGGCGTCGATCTCCTGCCAGAACGGCACCGCGACGCTCCACTGGTGCTCGAGGACGTCGAGCGCAGCCGAGTTCCAGGCGTTCACGATCCAGTTCGGCCGCGTCCCGCCCGGCTCCCCCGCCGGCAGTCCGGACATCGTGACGACGCGGTCCTGCCCGAGGCGGGCCGCCAGGCGGATGCTGCGCCGGACGTCCTCGGCGTGCGCGGGACCGATCGCCGGGTCGGGGTGCAGCGGGTTGCCGTTGCAGTTGAGCCCGGCGATCTCGACGCCGGTCCCCGCGAACTGCGCGAGGAACGCGTCACGCGCCCCGTCGTCCTGCAGGATCGCGTCGATGTCGGGCACGTGCACCGGGGGCAGGAACCCGCCGGTGTTCAGCTCGATGCCGGTGAGGCCGTTGGCCGCGATGACCCGGAGTGCGTCGGCGAGGGGCCGGTCGTGCAGGATCGCGTTGTAGAGACCGAGCTTCATGCGCGGACACCACCCTCCGTGGTCGGGACGACGGCGTCGGCAACGTCGACGGACGTGCCCCCGGCCGCGGCGGACCGTGCCACCGCGTCGAGGACCTCCATGTTGTGCACGCCGTCGTCGAACGTGGCGTTCGCGGGCAGGGCATCGGGCACGGCGCCGGACAGCCCCGCGATCTCGTCGAGGAACGCCCGCGCCTGGTACTCGAACATCTGGTTCTGCCCCCAGCCGACGCCCGGGGCGTCCATCGCCATGCCACCGGCGACGTAGGGGTGGTCCGGGCCGAGCACGACCTGGCGGTACCCACCCAGACGCGAGCCGTCGGACTGCAGCGCGAGGCCGATCTCGGAGGCGCGCTCCTGGTCCCAGCGGGCGGCGCCGCGCTCGCAGAACACCTCGATGACGAGGCCGTTCGGGTGCCCGGCCGCGACGCGGGAGGCCTCGAGCGACCCGACGACCGTGCCGTCGCCGAAGCGTGCACTGAACGTGGCGTAGTCGTCGTTACCGACGGCCGCGGTCTCTCCGGTGAGCGGGACGGCCTGCCCCCGCAGGGCGTGACCGGCCGCCACGGGTCGCTCGGTGATCGACGTGGTGAACGTCCCACCGCTGACGCTCCGGACCGGGCCGGCCAGGAACTCGGCGACGTAGGACAGGTGCGAGCCGACGTCGGCGAGCGCCCCGGAGCCGGGCGCCCCCGCGAAGCGCCACGAGAACGGGACGTCGGGCGAGGCGCCGTAGTCGGTCCAGTACCGGCCGGAGACGTGCAGGACCCGGCCGAGCGTGCCGTCCTCGACGAGCTCCTTGATGGCGGCGAGACCGGGAGCTCGGCGGTAGGTGAACCCGATGCGCCCGAGCACCCCGCGCTGCTCGGCCTCTGCCGCCGCGGACGCCATCGCGCGGGCATCGTCGAGCGAGTCGGACATCGGCTTCTCGCACAGCACGTGCTTGCCGGCGGCGAGCAGGCCCTCGACGATCTCGCGGTGCAGGGTGTTCGCGACGACGACGCTCACCACGTCGATGTCGTCCGCCGCCGCGATGGCTCGCCAGTCGGTGTCGTGCCGCTCGTAGCCGAAGCGCCGTGCGGCCTCGGCGGCGAGGGGCTCGTAGACGTCGCCGACCGAGACGAGCCGGACCGGCGGCAGCGTCGAGGTGAAGAGGGAGGGTGCGTTCCGCCACGCAGCCATGTGGGCCTTGCCCGCCATGCCCGCGCCGATGACGGCGACGCCGATGCTGTCGCTCATGTTCTCTCCTTCGAGAAGGTCGCTGGATCCTGATTCTGGAACGTTCCAGAACGTGTCGGTAGACTGTAGCCGCACCAGCCCATGTCCTGTCAAGCACCGTGCCGGAAAGGCTCAGCGTGACCCCTCACCCGCCGACGATCATCGACGTCGCCGCACGCGCAGGCGTCTCGAAGTCCCTGGTGTCGATGGTGCTGCGCGACGATCCCGGGGTCTCCCCCGCCCGCCGCTCCGCGGTGCTCGCCGCCGTCGCGGAGCTCGGCTACCGCCCGAACCGCGCCGCCGCCATCCTCGCCGGCACCCGGACCCGCACCATCGGGGTCATCGTCGACGACTTCCGGAACCCCTGGTACGTCCCGATGCTCGACGGCATCCGCGAGGCCCTCGCCCCGCACGGCCTCCGCCTCACCCTCGCCGACACCCGCGCCAACGCCCACCTCGACTCATCCCCGTTCGACGACCTGGTCTCCCTGCGGGTCGACGGCGTGGTGCTCGCCGCCGAGGGCTTCCCCGACGTCGTCGTCCCCGCCGACACCCCGGTCGTGGTCGCCGGCGCACGCGAGGACGTCCCCGGCGGACTCGACGTGGTCGCCTCCGACGAAGCCGCCGGCGGGCGGTTGGCAACGGATCACCTGATCGACCTGGGTCACCGCCGCATCACCCACGTCACCGGCTCGGGAGGACCGGCTGCACTCCGCCGCGACGCCACCGTCGCGCAGCTGGTCGCGTCCGGCATCGAGCCGCTGGTCTACGGCTCCGGCCCGACCTCGGAGACGACCGGCTACGAGGGCATGCAGCTCGCCCTGCGGGAGCACCCCGACCTGACCGCGGTGTTCGCCGCGAACGACGTCATGGCGATGGGGGCGATCGCCGCCGTGCAGGAAGCCGGACTCCGCGTACCGCAGGACGTCTCGGTGATCGGTAACGACGAGACCCCACTCGCCGCGTCACCCCTACTGCGCCTGACGACGGTCGACCCGCACAACGACGAGGTCGGGCGCCTGGCGGCTGCGCGGTTGGTCGAGCGGATCGGCGCGGATGCAAGGGCGCCGGCAGATCCCATCCGGACGCTCGTGCCGCCGACGCTCGTCGTGCGGTCGACAACGGGGCCGCCGCGCGCCTGAGGGGCGACCGCCCCGGGGCCGACGCCGGCGGGGCGGAGGTGTGCCGGGCCTCCAGGCCGGGTGCGAGGTGACCCGGGGTGCTGATGGGGGCGTTCGGGTTCGCGACCGTGCCGGCCCTGCAGACGCGGGTGATGCAGTACGCCGACCACGCGCCGACCCTGGCGAGCGGGGCGAACATCGCCGCGTTCAACCTCGGCAACGCGCTCGGGGCCTGGATCGGCGGCCTGACCATCGCCGCCGGGCTCGGGTACACGTCGCCGATCTGGGCGGGGTCGGGGATCACCCTGGCGGCCGTGGTGCTGACGCTCGTGGCGATGGGCGCGGTGCGTCGGGGGCGCGCGGGAGTGCGGACCACGACGACGGGGAGCATCGCGACGGTCTAACGCGGGCGCTTCGGTGCCAGCAACGACGAAAGCCCGGTCCGATCGGACCGGGCTTTCGTGGAGTGCGGAGACGGAGGGATTTGAACCCTCGGTCCCCTCAAAGGGGACTCCACCTTAGCAGGGTGGTGCACTCGGCCGGACTATGCGACGTCTCCAAGCACTCTCGCGAGCGCTGCGACCACCATACAGGAGGACCGCGCCACTCTCGACCCGACGCACACCCGCGCGTGGCATGACGCGTCGCACTCGGTCCCCCGAAGTGGGGACACGGTGGGCTTGTCGGGGCGTACCCCACTGCATAGCATCATCGGGACGCGGCAATCACGTTCCGGGGCTCGTCCCCGTCGTCGCGACACAGCACCCGACGTCGTTCCACGTGCGGGCCCGGCGCGCCCGATCGCGTGGCGCCCGGCGGGGAGCGACTTCCCCTGGGGGCGCGGCCCACCACCGCGCCCCCGTTTCCGTGTTCGGGGGCGGGTGCACTGCTGACGTTCGGGCGCGCGAACGCACGCACGGCAACGGTCGGGCCCACGATAGCGACACTGCGCCGCCGAGCTCGGCCGTCACGGGCGCCAGGGCGACAGAGTGCCGCGAAGGTTCGGCGGCAGTCTGTCGCTTTCGCGGAAGGGGGCAGGGGCGGGAGGCGGCAAGCAAGCGACCGTCCGTCCGCCCGCGCCTCAGTACCCGAATGCCTTGGAGCAGGTCTGCTGGTCGGCGGACTGGCCCTCGAGCCCGTCGATGGTCTCGGGCGTCGCCGAGGGGGTACGCGGCGCAGCGGACGACGGCGCCGCCGGTGTCGCGGGCTCCGGCGCAGCGGCCGGCGACGACGGTGCAGCGGTCGGCTGCTGCGGACTCGGCTGCGTCGGGTTCGTCTGCGTCGGGTTCGTCTCCGACCCGATGCCCGTGCTGTCCGCCCCGAGGGAGAACGACTGGTCGGCCTTGATCTTCGCGAACAGCCGGTCGGCCAGGTACGTGGTCGGTTCGACCTTGCCCTCGTAGACACCGGTGCCGCCCGTGGTGCCCGGGTACTGCACGAAGTTCACCTGCGCCAGCGGCAGGTCGCGCAGCGCAAGGCCCATCTGCACCATCGTCCCGATGTCGTTCAGGCTCTGGGACAGCTGCATGTTCGACGCCGCCGCCCGGGCCAGCTTGTACAGGCGGGCCGGCGAACCGAGGGTGTCGTTCGACTTCACGGTGCGGAGCAGCGACGACAGGAACACCTGCTGGCTCGAGATCCGGCCGAGGTCGGATCCGTCACCGACCCCGTGCCGGGTGCGCAGGAACGCCAGGGCCTCGTCGCCCTGCAGGGTCGAGGTGCCGGCGGGCAGGTTCAGCCCGGTGTACGAGTCGGTGATCGGCTGGGCGACGCAGACCGGCACGCCGCCGATCGCGTTCGACATCTCGATGACGCCCTTGAACGACACCGCGGCCGAGTACTGGATGTCGAGCCCGGTCAGCCCGGCGACGGTCTGGGTGACGCAGTTCAGGCCGCCCTCGCCGAACGAGGTGTTGATCGGCTGCGCCGCCATCGCCGGGGCCGTGCCCGTGCCGTCGGTCTTCTTGCAGGCCGGGATCGGGGTGACGAGGTCGCGCGGGATGCTCACCGCGGTCGCGTTGGTGTGGTCGGCCGAGACGTGCAGCAGGATGTTGACGTCGTTGAGGGTCGCATCACGCTCCCCGAAGGCCGCACTCTGCTCGGGGTCGTTGTCGGTGCCGACGACGAGCATGTTGAACCCGCCCTTGAAGGCACTGATCGGCTTCGCGCCGCCCTTCGCCTGCGGTGCGGGCTGGCCCTGGATCTCGACGCCGTCACCGAGGTCGTCCGTGACCTGCTTCGCCGCGATCGCCGTGACCGAGACCGAACTCACCAGGGCCACCGCGACGACCGCGGAGACCGTCTTGGCAGCGGTCGCGAAGGGGCTCGAGCGCCGCAGACGTCCGTGCCGTGCGATCCCGGACGCTCGGTTCAAGCGGTGGGATCGATCGCGGACGTCGTTCACGGGCACTCCTGTCGTCGGTGGACACGCCGGGGACGGCAACCGGTCAAGGCTGCCACGACGTTGCCTGACGATCCAGTGCGAGGGACACCGGTGGCGCCCACTGCTCGGTGCCGCGACCTGCGGATCCACGGCGGTCCGCGCGGACCTGAGCGGATCCGCAGCCGAGGTCCGTTCAGGCGGACACGACCACCCGGAAGCGGTCCGGCAGGGCGATCAGGGCGGACGACAGGTCGAGGAGCGCGGCGGCACAGTCGTCGAGGGCGTCTCGCTCAGCAGCGGCCACGGCCCGCTCGACGATCTCGACCCGTCGTCGCCGGTCGACCACGGCATCGATCCCGTTCGCCAGGGCGACGTCGTCGGTGAAGAACATGTCGAGCACGATGCGCTGCGACAGCAACCAGTCGCCACTGACCGACGACCCGCGGCGCCGCAGGTACCAGGCGCCGAGTTCGACGAAGGCACCGGCCTCGGTCCAGCACTCCCGCAGCCACACCTTGTCGAACCGGTCGTGGTACCCGACGGAGTTCGACGGCGGATCGACGAGCAGAGCCTGGGCGATCCGCAGTCGCTCGATCATCTGGTCGACCGACCACTGCGAGATCACGACACCGACGTAGCGCTGCACGCTGGCCAGCTGCAGGGACTCGAGTGTCACGAGGGCTTCGCGCACCGGTGTGCGCGACACCCGCATGTCCGATGCCAGGGTGTCGAGCCGCAACCGCTGCCCGCGGCGGTACTCCCCCCGCAGGACGTTGTCGAGCAGTCGCAGGAACACCGCGTCGCGCAGCAGGCTGCGACGCAGGCCGTGGGGATCGAGGCCGCCGGCACCGGCTCGGATGGGGGTGTGCTCCATCAGCCCAGGCTCACGCACGGACGGCACCCCCGAGGCGAGGGCGGTCGCTGCCGTGGATCGTGGTCGCCGGTGTCGCGCTGTGGAGGAGTGCCATGCAGGCACAGTGACAGCGCTGCGACGGCGGCGCTAAACACTCTGAATACAGAATGTCAGGCCGCCGCCGCAGGGCTCACCTCCGGTCGGACTTCGCGTCCCCGGTGAGCACCGAGAGCGGTTGGGTGACGTCCTCCAGCCCCTTCCGCGCGGCGTCGACCCCGAATATCAAGGCCACCACGCCGCCGCCGATCATCACCGCGGATCCGAGCAGGTACCCCCAGAACAGCGGCTCCCGCGACGAACCGTCACCGATGAAGGCACCGTAGATCGCCGGCGCGACCGCACCGAAGATCTGCGCCAGGGCGAAGAAGTACGAGATGGCCTGCGACCGGAGCTCGAGCGGGAAGATCTCGCTGACGGTCAGGTAGGCGCTCGACGCACCGGCCGAGGCGAAGAAGAACGAGACGCACCAGAACGCGACCTGCACCGTCGCCGAGATCGCGTCCGCCCGGAACAGGAACGCGGACGTGGCGAGCACGAGGCCCGAGACCAGGTACGTCAGGAAGATCATCTGCCGACGACCCCAGGTGTCGAAGAAGCGCCCCAGGATGATCGGGCCGAGCAGGTTGCCGATCGCGAACGGGAAGAAGTAGACCGCCGTCTCCGCCGTCTTCAGGCCGAAGAAGTTCGTGAGCACCAGGGCGTAGGTGAAGAAGATCGCGTTGTACAGGAACGCCTGCGTGATCATCATCGTCGCGCCGACGAGCGTTCGGGTCGGGTACTGCTTCAGCAGCACGCGCGCGATGGCCAGGAACCCGACGCGGTCGGTCGGCGTGACGGTCATCGCCTTCGACTGGTCGACCTCCGGCAGCGGCTTGCCGGTCGCCTTCTCCACCGACGCCTCGATGCGGGAGACGGTCGCCTCGGCCTCTTCCTCGCGCCCGTGCGTCATCAGCCACCGCGGACTCTCCGGGATGTGGCGTCGCAGGAAGATGATCGCGATGCCGAGCACCGGGCCGAGGAAGAACCCGATGCGCCAGCCGATGTTCTCGGCGAAGTAGGACGTGTCGAGCAGGTAGATGTTCGCGAACGCGCCGAGCGCGGCACCGCCCCAGTACGTGCCGTTGATGGCGATGTCGACGTGCCCGCGGTACTTCGCCGGGATGAGCTCGTCGATCGCCGAGTTGATCGCCGCGTACTCGCCGCCGATGCCGAGCCCCGCGACGAACCGGAAGGCCGCAAGGAACCAGAAGTCCTGCGCGAGGCCCGCGATGCCCGAACCGATCAGGTAGATCGCGAGCGTCAGGATGAACAGCTTGCGCCGACCCAGCCGGTCGGACATGCGCCCGAACACCAGGGCACCGACGACCTGGCCGACCAGGTAGATCGTGCCGAGGGACGTCACCTGCTGCGTCGACAGGTTCAGGTCCGCCTGGAAACCCGCGTTCGAGACGATCTGGATCTCGAGACCGTCGAGGATCCAGGACACGCCGAGTCCGACGACGACGCTCCAGTGGAACCGGGTCCACGGCAAGCGGTCCATCCTGGCGGGCACCAGGCTCTTGATGGTTGCGTTCGCGCTTCTCACGAAATGGGACCGTACGCCGAGATCGCCGATGTGGTTCAGATGCGGAACGAGCAACCGGGGGCGGAGCCGGATCCCCCTACTTCGAATCCGGCTCCGTCGCCGGGATCTCAATGATCGCAAGTGCGATGGAAACCCACAAGCGGACGGGAGGCGCGGTGCGGGCCCGCCACGCGCCTCCAGTCCGACCCTGGTCGCCGTCGCGAACGCGGCGTAGCGTCGGAGAGGTGACCCGACCTGACATCCGCACGGTCGGCGAGCTCCGCACCTCTGGTCACGTCCAGAAGACGGTCCGCGCCGAGATCCGCGACAACCTGCTCACCGCCCTGCGCCAGGGCACCGATCCGTGGCCCGGCCTGCACGGCTTCGAGACCACCGTCATCCCCCAGCTCGAACGCGCCCTGATCGCCGGCCACGACGTCGTCCTGCTCGGCGAGCGCGGCCAGGGCAAGACCCGGCTGCTCCGCACCCTGCAGGGCCTGCTCGACGAGTGGACGCCGGTCATCACCGGCTCCGAGCTCGGCGAGCACCCGTACGAACCGATCACCACCGCCAGCATCCGGCGCGCCGACGACCTCGGCGACGCCCTGCCGATCAGCTGGCGACACCGCGACGACCGCTACGTCGAGAAGCTCGCGACACCGGACACGAGCGTCGCCGACCTGATCGGGGACGTCGACCCGATGAAGGTCGCCGAGGGCCGCAGCCTGGGCGACCCGGAGACCATCCACTTCGGACTCGTCCCCCGCGGGCACCGTGGCATCGTCGCGATCAACGAGCTGCCCGACCTGGCCGAACGCATCCAGGTCGCGATGCTCAACGTGATGGAGGAGCGCGACGTCCAGATCCGCGGCTACGTGCTGCGGCTGCCGCTCGACGTGCTCGTCGTGGCGAGCGCGAACCCGGAGGACTACACGAACCGCGGCCGGATCATCACGCCGCTGAAGGACCGCTTCGGCGCCGAGATCCGCACGCACTACCCGATCGAGCTCGACGACGAGATCGCCGTCATCCGGCAGGAGGCCCAGCTGACGGCCGAGGTCCCCGACGCCCTGATCGAGATCCTCGCCCGGTTCACCCGCGCACTGCGTGGTTCGAGCGCCGTCGACCAGCGCAGCGGTGTGAGCGCCCGGTTCGCGATCGCCGGTGCCGAGACGGTGTCCGCGGCCGCCGTGCACCGCGCAGCACGCCAGGGCGAGGACGAGGCGGTCGCCCGGCCGATCGACCTCGAGACCGCGGTGGACGTCCTCGGCGGCAAGATCGAGTTCGAGAACGGCGAAGAGGACCGGGCCGACGAGGTCCTCGAGCACCTGCTCCGCACCGCGACCGCCGAGACCGTGCGCTCCCGCTTCAAGGGTCTCGACTTCGCGGTGCTCGTGGACGCGCTCGACGGCGGCACGATGGTGACCACGGGCGAGCAGGTCAGCGCCCGGGCGTTCCTCGAAGGCCTGCCGTCGATCGGCGAGTCCGACCTGTACGACCAGGTGTGCGACCGGATGGGTGCCACGAACGACGGCGAACGGGCCGGCGCGATCGAGCTCGCCCTCGAGGGCCTGTTCCTGGCCCGGCGCATCAGCAAGGAGTCCGGCGGGGGCGAAGCCGTCTATGGCTAGGCAGAACCGGCGCCTGACGCGCGACACCCGGTACGGCCGGTACACCGACGGACCCGACCCGCTCGCCGCCCCGGTCGACCTGGCCGAGGCGCTCGACGCCATCGGGCAGGACGTGATGGGCGGCACGTCGCCCGAGCGCGCGATGCGGGAGTTCCTGCGGCGCGGCGGCCGGACGCAGCGCGGTCTCGACGACCTGGCCCGCCGGGTGGCCGAGCGACGCCGCGAGCTGACGAGCAAGAACAACCTCGACGGCACCCTGCAGCAGGTGCGCGAGCTCCTCGACCAGGCGCTGCTCGCCGAGCGGGGGGAGCTCGCCCGCAACGTCGACCTCGACGACGGCGACCGTGCCCTGGCCGAACTGCAGCTCGACAGCCTGTCGCCCTCCCCCGCCGCCGCCGTGCAGGAACTCGGCGACTACGACTGGACGAGCCCGACCGCGCGGCAGAAGTACGACGAGATCAAGGACCTGCTCGGCCGCGAGGTGCTCGACCAGCGCTTCGCCGGCATGAAACAGGCGCTCGAGGGTGCCACCGACCAGGACCGGGCCGCTGTCAGCGCGATGATGCAGGACCTCAACGCCCTGCTCGAGGCGCACGCCCGCGGCGAGGACACCCAGCAGCAGTTCGACGACTTCATGGACCCACACGGAGAGTACTTCCCGTCGAACCCCGCAAACGTCGACGAGCTGCTCGACGACCTGGCAGCCCGCGCGGCCGCGGCGCAGCGCATGCGCAACTCGATGACCCAGGAGCAGCGGGACGAACTCGATGCCCTCGCCCAGCAGGCCTTCGGCTCCCCCGACCTGATGGGGCAGCTGTCCCAGCTCGACCGTACCCTGCGCGCACTGCGTCCCGGCGAGGACTGGGGCGGATCCGAGCGCATGGAGGGCGAACAGGGGCTCGGGCTGGGCGACGGCACCGGGGTGTTCCAGGACATCGCGGACCTCGACGCCCTCGCCGACCAGCTCGCCCAGTCCGGGCCGGGCTCGGAGCTCGACGACCTGGACCTCGACGCGCTGTCCCGGCAGCTCGGCGACGAGGCTGCGGTCGACGCGAAGACCCTGCAGCGCCTCGAGCAGGCGCTCCGGAACTCCGGGGCGATGCGCCGCGGTGCCGACGGGCAGCTCCGGCTCACCCCGAAGGCGATGCGGCAGCTCGGCAAGAGCCTGCTCAAGGACGTCGCCCAGCGGATGTCCGGTCGCCAGGGCGCGCGGGACCTCCGTCGCTCGGGCGCCGCGGGCGAGCCCTCGGGGGCGTCGCGGCAGTGGGCGTTCGGCGACACCGAGCCGTGGGACATCCCCCGCACGATCACGAACGCCGTGGTGCGGACGGCGGCGAGCGGACGACAGGGTGCCGGCGTGCGCCTGAGCATCGAGGACGTCGAGGTGCAGGAGACCGAGGCCCGCACCCAGGCCTGCGTCGCGCTGCTCGTCGACACGTCGTTCTCGATGGCGATGGAGGACCGCTGGGTGCCGATGAAGCGCACCGCCCTGGCGCTGCACACCCTGGTGTCGACCCGGTTCCGCGGCGACGACCTGCAGCTCATCGCCTTCGGTCGCGAGGCCGAGGTGATGGACGTCGAACAGCTCGTCGGTCTCGACGCGATGTGGGACAAGGGCACGAACCTGCACCACGCCCTGCTGCTCGCCAACCGGCACTTCCGCAAGCACCCCACGGCCCAACCGGTGCTCCTCATCGTCACCGACGGCGAGCCGACGTCGCACCTCGAGCCGAACGGGCAGGTCTGGTTCGACTACCCGCCCGACCCGGTGACGATCGCGCTGACCGTGCGGGAGCTCGAGAACGCCGGACGCCTCGGCGCCCAGACGACGTTCTTCCGGCTCGGCGAGGACCCGGGGCTCGCCCGGTTCATCGACGCGATGGCGAAGCGGGTGGACGGCAGCGTCGTGGCACCGGAGAACGACGACCTCGGGGTCGCCGTGGTCGGCTCGTACCTCGGCTCGCGTCGCGGGGCCGGCGGCGCGCTCTTCCGCGACGACTGGGGGCTCTGAAGCCCACACGAGACGGACGGGAGGCCCGTGGCGGGACCGCCACGGGCCTCCCGTCCGTCCATGGGTGCGTCTAGAACAGCGGCCAGGGCACGGCGGGGCCGTGACCGGGCGGCGGCGGGAAGATCCCGACGGCGCGCAGGGCCGCGCAGCGCGCCCGGAGCGTGTCGATCTCCTCGTCCGTCAGGTGCTCGGCGAGCTCGTCGCCGAGACCGCCGCGCAGGGCGTCGGACACCCGGTCGAGGCCCTCGAGCTCGTCCGGCCCGAGCGGCTCCCCGATCCAGCCCCACAGGACCGTCCGGAGTTTGTGCTCGACGTGGAAGGTGAGCCCGTGGTCGACGCCGAAGCGGTGGCCGTCGGGCATCGCGAGCACGTGCCCGCCCTTGCGGTCGGCGTTGTTCACGACGACGTCGAAGACGGCCATCCGGCGCAGGGCCTCGGAGTCCTCGTGCACGAGCGTGACGGGCTGGTCGTGTTCGTCGATGGCCTCGAGCACGGGCAGCCAGGGCGAACCGTCCGCCTCGGCGAGATCCGGCGCCACCAGGTCGACGGCGTCCTGCTCGGGGTCGACGTCCTGCCAGCGCTGCACCATGCCGGGCCCGAACGGACCGTCCCCCATCCACGTGGGTGGGACGACACCCCAGCCGAACGCCTCGGAGACCAGGTGCGCGGCGATCTCGCGGCCGGCGAGCGTGCCGTCCGGGAAGTCCCACAGCGGGCGCTCGCCCTCGATGGGCTTGTAGACGACGGTCGCGCCGTCGAGTTCGGCGAGGAAGGTGGCGTTGGACGCCTCACGGATGCGCGCCCGGACGGAGAGCGAGCCGTCGCTCATGCGTCGCCGGGCGGACGACCGGCGGCGACGACCTCGCGCGTGCGCTCGACGAAGGCCCGGGCGGTGCCGACCGGGATCTTCACCTGGAACAGCTCGGCGGGCTCGGGGATCTCGACGACGGCCTCGATCTCGATGCCGTCCTCGCTCTCCTCGGACACGATCTCGACCTCGTCGTCGATCGGGTACGCCTCGATGACGACCTGCGCGGTGGACGGGTCGAAGCCCAGGCTCAGGGCCCCGGCGCGGAACTCGGCCTCGACGGGCTGGTCGAGCGGCTCCGGGTCGCGGAGTTCGACCGGCACCGACGGCGGCACGCTGAAGCGGTTGTCGTCGACGGTCGCCACCTCGTCGAGGAGCTCGTCGATCTTGTCGGCGAGCACGGCGGTCTGCTCCTTCTCGAGCGCGACGCTGGTGACGCGCCGACCGGAGCGGGCCTGGATGTAGAAGGCGCGCTCACCCGGACGGCCGATGGTGCCGACGACGAGGCGGTCCGGCCAGTCGAAGCCGTGGACGATGGGGGGCATACCCGCATTGTAGGAGCGCTCGGCTCCGGCCGTTCAGGGTCCGGCAGGACCCGCGGGCGCGTCGGGCGCCGGACGCCCGGTGCCGGTGTGCGCATCGGGTTCCGGATGGCCCGCGCCGCCGCCGACCGCGGCGTCCCCGCTGGGTGCCGGGGCGGTGCGCAGCCAGGACAGGTCACCGGACTCGGTGTTCGTCGCGACGACCTCGGGGCGGTGCTCGCCGTAGCGCACGACGGACACCGAGGCCGGGCCGACGCCGATGCGCTGGAACAGGTCCAGGTGCATGCCGAACGCGTCGGCGAGGACGCTCTTGATGATGTCGCCGTGGCTCACCGCGACCCAGACGGCGCCGGGTCCGTGCTCCGCCTCGACCTCGGCGTCGATGCGCCGGACGGCCGCGACGGCCCGGGACTGCATCGTCTGCATGGACTCACCGCCGGGGAACACGACGGCGCTCGGGTTCGCCTGCACCGTGCGCCAGAGGGGCTCCTTCGCCAGGTCGGCGAGCTTCCGGCCCTGCCACTGCCCGTAGTCGGCCTCGGTGATGGCCCGCTCGATCAGCGAGGCGGGTGCACCGGTCTGCCGGTCTGTCTGCCGGTCTGTCTGCCGGTCCAGGATCGCGCGGGCTGTCTGCCGGCAACGCTCGAGCGGACTCGACACGACGGCGACGACGGGCACCGCGGCGATGCGCTCCGCGGTCCGCTCGGCCTGGGTGCGGCCGACGGCGTCGAGTCGCACGCCGGCGGTGCGTCCGGCCAGGACGCCGGTGGCGTTCGCGGTGGTGCGTCCGTGACGGACGAGGAGGACGGTCGCCATGCGCCCGATCCTAAGCGCGGAACGCGGTCGCCCTTGACGGGCCGTCCGGGGACCGATCAGATGGGGGCATGGCCGGGCGGCATCGACTCGCACTCTTCGCCACGTCGACGGTGACCGGGTTCGGGATCGCGACGTGGATCACCCGGACGCCCGCGATCCGCGACGAGCTCGGAGCCTCGATCGAGGCGATGGGCCTCGTCCTGCTCGGGCTGTCGATCGGGTCGATGATCGGGATCCTCGGCGCCGGGGCGCTGGTGCGACGGACCGGCAACCGCCCGCTCATCCTGCTCGGGGGCGCGCTGCCCGTCGTCGGCATGGTGCTCGTCGCGCTGCTCGCCCCGGCGCAGGTCGCCGCCGGGGTCTGGGTCGGGCTGTTCCTGATCGGCTTCGGGGCGGGCGTCGCCGAGATCGGGCTGAACGTCGAGGCCGCCGCGGTCGAACGGCAGATCGGACGACCGGTCGTGCCGGTGCTGCACGCCTGCTTCAGCCTCGGCAGCGTGGTCGGTGGGGTCGTCGGCATCGCCATGACGGCGGCGGGGACCCCGGTCCGGGTGCACCTGCTCGTCGGCGCCGCGGTGATGGCCGCGCTGGCGGTGTTCGCGGCGCTGAACCTGCGGCCGGTGCCCCGTGAGACACCGAGCGATGCGCCTGCCGTTGCCGGCGGCACCCGTCGGGGAGCCCGCCGCTCCGTCCTCACCGTGCAGCTCGCCATGATCGCCGTGATCACGCTGGCGATGGCCTTCGCCGAGGGTGCCGCGAGCGACTGGCTCCCGCTGCTGATGACCACCGACCACGACGCCCCCGAGTCCGTCGGGTCCCTCGTGTTCACCGGGTTCGCCCTCGCCATGCTCATCGGTCGCGCGGCCGGCACCCCGCTCGTCGCCCGGTTCGGTCGCGCCCCGGTCGTCCGGGTCTGTGCCGCGGTCGGTGGGGTGGGGGTCCTGCTCGTCGTGCTGTCACCGAGTCCGGTCGTCACCGCGGCGGCCGCCGGCGTCTGGGGTCTGGGCATCGCCCTCGGGTTCCCGCTGTCGATCTCCGCCGCGGGCGACCACCCCACCGACGGCGACCGCCGGGTGTCGGTGGTGGCCACCGCCGGGTACATCGCGTTCCTGGTGGGGCCGCCGCTGCTCGGGTTCGTCGGGGAGCACCTCGGCCTGCAGACGGCGATGCTCGTGCCGCTCGTCCTGCTGGTCGCGGCGTTCCTGGTCGCCCCGGCGACGCGGGGACAGGACACCGGTCGGACGATCGAGCCGTCGGAACCGGCGCGGCGGCCGTCCGGTCGGTAGCGTCTCCGGCATGCCGTTCTTCCGCGACGCTCCGCGCCCGACCACCCCAGCCCCGCCGTCCAGGGTCCAGGCCGCGTGGTCCGACTCCGCCGGGCACTTCGCGACCCGGTGCCTGCAGCTCATCATCGTCGTGGTGGTCGTCGCCGGCATCGTCTGGGCGAGCAACATCCTGAGCGTCGTCACGATCCCGGTGCTCCTCGCGCTCATCATCGCGTCCGCCATGCACCCGGTGGTGTCGTGGCTCCGCAAGCACCGGGTGCCGTCGGTGGTGGCCACCCTCGCGGTGCTCATCGGCGTCCTCGTGATCCTGGGGCTGATCGGCTGGCTCATCGTCGTCGCGGTCGAGAACCAGTGGGCGCAGCTGCAGAAGTCGGCAGTCGACGGGTTCCAGCAACTGCAGGAGTTCGCGAAGAACCTGCCGTTCTCGATCTCGGACAAGCAGATCGACGACGCGGTCGCGTCGGCGTCCGACTTCGTCACGAGCGCCCAGTTCGGCTCGGGTGCGCTCGCCGGCGCCTCGGCCACCGCGAACTTCCTGACCGGACTCGTCCTGATGATCGTCGTGCTGTTCTTCTTCCTGAAGGACGGCCCGAGCATCTGGGAGTTCCTGCTCCGCCCCTTCACCGGTGAGCGCTACGCCCGAGCACGTCGCGTCGGCGACCGGGTCGTCTCGACCCTCGGCGGGTACGTCCGCGGTACGGCCACCGTCGCTGCCGTCGACGCGATCGGCATCGGTGTCAGCATCGCGATCGTCGGCGTCCCCCTCGCCCTGCCGCTGGCCGTCATCGTGTTCATCACGGCGTTCATCCCGATCGTCGGCGCCACCGCCGCCGGCATCCTCGCCGCCCTGGTCGCGCTCGTGGCCCTCGGCCCGCTGCAGGCACTCATCGTGATCGGCATCGTGATCGTCGTGAACCAGCTCGAGGGCAACTTCCTGCAGCCGGTCCTGATGGGTCGCACCCTCAAGCTGCACGGCCTCGTCATCCTGATCGGGCTGACCGCCGGCACCGTCCTCGCCGGCATCACCGGCGCGATCATCTCGGTGCCGCTGATCGCCGCCGCCTGGGGCGCGATCCTGGTGTGGGACGGCCCGAACACCCCGGCCCGTCCGTGGCGGAAGAAGCGCAACGAGGACGTCACCGCGCACGAGCTGCCGCAGGGCTGATCCTCGGCGCCGATCCGCGGGGCGCGTTGCGGACATCCGCTTCGCGCAGCGGCCTTCCACCCAGCAGGATGGAGGAGTGCTCGTCTCCATCGTCTACATGAGCCGTGCCGTCGTCCCCTTCGACGACCAGGCCATGGCGGTGCTGCTCGCGGAGTCCCGGCTGCGCAACGAAGCGCTCGGGGTCTCCGGGCTCCTGCTCGCCAAGGGCGGCCGGTTCATGCAGCTGCTCGAGGGGCCGGCGTGGAGCGTACAAGACCGGTACGACGTCATCGCGAAGGACCGCCGTCACGGTGAGGTCAAGTCCCTCGTGCGCGAGGACATCGAGCGCCGACGGTTCGACGGCTGGTCGATGGCCTACCGCGCGCTCGACGACTCGGACCTCCGCTCCGAGGAGGGCTTCAGTCCCTTCCTGTCCGGCACGATGGACTTCCCGCGCTCGTTCGACCGGACCAGTGCGGCCTGGCTGCTGAAGTGGTTCCGCGACCGCGAGCTGCACGACCTCTGAACCGACGCTGCACGCCGTCGCCGGGTCAGCCTTCGCCGAACGCGTCCTCGACGACGGCGAGCAGCCGGTCGCGGTGCTTCGGGTCCGCCGTCGCCGCGATCACCACGCGCCACATCGTCGCCACGGCCGGCATCAGGTCGGTGCGCCGCGTCCGGACGTCGGACACGAGCTGCACGCCGGTGAAGTAGGGCACCACCGTCGACCCGAGCTGCTCCGCGGTCAGGTCCGTCCGGAGTTCCCCGCTCGCGACCGCCAACCGGAACACGTCGACGATCCCGCCGATCCACTGCTCGTAGAAGCTCAGCGTCGCGGTCTGGAACTCGCCGCGCTCCAGCGACAGCCGGATCCCCGCCCGCACGATCGGGTCGGTCCGAAGCAGGTCCGCGATGCCGTGCGACGCTCCGATCAGCGCGGCGACCGGCGAGCTGTCGGTGTGGCTGACGACGTCGAAGGTGCGGGCGTTCTGCTCGCCGATGACGCCGAGCGCCAGGGCGAGCTTCGTCGGGAAGTGGAAGTGCAGCGTGCCCTGCGAGACGCCCGCCGCGCGGGCGATGCCCGCGATCGTCGCGCCGGCGAAGCCGACGCGGTCGAACTCCTCCGCCGCGGCCACCAGGATCTGCTCACGTCGTTCCACGGGACCAGTCTCACAGTCTGGAGGGACGGTGCCAGCTGGCACCGCGCCTCCAGTCCGAGGGGTGGTGCGGCACAGGCCGCGTGCCGGCAGTCCGAGGTGTGGTGCGGCTCAGGCCGCGTGCCGGCCGAGCGTGATGCGCTCCTCGGGCAGGTCCTGCAGGTCGCGCCCACGGAACCAGCGGAGCAGCCAGTCGGCGGGCGTGCCCGCCACCCCGGTCGGCAGACCGGTGCGGTCGCTGAGGAAGGTACTGAACCCGGGCTCGTCACGGAGCTCGTCCCCGGTCGGGCTGCCGAACGCCATCGCCCAGCCGTCGAACCGACGCGTGCTGATGGACTCACGCGACAACGACTTCACGCCGGTGTGCCGCGGGTCGCGCTCGATCGCGGCGAAACGGTCCTCGACGCTCCAGACCGGACCCTCGAGCACCTGCATGAAACGGCCGCCCTTGGCGAGCAGGAGCCCGGAGACGCCGAGCGCGTGGTTGCGGAGCCGCGCCTCACGCAGCATGGCGACCAGCTGGTCGTCGGTCAGGTCGTCGACGGCGACGGACATGTAGACGAGGGAGGTGAGGGAAGTCATCCCCTGCAGTCTGGGTCGTGGTCGGCGGCACGGTCAACGCGTCGTCCGCACACCGCACCGGACGGTGCGGCATGCGGACGACGGGCGGGGTGTCGGGTGTCGGGTTTCGGGTCTCGGGTTTCGGGTTTCGGGTTTCGATCAGGTGAGGGCGAGCAGGTTGTTGACCTGTTCGTTGACCCCGGTCAGCGTCGAGATCGGCTTGCCGTTCGCGTAGACGTCGTCGAAGGCGGGCTGCAGCAGGGCCTGCACGTCGGCGGGGTTCTTCGTGACCGGGAACAGGAACGTGGTGTCCTCCTCGACCTGCCGGGTGAACGCCGAGACGTCGAGCCCGCGCTTCCGGAACGACGCCACCGCGGCCTCGGTGCCCGCGGGACGGGCGGGGAACACGATCCCGCTCTCACCGACGATCCGCTGCGCCTCGTCGCTGCCCAGGAACGCCACCCACTTCGCGGCGGCCTCGGGGTCCTTCGCCTGCTTCGTGATCGAGTCGCCGAGCCCGTTGAACATCGACGCACGGTGACCCGACGGGCCGATCGGGGTCGGGGCGACCGCGACGTCGAGGTCCTCCATGCCGAGGTACGAACCGATCATCCACGAGCCGTTGAACGACAGCGCGCACTTGCCGGCGCCGAGCTGGACCTCGGGCCCGGTCGTGGTGGAGAACACCCCGTACTTCGCCATGTAGCCCTTCTCGGCCAGCCGGTAGTACCAGGCGAGGGTGTCCTGCACGACGCGCTCGTCGTAGCGGAACTTGTCGCCCCAGGGGTTCTCGTTCGTGTAGAACCAGTCGACCGATCCGGTGAACGGTGACCACTGGGTCTGGCCGAAGCCGTCACCGCCCGAGCCGTTCGACGAGATGCCGTAGACCGCGACGTCGTCCTTGTCGAAGCCGTCCTCGTCGCCGCGTCGGCCCTTCGAGTCGACGGTCAGCCGCGCGAGCATCCGTTCGAACGTGCCGCCGTCCTCCGGGTTCCACTCGAGCGACCCGAGTTCCTCGGCGGAGACCCCGGCCTTCGCCATCGCCTTCTGGTCGTAGAACATCGCGACGGTGTCCCAGTCCTTCGGCGAGCCGTAGCGGTGGCCGTCCTGGCCCTTCCACAGTTCGGCGAGTCCGGACTGGTAGTCGTCGTCCCGGATGCCCTTCGTGGCGTCGAGCTCGTCGAGCTTGTAGAGCACGTCGAGGTCGGCGTACTGCGGGAACTTCGTCAGGTGGTCGGTGAAGACGTCGGGCGCGGTGCCGGCGATGAAGCCCGCGGTGAGCTTGGTCCAGTAGTCGTTCCACCCGAGCTGGGTGATCTTCACGGTGATGTCCGGGTTCGCGCGGTGGAACGCGTCGGCGACGGCCTGGTACGCGGGCTGCTGGTTGGCGTCCCAGAGCCAGTAGCTCACGGTGCGCGCACCCGGCCGGTTCGTCGTGCGGCGACCGGGCGACGAGCAGGCGGCGAGCGCGCCGAGGGCCAGGGCGGAGGCACCGCCGGCGAAGAGCGTGCGGCGGGTCAGTTGGTTCGTCATGGTGTTCGTCCTGTCCGACAGCCGGGTCACTTGATCCCGGAGAAGCCGATGGAGTTGACGATCCGCTTGGCGAAGACGCCGAACAGCAGGATCATCGGGAGCGCCGCCACCAGGGTCGCGGCCATGAGCCCGGCCCAGTCGGTGCCGGACTGCGGGGTCTGCGACTTGAAGACGCCGAGCGCGACGGTCAGCACCCGCGAGCTGTCGGTGTACGACACCATGAGGGGCCAGAAGTAGTCGTTCCAGCTCGTGATGTACGTCAGCACGGCGAGGGTGGCGATCGGGGCCGCGGCCATCGGGATGACGAGCCGGAAGAACACGCGGACCTTGCCGGCGCCGTCGATGAGGGCCGCTTCTTCGACCTCCTTCGAGATGCCGAGGAAGAACTGCCGCAGGAAGAACACCGCGAACGGGGTCATGAACATCGTCGGCAGGGCGATGCCGAGCAGGTTGTCGACGAGCCCGAGCTGCTTGATGAGCGTGAAGTTCGGCAGCAGCGTGAAGATCGCGGGGACCATCAGTCCGGCCAGGAACACCCCGAACACCTTGTCGCGACCGGGCCAGCGCAGCCGGGCGAAGGCGTAGGCGGCCGCTGCCGAGAAGAACACCTGGCCGACGGTGACGAGCGTCGACACCAGGATCGAGTTGAGCAGGTACCGCCAGAAGTTCAGCGCGGCGCCGGAGCCGCCCTGCGCCAGTGCCTCTTCGGTGGACTGCAGGCCGAAGACCCGCTCGAACCCGCCCAGGCTGAACCCGACGGGCAGCAGCGAGGTGGGGTCGGAGTTGATCGCGGTGTTGGACGACAGCGCGGTGCGCAGGATCCAGTAGAACGGGAACAGGGTGACGACGATGACGAGGATCATCGCGACCCAGGCGAGCACCCGGCCGAGCGACGGGCGGCGGCGGTGGCCGGCGCCCATCCGCGGCGGGCGGGACGTGGTGACGGAACGGGTGAGTGTCGTGGTCATGGCGCTTCCGTTCAGTCCAGGTCGGACTCACCCGAGCGGGTGAGGCGGTACTGGATGATCGTGATGATGCTGAGGACGATGAGGAGCGCGACCGAGACCGCGGACGCGTAGCCGAACTGGAACCGGCCGAACGCCAGGTTGTAGATGTAGTTCTGCACGACGTTCGTGGCGTTCGCGGGGCCGCCCTGCGTGGTGACGGCGACGGTGTCGAACACCTGGAACGACCCGATCACGGTGATGATCAGCACCAGGGACAGGATCGGGCGGAGCAGCGGCACCGTGATGCGCCAGAACATCTTCCACTCGCTCGCACCGTCGATGCGTCCGGCCTCGTACACGGTCTCGGGCAGCGACTGCAGGCCGGCGAAGATGAGCAGTGCGGTGTAGCCGACGTGCCGCCAGACGTTGATGAGCGCGATCGAGGGGATGCCCCAGACGTCGCTCTGCAGGAACGGGATGCGGTCGAGCCCGAGTGCGGCGAGCATCTCGTTGCCGATGCCGAGCTGGGTGTCGAGAATCCAGAGCCAGACCAGGGCGGCGACGACGTTCGACACCAGGTACGGCGCGAGCACGATGCCGCGCACGAAGGTCGACTTCGTCAGCCGGTGCATCATCACGGCGATGAACAGCGCGACGACGGTCTGGATGACGATGTTGATGAGGACGTACTCGACCGTCACCACCATCGAGTGCCAGAAGATCGAGTCCTGCACCAGGCGGGCGTAGTTCTGCAGGCCGGTGAACTCGGGCTCGGTGAGCAGGTTGTAGGACGTGAAGCTCAGGTAGATGCCCCGCACGGTCGGCCAGGCGAGGAACACCGCGAACCCGACGGCTGCCGGGGCGATGAAGACGAGCGCGAGCCACAGGTCGTTCCTGGGGCGGCGCCGTGGTGCGGTGGTGCGGGCACGGGCGAGGTCGGCGGACCGACTCCTCCGTCTCGTGCTGGCGGTCGTCAAGGGTGACGACACAGGGCTCTCGGTTGCCATCGCGACTCCTTCGTCTGCGGTGGACTGACGTGCAGCAGTCCGTGAGCCGGGAATCTACACGTGGGGACCACTGCTGGCAAGAGGCTCTTTTCGGGCCGTCGACGGGGGTTGTCACGTGTAGACAGGGTGTGTCAGGATGGCGCTCGATCGCATCGGAGCGACCCGCTCGGCGACGCATCCCACACCCCTGGAAAGGTCACTGATGATCTCTGTCGGAATGGTCGGCGCGGGCCAGTTCGCCCCCCAGTTCGCCAAGCTGTTCAAGCTCCACCCCGACGTGGACCGGGTCTACGTCACGGACCTCGTCGACGAGCGCGCGTCCGAACTCGTCGAGACGCAGCACCTCGACGGCACGTTCCCGGACTTCGACGCCGTCCTCGCCTCGGACGTCGACGCCGTCGCGATCTTCACGCAGCGCTGGACCCACGGCCCGCTCGTGGTCAAGGCCCTGCGCGCCGGCAAGCACGTGTACTCCGCCGTGCCGATGGCGATCTCCGTCGACGAGATCCGCGACATCATCCAGGCGGTCCGCGAGACCGGCCTGACCTACATGATGGGCGAGACGAGCTACTACAACCCCGCGACGGTGTTCGCCCGCAAGCAGGTCGCCGCCGGTGCCTTCGGCCGGGTGTTCTACGCCGAGGGCGACTACGTGCACGACATGGACCTCGGCTTCTACGCCGCGTACCAGTACAGCGGCGGCGACGAGTGGAAGCGCACCGCCAGCTACCCGCCCATGCTCTACCCGACGCACTCGGTCGGCGGGGTCCTCGGCGCGATCCCCGGGCATGCGGTCAGCGTCAGCTGCATCGGCGTGAAGGACGACCGCGGCGACGGCGTCTTCGACAAGGACGTCAGCCAGTTCGACAACGACTTCTCGAACGCCACCGCGCTGTTCGAGCTCGACAACGGCGGGGTCATGCGCATCAATGAGATGCGTCGCGTCGGCTACCCGTCGCACATCCGTGAGTCGCGCTTCCGCTACTTCGGCACCGAGGCCAGCTTCGAGCAGCTCGCGAAGACCAGCGTCTGGCAGGACAAGGAGGACTCGTACGACATCAGCGACAAGATCGACACGCAGGCGACGATGTCCCTCGACGACCCGCGCCTGGCCGACGTCGACCCGTCCCTGCGCGACGCGTTCGTCTCCGGCTACGCCGAGGTGCACGACACCGACCGTCTGCCCGCCGAGTACGACGGCGTGCCGACCGGGCACGAGGGCAGCCACCAGTTCCTCGCCGACGACTTCGTCCGTGCCGTCGTCGACCGGACCCTGCCGCCGGTGAACGCCTGGACCGCCGCGCGCTTCACCCTGCCGGGCATCATCGCCCACCAGTCCGCGCTGCAGGGTGGCGCCCGCCTCGACGTGCCGGACTTCGGTGACGCCCCTGAGACGGCGAGCACTGCGGCGACGAGCACCACGACGACGAGCGCACCGACGACGGCCGGAGCCGCACCGTCGGCTACGATCGCGTCCGAGTAACACGTGTCGTTCGGGTGCCGGTCCGTCGTGGGCCGGCACCCGAACGACGCTCCCGGACCCGACGAAGGTGGCACCCGTGACCGTCCCGACGAACCCCAGGGCGGTCACCCGTGCGGACGTCGCCCGCTACGCCGGGGTCAGCACCTCCGTCGTCAGCTACGTCGTGCACGACGGACCGCGCCCCGTCGCCGCCGCCACCGCCGCCCGGGTGCGCGAGGCCATCCGCGTCCTCGGCTACCGCCCGAACGCGAGCGCCCAGGCCCTGCGCACCGGCTCGTCGAAGATGCTCGGCCTGATCGTGCCCGAACTCGACAACCCGTTCTGGTCCGAGCTCGCCGTCGCCGTCACCCACGCCGCGGCTGCGCGCGGCTACGACGTGCTGCTCGCCAACAGCGACGGCGATGCCGCCCAGGAGCGCGAGCGGCTCCGCAGCCTCTCCGCTCGCCAGGTCGACGGCATCATCGTGACGAGCATCATGACCCACCCGGACCTGTCGACCGTCACCGACCCCGGCCTGCCGATGGTCCTGCTCAACACGTTCTTCGAGGTCCCCGAGTACGCCAGCATCGGTGTCGACGCCCTGCGCGGTGCCCTCGACGGCACGCAGCACCTGGTCGAGCACGGCTACCGCTCGATCGGCCTCGTGATGGGGCACACCGGCTCGATGGAGCTCCGCGAGCAGGGCTGGATGCGTGCCCTGCGCCAGGCCGGCCTGCCCGACGGGCCCATCGTCCGCACCGACTTCACCCGGCTCGGAGGCTACGAAGCCGGCCTCCGGATGTTCGCCGACGAGACCGGCCCCCGAGCCGTCTTCGTCAGCTCCGACATGCAGGCGATCGGCGTCATGCGCGCACTGTGGGAGCTCGGTCTGCGCGTCCCCGAGGACGTCGCGATCGTGTCGTTCGACGGCGCGGCCGAGGCGGACTACACGAACCCGCAGCTCACCACGGTCCGGCAGCCGATCGAGACGATGGCGGTCGCCGCGGTCGACCGTGTGCTCGGCCTCGACGCCGACAACCAGTGGCACCGCGACCTGGTCCCCGCCGAGTTGGTCCTCGGCGCGAGTTGCGGGTGCGACGTGCGTCGCTGACGTACCCACCGACAGCCTGGGGGCCCACGCCGCCGGTTCCGGACCGACGCGCCAGCGGCGGGCCGGCCGTGCCGGTGGGGAGGCGCGGGACGGGGCCGCCACGGGCCTCCACGCCGTCAGCTGGTCGCGTTCAGGACGCCGGCTCCATGACGGCGCGGAGGCGCGCGGTCGGGATGCGCTCCTGCGCATCCACGGTCACGGCGGCGGCCTCGACCGCCTCGCCGGTCTCCGCGTCGACGAAGCGCAGGTCCGACGCCCGCTCGGACGGCCGGTGTCGGTCTGCCCAGCCCCCGAGGGCGAGCAGCACGAGCGACAGGTCCCGGCCGGCGTCGGTCAGGACGTACTCCTCGCGGGCACGGGCACCCTCGGGCTTGTAGGTCGTGCGCTCGAGCACTCCCCCGTCGACGAGTGAGGCCAGGCGTGCGGTCAGGACCTCGCGCGGGATGCCGAGACTCTGCTGGAACTGGCTGAAGCGGGTCGAGCCGCCGACGGCGTCGCGGACGATCATGAGCGTCCACTTCTCGCCGAGGACGTCGAGGGAGCGTGCGATGGGGCAGCGCTCGTCGCCGCCGAGGATGCCGAGCATGCGTTCATCCTAGCTGGGTTCGATTTCCGGACACAACGTGCTAGGTTCGAATTCCGTACTCACCTTCTCTTGTCTGGAGCACTCATGACCGACCTCACCAACGCCGTCGTCCTCGTCACCGGAGCCAACGGCGGCCTCGGCGCCGAGTTCGTCCCCCAGGCCCTGGAGCGTGGCGCCACCAAGGTCTACGCGACCGCCCGCAACCCCCGCACCTGGGACGACGAGCGCATCGTCCCGCTCGCCCTCGACGTCACGAGCCAGGAGAGCGTCGACGCCGCAGCCCGCGCCGCAGCCGACGTGACCGTCGTCGTGAACAACGCCGGGATCGCCGGCTCCGACCCGCTCGTCGACGTCTCCGTCGAAGAGGTCGAGCGCATCTTCGCCACCAACGTCTTCGGTGCACTCCGCGTCGCCAAGGCCTTCGCCCCCTCGATCGCCAACGGTGCGCTGATCGACGTGCACTCCGCCCTGAGCTGGGTCGCCCTCGCCGGCGCGTACTCGGCGTCGAAGGCCGCGTTCTGGTCGATCACGAACTCCCTGCGTCTCGAGCTCGCACCCCAGGGCACCCAGGTCGTCGGCGCCCACCTCGGCTACACCGACACCGGCATGATCGCCGACCTCGACGTCGAGAAGTCCGACCCCGCCGACATCGTCCGGTCGATCTGGGACGCGGTCGAGGCCGGCGAGCACGAGGTCCTCGCCGACCAGGTCAGCCGCGACGTCCGTGCCGGCCTGAGCGCCCCGCTCACCGCGCTCTACCCGATGCTCGCCAGCGCCTGAGGCCGGTTCTCGTCGGGACGGTGACGGTTCTGGTTCACGAACACCCGGGTTCCTGAACCAGAACCGTCACGCGCCCCGATCAACTGCCCGCTCCCCGCCGGTACGCTGACCCGATGACGGCGGGGGAAGCGTTCGGTCAGCGGCGCAGCGGGTGGACATCGGCAGGGCGCACTGCGGTCTTCTGGGCGACGGCAGCGCTCGGGACGTTCGCTGGCTTCGCCACGTGGTTCTGGCTGTACCTGGCGTCCGACGTCGACAACCGACGTTCAGCTGACGACTTCTCGCACCCGAACGAGGGCGCGCTGTCCCTCGGTCTCCCGGTGGTGGTGGTCGCGCATGTGATCGGTTTCTGCGTCCTGCTGCTGACCGCCCGGAGTGCACGTCGCGACCGCCGGTCGGCATCGTGGTTTGCCGCGGTCGCGCTGATCACGAGCTCGCTGGTCGGGATGTTGGCGCTGATGCCCCTGACCGACGGCCACCTCCTGATGCCGTACCCGCTCCCGTTCGTGCCGTGAGTGCGGCGGGTCAACCGGCTGCGCCGCGGTCGGTGATCCGACGATTCGTGGCGGTGATGGCGGCGCGCTCGTCGTCGGTCAAGCCGCCGACGCGCAGGATCCGGCCCAGCACGTCGCTCTTCCGCTCGATGTAGTCGTCGATGTCCTCGGCCTCGGTGGCTGCCCGGCGTTTCACGGCGGCGTACTCGTCGCGCAGCGCCGGGTCGGCACGCAGCACGTCGCGGACGGCCAGGTGGTTCCGCAGCGCGAGCGATCCGGTCGTGACGACGTAGGTGTTCGTCGGGGCGAACCGCTCCGGGGCCCGGAACGCCTGCCTGTCCGGGACGCCGAGTTCGCCCCGCGGCTCGAAGCCGATCGTCGCCATCGACGCCACTGCGGCCGGGACGTCGGCAGCGTCCACCACGACGTCGACGTCGAGCACGGGCTTCGCCGCCAAGCCCGGCACGGACGTGCTGCCCACGTGCTCGATGCTCCGGAACGGCACGTCGGCGCCGTCGAGCGCGGCGGCGTACGCGTCGTGGAGCTGCCGGAACCGCTCGGGCCAGGACGACCGGTACTCGACGACCTCGATCACGGGGCCGGCGTCGGCGCGAGGAGCTGGAACATGACGTGGTCGCGCCAGACCCCGTTGATCTTGATGTACTCCGGCGCGAAGCCGTACCGGGTGAAGCCCGCCGACTCGAGCGCGCGCTGCGAGCCGACGTTCTCGGGCAGGGTCTCAGCCTGCACGCGGTGCAGCCGGAGCACGTCGAACGCGTGATCGGCGGCCGCGCGGACAGCGCGGGACGCGTGGCCCTGGCGCGTGCGGTCGGCGCGGATCCAGTACCCCATCGCGCACGACTGCAGGGCGCCGCGGACGACGCCGCTCAGCGTGATGCGGCCGAGGAGTTCCCCGTCGGTCGACTCGATGACGAACGGCACCGCGTTGCCGGCGCGCTGCGTGGCGAGGGCCTGCGTGATGACGTCCCGCTGGCCGGACTCCGTGTAGTACGACGGCGCTCGGGCCGGTTCCCACGGTCGCAGGTGGTCGGCGTTCTCGGTGATGACCGCAGCCAGGACGGCCGCGTCGTCGAGGCGGAGTGGGCGCAACCGTGTGTCCATCGCGGAGGGTGTGGGATTCGAACCCACGAGACATCTCTGCCCACCTGTTTTCAAGACAGGCTCCATCGGCCGCTCGGACAACCCTCCAGTGACGCGACCACGTGGCGAGACGTGATCGCGTCCCGGGAAGTCTACCCGGGCCTCCAGGCTGGGGTGCGCGCAAGCGCGGACTAGCGGGGCAGGGAGTCGAGCGCCGCGGCCAGGCCGTCGTCCGTGATGCCGCCGGTGAGCTCGTTGCCGGCGTCGACGACGTCGTCGGGGGCCTGGCCCATGACGACGCCGCGACCGGAGGTCGAGGCCCAGCGGAGCATGTCGATGTCGTTGCGACCGTCGCCCGCGGCGAAGACGCGGGAACGCGGGATGTCGAGCCACTCGCGCACGCGCTCCATCGCGGTGGCCTTCGTCACGCCCTCCGGAGCGATGTCGAGCCACGACGTCCAGCCGACGGAGTACGAGACCTTGTGCAGGCCCATCTGCTCGACGATCTGCAGGAAGTCCTCGGTGTCGTGGCCGGGCGAGATGACGACGACGCGGGTGGCCTCGACGCCGAGCAGCTGCTCGAACGGCACGTGCTCGCCCTCGACGGTCATCGTGTCGTCGGGGAAGTTGCCGGACAGCAGGAAGTGACCGGTCTCGTCCTCGACGCCGAACGCGGCGTTCTCGAGCGCGCCGTGGATGGTCTGCAGCACCTCGGACGGGTCGAACCGCTCGACGTGTTCGCGCACGTAGGAGCCGTCGGCGCGGCGGGCCAGGATGAGCGCACCGTTCGCGCAGACCAGGTACTTCGGCCGGATGCCGAGGGTCTCGAGCAGGGGCACGGTCATGCCCTCGCTGCGGCCGGTCGAGAGCATGACCTCGTGCCCGGCGGCCTCGGCGTCACGGACTGCCGCCACGACGGCCTCGGTGATGACACCGTCCTCGCGCATGGTGGTGCCGTCGATGTCGAGCGCGACCAGCCAGCGCTTGGTGCGGGCGGGCGCGTCGGTGCCCGCGCCCTGCTCGGTGCCGTCCACGAACCGTCCCTGGGTGCTCATCGGGGCTCGATCACCTCGACGCCACCGAGGTAGGGGCGCAGGACCTCCGGCACGACGACGGAACCGTCGGCCTGCTGGTGCGTCTCGAGGATCGCGACGATCCAGCGGGTGGTGGCGAGGGTGCCGTTCAGGGTGGCGACCGGGGCGGTCTTGCCGCTCTCGGTGCGGTAGCGGATGTCGAGGCGGCGGGCCTGGTACGTCGTGCAGTTCGACGTCGAGGTGAGCTCGCGGAACGTGCCCTGCGTCGGGACCCAGGCCTCGATGTCGTACTTCTTCGCGGCGCTCGTGCCGAGGTCACCGCCGGCGACGTCGATCACGCGGTAGTGCAGCCCGAGGTCCTGGAGCATCTGCTCCTGGTGGGAGACGAGGCGCTCGTGCTCGGCCTCGGCCTGGTCCGGGTGGACGTAGGCGAACATCTCGAGCTTGTTGAACTGGTGCACGCGGAGGATGCCGCGGTTGTCCTTGCCCGCCGACCCGGCCTCACGCCGGTAGCAGGTCGACCAGCCGGCGTAGCGGTGCGCGGTCTTCTCGATGTCGAGGATCTCGTCGGCGTGGAAGCCGGCCAGGGCGACCTCGCTCGTGCCGGTCAGGTACAGGTCGTCGGCTTCGAGCCGGTAGACCTCGGCCGCGTGCTCACCGAGGAACCCGGTGCCGGCCATCGTCTCGGGGCGGACGAGCGTCGGGGTGATGAGCGGCTCGAAGCCGGCGGCGATCGCACGGTCGAGGCCGAGCGACATCAGCGCGATCTCGAGCCGGGCGCCCATGCCGCGCAGGAAGTAGAAGCGCGAGCCGGAGACCTTCACGCCGCGGGGGATGTCGATGATGCCGAGGTGCTCACCGAGGTCGGCGTGGTCCTTCGGCTCGAAGTCGAACTCGGGCCTGGTGCCGACGGTGCGGAGCGTGACGAAGTCGTCCTCGCCGCCCTCGGGCACACCGGGGAGCACGACGTTGGGGATGCCGCGGACGACGGTGTTGAAGGTGTCCTCGGCCGCGGTGACGGTGGCCTGCGCCTCCTTCACCTTTGCGGCGAGGGCCTGGGCCTGCTGCACGAGCGCGGCCTTCTCGTCCTTCGGGGCCTTGGCGACGGTCTTGCCGAACGCGTTCTGCTCAGCGCGGAGCGACTCGAACGAGGTGATCGCACTGCGGCGGGCGGAATCGGCGGTGACGGCTTCGTCGACGACGGCCACGGAGGCACCACGCGCCTGCTGTGAAGCCTTGATGACGTCCGGGTTGTCGCGAAGCAGCTGTGGATCGATCACCGCCCCATCCTAGACGGGGCAACCGCACGCAGCCTCGATCGGTAGCGTGGACGTATGTCGACCCCTTCGGAGACCGCGCCCGCGGACCAGGACGCCCTCCCCACCGAGCAGCGGACGGCCGCGGTGGTCTACAACCCGGTCAAGGTCCACCTGCCGACCCTCAAGCGCACGGTGCAGGAACACCAGCAGCAGGCCGGCTGGGCCGAGACCCTGTGGTTCGAGACCTCGGAGGAAGACCCGGGCGGCGGCATGGCCCGCGCGGCGATCGAGGCCGGTGCCGACGTCGTCGCGGCGGCCGGTGGTGACGGCACGGTCCGTGCGGTCGCCGAGGTCGTGCACGAGTCCGGTTCGACCCTGGCGCTGCTGCCGAGCGGCACCGGCAACCTGCTCGCGCGCAACATGAAGCTCCCCCTCGATGACCTGGCCGCGAGCGTCCGGACGATCTTCCACGGCGACGACCGCAAGATCGACTTCGGCATGCTCAAGGTCGAGCGTCCCGGGGGCGAGCGCGAACGCTTCGGCTTCCTGGTGATGGCGGGCCTCGGGCTCGACGCCCGGATGCTCGTGAACACCCGCCCCGAGCTGAAGAAGAAGGTCGGCTGGCTCGCCTACGTCGACTCGCTGTTCCGCTCGGTGCGCGACGCCAACGCGTTCGAGTTCCGCTACCAGCTGGACGACGACGGCAACCACTCGCTCCGAGCGCACTCGCTCATCGTCGGCAACTGCGGCATGCTGCAGGCCGGCGCGATCCTGCTGCCCGACGCCGAGATCGACGACGGCGTGTTCGACATCGCCGTGATGCGACCCCGCGGGTTCTTCGGCTGGGTGCGGATCGGTGCCCGGGTGTTCTGGGAGAACGGGATCCTGCGGGCGTTCCGCCGGTCGAACCTGGGCAAGACCGCCGTCGGCAAGAAGATCGTGTCGCGTTCGCGCGAGGAACGACCCCTGCGCTACCTGCGCGGGCAGGAGTTCACGGCGCGGCTCGAGCGGCCCGACGAGTTCGAGATCGACGGCGACCCGGTGGGCGAGGTCATCGCCTTCCGTTCGCGCATCGACCCGATGGGGCTCTCCGTGCGGGTGCCGGACTCGGCGGACGACCGCCACGGCTCGCGACAGGTGCCCTGAGCCGGTCGATCGGGCACGGGACGCACCGCGCCGCCGCGAGACGGGCTACCGCGCCCCGGGCTCGCCCGACACGATCGCGCGCAGCCAGTCCCGCGCCTCGACGAACGCGGCGTCCGAGTAGCGCGCCGGAACCTCGGGCCGGGCACCGTCCGCACGCGGGTACGACCCGAGGAACGTCACGCGCGGGCTGAAGCGGCGCAGGCCGAGCAGCGCGTCCGCGACCCGCTCGTCGCGCACGTGCCCGTCGAGGTCGATGACGAACCGGTAGCGGCCGAGCTCGTCACCGATCGGCCGTGACGACAGCAGCCCCATGTTGATGCCCCGCGTCGCGAACTGCTCGAGCATGTCGACCAGGGCGCCGGGGTGGTCGGCGGGCAGCTCGACGATGACGCTCGTCTTGTCGGCGCCGGTCGGCTCGGGCAGCGCCAGGGTCTTTGACACGAGCACGAACCGGGTGACTGCCGAGGCGTTGTCGCCGATGGACGACGCGAGCACGACGACGTCGTGGTGGTCGGTGATGCCGGGCGGCGCGACGGCGGCGTCGGCGGTGGGGTTCGCCTCGAGCAGGGCGAGGGCCGCTGCGACGTTCGACGACGCCGGGATGTGGCCGTGGCCGGGCAGGTTCGCCTCGAGCCAGTTGTGGGTCTGGGCGTAGGCGACCGGGTGGGCGTTCACGGTGCGGACGTCGGCCAGGGTGGTGCCGGGTCGGGCGACGAGCACGAAGTCGACGGGGACCAGGTACTCCCCCACGATCCGCACGCCGGGGATCCGGGCCAGGGCGTCCTGCGTGGCGCTGACCCCACCATCCACGCTGTTCTCGATCGCGATGACGGCCCCGATCGAGCGGCCGGACATGACGTCGTCCAGGGCCTCACCGACGTTGTTGACGCTCCGCCAGGGCTTGCCGGCGGCGGCCTCGACGAGCTTCAGGGCTGCCTCGGTGAAGGTGCCGGCGGGTCCGAGGTAGGAGTACGTGTCGGACGGCGCGGCGGGGTCGGTCATGCGGCGAGCCTATTGCAGGGACGCGGCCGTCAGCCCGCCTCAGTCGGTCGCCGCACCCGTCAGCCGCTGCTCGCAGATCGCGGTGTCGTCGTCCTCGCGCGGGTAGGTCAGCGCCGCGAACCGCCCCTCGGGGTCGAGCCGCGTCAGGAGCGATGCCGCGATGCCGTCGAGCTGCGCGACCTGCTCGTCGGAGAGCGCGTCGATGACCACCCGGCGGGCGGTGCGGACGTGGTCCGGGGCAGCGTCGACGATGGTGGCGTACCCGGCGTCGGTCAGCCGGACGTCGGTCGCTCGGCGGTCGGAGGTCGACGGGCACCGGGTCACGAGCCCGCGCTTCTCGAGGCGGGACACCACGTGCGACAGCCGCGGCAACGAGGCGTTCGTGGCCGAGGCGAGCGCCGACATCCGCAGGGTCCGGGTGTCGGTCTCGGAGAGCATCGCGATGACCATGTAGTCGAAGTGCGTCAGGTCGGCGTCGCGCTGCAGCTGCTGGTCGAGCGCCGCCGGCAGGAGTTCCATGACCGCGACGAGCTTCATCCACGCGCGCAACTGCTCGCGGGTGAGCCACGGGGTCTCGTCGGTCATGACCTGATCATACCGAAAGGTTGTCCCTTTAACCAGTGGTGCGCACCGCGGACGAACCGGACGAACCAGACGGCCCGCCAGCGCGACGCGACCGCACCACCCCGATGACGAGCACGACCACCACGACGACGAGCAGCGCCCCCTCGACGAGCAGCAGCCGCGTGCCGTAGTCGAACGGCAGCACGGTCGGGTTCTTCTGCCCGTGGTCCTTCGCCGCGATCTCCGGCAGGACCACCAGTGCGAGCACGCTGCCGAGCACGATCGCCGCCTGCACGACGACGAGCACCCAGGCCCGCAGCGAGCGTCCGGCCCGACGCAGCAGCAGCCCGGCACCGACCACGAACGGCGACAGGATCGCGTCGTGCAGCACCACCGCCGCGAGCAGCCACACCCCGAGCCCGCCGATGCGGTTCGGCTTGACGGACGTCACGAGCACGTACGCCCCGAACGCGATGACCAGCACGCCGATCACCACGAGCACGATCCGCGCGGCCTTCACCGGAGCACCTCGATCTTCTCGATCCACTTGGTCTGCAGCACACCGGGCCGTCCGGGAGCGATGATCCGCGCCGGGAACCCGTGGTCCAGGTCGAGCGTCGCACCGTTCAGCTCGAGGGCGACGAGGGTCGTCGGGTCCTCGGCGTACTCCGGTCCCATGTCCATGATCCGGTAGCCGCCGTGCCGCTCCAGGCTCGTCACGCGCACGTGCGACCCCTGCGGCGCCTGCACGGCGTCGAGCAGGTCGCGCATCCGCACGCCCTTCCAGGTCGCCATCTGACTCCACCCCTCGACGCACGAGATGGGCAGGTCGACCTGCGCGGTGCCGAGCGCGACGAGTTCCGCCCGGACGAACGTCCGGCTCACGTCGTGGCCGACGACGGTGAGCGTCCAGTCGGCGGCGGTCGCGGTGGCGAGGACGCCGGCCGCCCGCGCGGTGCGGTTCACCGGCAACCCGTTCGCGCCGATGCCGCGGCCGCGGGCGCCGAACACGTTGAACGGTTCCGCGAGCTTCGAGGACTGCCCCGCCGTGAGCGCGACGACGCCGACCGTCGCCGCCGTCACGCCGGCGAAGAACCCGCGTCGGGCGATGCGCTGGCGTCGTCCGGTGGCTGCTTCCGGCGTCGGCCTGGAGGCCCGGCTCGCCTCCGCCACGTCGGCCGTCGGCTGGGCGGGACTCGGCTCCTCGGACACCTCGCGGGTCTCCGGGGCCGTGTCGGGTCCGGTGGGACGGGACTCGGCGCCGCCGGGGGCGGCGTCGACGCCGTCGATCCAGCGGAACACGCGGCCCAGCAGGCCGGGGGCGGTGGACCCGGTGGTCTCGGAGACCGCAGCGCGCGGGGCGGACGCTGAATGAGCCTCCAGACCGGGTGGGAGCAGTTCACTGCCGGACGCGGGGTCCGCGATGAACCGGCCGTGCACGTCGTAGGAGTCGCGCTTCCGCCAGTAGCGGGCGATGACCGGCAGCTTGGCGGCGATGTGGATGGCCAGCGACCCGATGATCACGTAGGCCAGGGCGTTGTGCACCTGGCGGAACGGGAACGGCCACGGGTACCACTGGTACGTGTTGAGCAGGCCGGTGACGACCTGGATGATCGACGCGGACACGAGCACCGCGATCGAAAGCCGCTCGAGCAGGTGCAGCACGCCGCGCACCGGCGGCACCTGCACCAGGGCGGGCATGACGGTGTTGAGCTTGGCGAGCAGCAGCGGGATGATCGCGATGCCGGTCGTGATGTGCAGGCCCTGCGTGAACTGGTACAGCTGCGTCGGACGGGTCGGGAACCGCATCCAGCCGAGCGGTTCCTGCAGCAGGTGGCTGTAGATCCCGGTGCCGAAGCAGATCAGGAACGCGATGCCGAGCAGGCGCCCGAGCACCACGGCCGAGCGGGCGTTGCGGTTGGGGGACGCCAGAGCTGCTCGTCCGTCGTGCAGCAGGCGCTGGAGGCCGGATAGCCTCGACGGACCATGAGCGACCGACTGCGTGCCCTCCGACCGTCCCTGGCCGACGGCACCGCCGTCCGGATCGGCACGGTGCTGGCCGTCGTTGGGGTACTCGCCCTGTCGGGCGTCATCGCCGTCGGCGTCACGCATCTGGGGTTCCTCCGATCGGGCCATCGTTCTGCATTCGTTGCGTGGACGCTGATCGCTTGGACCGTCTTCGTGATCGCCGTGCTCGCGGTGCGTTTCGTGCCCGTCCGGTGGATGACCACCATGGTCATCGGCGGAGCGGTGGTGATCGGCATCGCCGCGCTGGTCGGCCCGCCCAACACGAGCACCGACTCCGCTCGGTACGCGTGGGACGGCATCGTCCAGCATGCCGGTGTCTCACCGTACGCGCACACCCCCCAGTCCGCGGCACTGTCCGGTCTGCGACCCGACTGGTTGTTCCCCGACAAGGTCGACGGCACGTGCGATCCGCTGAAGCCCCGGTTCCGCGGGCTCGGCGACGGCGCGGACGGGCACTGCACCGCGATCAACAGGCCCGACGTCACGACGATCTACCCGCCGATGGCGCAGCTGTGGTTCGCCGCGGTGCGGTTCTTCGTGCCGGCGACCGCGCAGTACCTGCCGTTCCAGGTCGCCGGGCTGCTCGTGTCGCTCGGTGTGACCGTCGGGCTCGTCCTGGTGCTCCGCCGGATCGGCCGTCCGACCTGGTGGGCGGCGCTCTGGGCCTGGTCGCCGCTCGTCGCGTCCGAGGCGGTCACCAACTCGCACGTCGACGTCGTCGGCGCCGCCCTCGCCACGGCCGGTGTCGTGCTCGTCGCGTTCGGCCGGCCGATCTGGGGCGGGATCGCGCTCGGGGCCGCGACCGCGACCAAGCTCATCCCGGCGATCGTGTACCCGCCGTTGCTCGGCCGCGGTCGGGCGTGGTGGGCGATCCCCATCGGCATCGCCGTGTTCGGGCTGCTCTACGTGCCCTACGTGCTGACGACCGGGCTCGACGTGCTCGGGTACCTGCCCGGCTACCTGAACGAGGAGGGCTACGAGGACGGCTCCCGGTTCGCGCTGGTGTCGCTCGTGGTCAAGGGCGACGCGGCGACCCTGGTGGTGGGGCTCCTGGTGCTGCTGGCGGCGTTCGTGGCGTGGCGGCTGTCCGACCCGGCGCGGCCGTGGTCCGGCGAGGTCCTGATGATCGGGGTGACGTTCCTCGCCGTGACGCCGCGCTACCCCTGGTACGCGCTGCTGCTCATCCCGTTCGTGGTGCTGTCCGGGCGGTGGGAGTGGTTGTCGATCGGCCTCGCCATCGCGCTGCGCGGGGTGTGGCCGTCGGCGGACGCCTACCGGTGGTGGTTGCTCGCGGCCGTGGCGGTCATCGTGGTCGTCACACTGCTGCGCACGGAGCGGTCGCAGTGGCGACGGTGGTGGGAGCGGCTGACGTTCCGGCGCGTGGAACACGTACGCTGACGACCATGGCACCCGCGATCCTGCTCGGCACGACCGGCTCCGTGGACCCGGCTCCCGCCGGGCTCGTCGACCGCTTCGGGCGTCGCGCCGTCGACCTGCGGGTGTCGCTGACCGAGCGCTGCAACCTCCGCTGCACGTACTGCATGCCCGCGGCCGGGCTGCCGTTCGCCCCCGACGAGGCACTGATGACGGCGACCGAGATCGAGCGGCTGGTCCGGATCGGCTCGTCGCGGTTCGGCGTCCGCAAGGTCCGGTTCACCGGCGGGGAGCCGATGCTCCGGCACGACCTGGTCGACGTGATCGCCCGGTGCGCCGCGCTGCCCGACGCCCCGGAGCTGTCGCTCACCACGAACGCGATCGGCCTCGCGCACCGCGCCCAGGGCCTGTACGACGCCGGACTGCGGCGCGTGAACGTGTCGCTCGACACCGTCGATCCCGACGTCTTCACCACCGTGACCCGCCGCCCGTTCCTCGACAAGGTCATCGCCGGGCTGTCGGCCGCGCACGACGCCGGGCTCGACATCAAGGTGAACGCGGTGCTGCTGCGCGGGATCAACGACGAGGCCGCCCCGGAACTCCTCCGCTGGTGCCTGGAGCGTGGCTACGAGCTGCGGTTCATCGAGCAGATGCCCCTCGACCCCGACCACGCCTGGGACCGCACCTCGATGATCACCGCCGCCGAGACCCGCGCACTGCTGGCGACGTCGTTCGTGCTCACCCCCGACGACGCCCCGCGCGACGGTGCCCCGGCCGAGCGGTACCGCGTGCACGACGCCGTCACCGGGGAGCCGCTCGGCACCGTCGGGATCATCGCGAGCATCACCGAGTCGTTCTGCGCCGACTGCACCCGTACCCGGCTGACCGCCGACGGACACGTGCGCAGCTGCCTGTTCTCGGACGAGGAGACCGATGTGCTCGGGCCGATGCGCTCCGGGGCGGACGACGACCAGGTCGCCGAGCTCTGGCGGCTCGCGATGTGGGCGAAGCCGCGCGACCACGGTGACGACAGCGACGAGCTCGTGCACCCGACGCGCGGCATGAGCGCGATCGGCGGCTGAGGCATGACCACGATCCGGTTCTTCGCCGCTGCCCGGGCTGCCGTGGGTGTCGACTCGCTGACCACGTCGGGGCCCACCATCGAGGCCGCCCTCGGCGCGATCGACGTCGTGGACCCTGCGCGATGGAGTGCGCTGCAGGAGCGCTGCTCGTACCTGGTCGACGGCGTGACCACGCGCGACCGGGCGACCTCGCTCGACGGTGTCGAGGTCGTCGACGTCATGCCGCCCTTCGCCGGGGGCTGAGTTCGCGGGCTGAGTTCGGCGGCTGAGCGGTACGCCCGTTCCTTCCCAGAACACCCGCGATACCTGGTACTTCCGGGCATACCGTGTCGGAACTTCCGACCAGGTACGCCCGATTCGACCAGGTACGCCCGGAACGATCAGGTACGCCCGGAACGATCAGGCACGCCCGACTCGACCAGGTACGCCCGACTCGACCAGGTACGCCCGACTCGACCAGGTACGCCCGGAACAACCAGGTAGACCCGACCCCGACCCCGCGCCCGCGCACCCTGCGCCCGTTCCTTCCCAGAACACCCGCGATACCTGGTGCTTCCGGGCATACCCGGTGCGAACTTCCGACCAGGTACGCCCGGAACGACCAGGTACGCCCGGAACGACCTGGCGCCGCCAGCCCAGCCCGACCCCGACCGCGCCCCGCCGGTGAACCGGACCTTGCGGACGCCGAACCGCGACGA
>NZ_QKTD01000009.1:0-162056 GCF_003234695.1 Curtobacterium sp. MCLR17_042
ACATCTCCGAAGACGCCGCCGGCCTGCTGAACAAGACCTTCGGCACCGACGCCGTCAAGCGCGGCCTCCTCGTCGGCACCGCCACCATCACCGCACAGATCAAGTAACACCCCGCACCACCACAATCGGCCCGGACCACGCAGCAGCGTGGCCCGGGCCGACTTGCGTTGCGCGAACCGCCGGCAGCCGCCGTCGTCACGGGCTGGGCGACACCTCACGTGCTCACGTTCGCGAGGACTGTCGCTCAGCGCGAAATCGCGTCCGAACCGCCCGGTCCGCACCGCGCCACCGCTCAGCGGCGCCGCCACCACCGCCGCGGCTTCGCCTCGAGCCGCGCCTGCTCGGCAGCCCGCGCGGCGGAGGCCATGCGCACCTCGCGACGCTCCCGCCAGGCCAGCACCTCGGCCTCGACGTCGCGCATCGGCGTCACCACCGGCGGCCCGCCGAGCAGTTGCCGCCGGGCCTCTTTCACCCGCGCGTTGAAGTCCACGAGAACGTCCCGCACGTCGGACTCCAGCGACAGCGCGTCGAGTGCGTCGTCGAGTTCGGCGTCCTCGGTCCGCAGCGCCAGGGCCGGCGGCGCGATGCCCCGGATGTCCTCACGCTCGATCTTCGACTTGATCCACCAGTCCGGGTCGTGCTGCCCGTCGAGGCCCGGCAGCGGCTTGCCGTGGTACGGGTTGCCCTCGAAGACCCCGCGGCGCTCGGCCTCCGCGATCTGGGCCCGGGCGTGCGCGGCGACGTCGGCGGCCTTGAGCAGCCGACGTTCCTCACGTTCCGACCGCACCTCGTCGGGGTCGAGCGACCCCCGCTCGATCTCCTGGTCGACGAGCTGCTGGTAGCGGTAGCGCGCGGCTCTGCGGAGCCGGTCCATCCGTGCATCGACGTCGTTCATCGTCAGACCATGATGCCCCGCGCCCCCGACGGTTCGTCCAGCCCGGTCAGGACTTCTCTGAGACTTCTTCGATGGTCAGCGCGGCCTGGATGAGGGCCAGGTGCGACAGACCCTGGGGGATGTTGCCCATGAAGTCCCCGTCGACGGCACTGAGCATCTCGCTGAACAGGCCGACGTCGTTCGCCTGCGCGACCATGTCGTCCATCAGCTGCTTCGCGTCGTCGACCCGTCCGACGCAGGCGAGAGCCGCAGCGAGCCAGAACGAGCACGCCACGAACGGCGATTCCTCGTCCTGGATGCCGGAGTACCGGTACACGAGCGGGCCGTGCTGCAGCTGCTCCTCGATCGCCCGGATCGTGGACTCCATGCGCGGTCCACGGTCGAACGCCGACATCGCGTGCAACAGGATCGAGCAGTCGAGCGCGTCGGTGCCCGGGTACATGACGTAGTGGCCGAGCTCCTCGTTCCACCCGTTCTCGGCGACCCAGTCCTCGATGAGCTCGCGGTTCTCGATCCACTTCTCGCGCGGGCCGTCGATCATCCCCGCGTCGTGCAGCTCGACCGCGGCGTCGAGCGCCTGCCAGCAGCCGATCTTGCTCGTCGTGTAGTGCTGCGCCTCCTGCAGCTCCCACATGCCCGAGTCGGGCTCCGGCCAACGGTGGCACGCGTCGTCGGCCAGGTCCTGCAGCACCGAGGCCGTCTTGCGGTCGAGGACGTTGCCGGCCCGGACGTACTGGCGCATGATCTCGAACACGTCGCCCCAGACCCCGAGCTGCAGCTGGTCACCGGCGCGGTTGCCGATCGTGACCGGCCCGATGCCGTTCCAGCCCGGGACGTCGCGCTCCTCGACGGAGTCGCTCTTCGACCCGTCGAGTCCGTAGAAGATCGGCATCGTCTCGTCGTGCTCGGCGATCGTGCGCATCACCCACGACACGGCGGCGTGCGTCTCCTCGCGCAGGCCGAAGCGGGTGAGCGCGTGCACCGTGTACGCCAGGTCGCGCACCCAGGCGAACCGGTAGTCCCAGTTCTTCCCGCCGGTGCGGTCCTCGGGCAGGCTCGTCGTCGGGGCTGCGGCGATGGCGCCGGTGGGGGCGAAGATCAGGAGCTTCAGGGCGAGGGCGCTGCGCTGGACCGCGTCCGACCAGGGGCCGTCGTAGCTGAACTCCTTCGACCAGGTCGCCCAGTTCTCGATCGTGCGGTCGACGCCCTCGAGGGTGCGCTCGGGCTCGGGCAGGAAGATCGGTTCGTCGTACGTGCCGACGATGGTCAGGATCGACTTCGAGCCCTCGGTCGTCGAGAACCGTCCGGAGAACCGGGGGCCGTCGTCGTGCACCGGTTCGAAGCCCTGCTCCACGATCGCGATGGTCACGCCGTCGACGCCGATGACCGTGCCGTTCGCGGTGTCGAGTCGGCGCGGTTCCGCGGTGTTCAGGATCGTGCCGGGCACGACGGCCCACTCCATCTCGACCGAACCGTCGACCCCCTGCACGCAGCGGCCGATCTCGGCCCACGGCAGGCGTCCGGCCACACCGGTGACCATGGCGTCGGTCACGGTGGCGGTGCCGGACGGGGTCGTCCACGTCGTCACGAGCACGTTCGTCCCCGGCAAGTAGGCGCGGGACACCTGCGCCTGGTCGTCCACCGGCCGCAGGGCGACGTGTCCGCCGTGCTCGGCGTCGACGATGCTCGCGAACACCGGCGGCGAGTCCATCGACGGGATCGGCAGCCAGTCGATCCGGCCGTCGAGCGCGATGAGGGCGACCGTCCGCCCGTCGCCGATCGCACCGTACGAACGGAGCGGGACGTACCCGTTCGTCCGTTCCTCGTTCTCGGTCGCGTCGGGGGTGTCTCGCGTGCGCTCGGTCATGCGTCCAGCCTGCCCCGGCCCCGGTGGCGACCATCAGGCGGACGTACCCCTCGTGGAGAACGCACGCCGGGCCTCCCGGCTGTGGAGAACCGCCGGCGAACCCCCGGACCCCAGCCGACACGCCCACGCGACTTGCGCATCCCGGGCGTGTCGCACTAGCGTCGTGCTCCTGCCGATCGGCAGACCGCCCGCCCCGGGCACACCGGAAGGACCGCGCATGCGCACCGTGCAGCACAACGAGGAACGCGTCGAGCTCCAGCTCGCCGCGGCCGCCGTGCTGCCCGAGCAGCAGTGGTCCCTCCGCTATCCCGCGTAGGCACGCGACGTCCCACGACGCCCCGTGCCCACCCGGCCCGGGGCGTTCGTCAGCACCGCTTCCTTCCGTCCGCCACGTCCGGCGACGACCAGGAGGCCCGGCGTACGACCGTCTCGGACCGTCACCTCGACCGTCACGAAAGCGAGACGACTCCATGAAGAAGATCAACGACCGATTGCTCAGCTGGGCCTCGATGCTCGAGGACAACACCGAGCAGCAGGCCCGCACGACCGCGCGCATGCCGTTCGTGTTCCCGCACCTGGCCCTCATGCCCGACGCACACCTGGGCCTCGGGGCCACCGTCGGGTCGGTCATCCCGACCCTCGGCGCGATCATGCCGGCGGCCGTCGGCGTGGACATCGGCTGCGGCATGATCGCGGTCCGCACGCAGTTCACCGCCACCGACCTGCCCGCCGACCTGCAGGGGCTGCGCGAGCAGATCGAGCGCGCGATCCCGCTGTCGGCCGGTGCGTCGAACCGGAAGATCGTGGCGACCGCCGTACCCCGGATCGCCGAGCTCGAGGCGATGGCCGAGACCGCCGGGTTCGACCCCGACGGCGTGCACGGCGGCTGGCGGAACCAGCTCGGCACGCTCGGGTCCGGCAACCACTTCATCGAGGTCTCCCTCGACGAGCAGGACCGGGTCTGGCTCTTCCTGCACTCCGGGTCGCGGGGCGTCGGCAACAAGATCGCGCAGCGCCACATCAAGGTCGCCAAGAAGGCCATGGAGCGGTGGTGGATCCAGCTGGCGGACCCCGACCTGGCGTACCTGGTCGAGGGCACGCCGGAGTTCGACCGGTACATCGCCGAGCTGCGGTGGGCCCAGCACTTCGCGCTGCTCAACCGTGAGGAGATGATGGACCGCGTCGTCCGGCAGCTGTCCGAGGCCGTCGGTACGCCCGTCGACGAGCGCGAGCGGATCAACTGCCACCACAACTTCACGCAGCGTGAGACGCACTGGGGCAAGTCCGTGTGGGTCTCACGCAAGGGTGCGATCCAGGCGAAGGCCGGTCAGCCCGGCCTGATCCCCGGGTCGATGGGCACCGCCTCGTACGTGGTCGAGGGGCTCGGCAACAAGCCCTCGCTCGAGTCGTCCCCGCACGGTGCGGGTCGGCTGTTCTCGCGGAGCGCTGCCCGGCGGACCTTCACCCACGAGCAGCTGCGCGAGGCGATGGCCGGCATCGAGTACCGCGACACCGACGCGTTCCTCGACGAGATCCCGGCGGCCTACAAGCCGATCGACCAGGTCATGGCGGACGCCGAGGACCTCGTGTCGATCCGGCACACCCTGCGGCAGGTCGTCAACGTGAAGGGTGACTGAGACGCGCCCACCGACGGACGGGAGGCCCGTGGCGGCACCGCCACGGGCCTCCCGTCCGCCACGTGGCGGACCGCACGGCCCGGCGCGCCCCGGACAGGACGGCATGCGTCGGGCACGCTGGGCCGTGATGAGCGACACGGCGGAGCACGCAGCGAAGGAAACCGGACGACAGGTCCGGCGGGCGGCCGACAGCCGCTGGTTCGAGGTCACGGCACGCGCCGGGTTCGTCGGCAGCGGCATCGTCCACCTGCTGATCGGGTACCTGGCGATCCTGCTCGGGATCGGCAACGCGTCCTCGGGTGGCGAGACGGACCAGTCCGGTGCGCTGCAGCAGATCGCCGCGGTCCCCGGCGGGGTGTTCCTGCTCTGGCTGATCGCCGTCGGCACGGCCGCGCTCACCGTGCGCCTGGTCGTCGAGGCGATCGTCGGCGGCCGTTCCGACACCACCCGGGGCTGGCTCGCCCGGCTGAAGGACGTCGCGAAGGCCGTGGTCTACGGCGTGATCGCGTACTCGGCGGCCTCGTACGCGCTCGGCGCCGGGTCGAGCTCGAGCAGCTCGTCGCAGAGCGCCGCGGCGAAGACCCTGGCGACACCGGGCGGGGTGTTCGTGCTGGTCCTGGCCGGGGCGATCGCGGTCGCGGTCGGCATCGGCCTCGTAGTGATCGGCTGCCGCCGGTCGTTCCGGAAGCAGATCACGCGACCGTCGGGTCAGCTCGACCGCGTGGTCACCGTGCTCGGCGTCGTCGGGTACGTCGGCAAGGGCGTCGCCGTGGTCATCGTGGGCGTGCTCATCGCCGTCGCGGGGCTGCAGAGCGACCCCGACCAGGCCACCGGCCTCGACGCCGCGTTCGACGCGGTGCGGAGCATGCCCGGTGGGGTGTTCGTCCTCGTCGCGATCGGCATCGGGTTCCTGGCCTTCGGCGTCTACAGCTTCTTCCGCGCGCGGTTCGCCCGCCTCTGACCCGCGGGCGCCGCCGCGGACTTTCGCGCTGGGCGACACCTCACGGGGCAAAGCGGGCGTGAGGTGTCGCTGAGCCCGTGAACTCGCCGCCGCGCCGCCGCGCCACGCGCCACGCGCGACCGCGCCGCGGCGCCACGCCTGAACGGGCACGGACCGCCCCCGCGGTAAACGGGGTCGATGAGCACCAACGCCACCACCGGCCCCGCGACCGTCTTCGCCGATGCCCGAGCGGTCCTCGCCGAGAGCATCGTCTGGGACCCGTCCGCACAGCTGCTCCGGTGGGCCGACATCACCCTCGGCACCCTCAACACCGCCGAGGCCGACGGCACCGTGCGCTCGAGCGTGCCGCTGCCGCCCCCGTTGGCGAGCTTCCAGCCCCGGGCCTCCGGCGGGTTCGTCGCGGCCCTCGGCGACACCGTCGTGGTGACGGACGAGCAGGGTGCCGTGGAGCGCGAGATCACCCGCGTCACCCACAGCACCTCGGGCAACCGGTTCAACGAGGGCAAGTGCGACCCGTTCGGCCGGTTCCTGGTCGGCAGCATGAACGTGACGACCGGCGAGCCCGACGCAGCGCTCTACTCGATCGAGGCCGACGGCACGACCCGGGTGCTCCGCGGCGGCTTCGGCGTGACGAACGGCATGGAGTGGTCGGAGGACGGCAGCACGATGTACGTCACCGACACCAGTGCCTCGACCGTCTTCCGGGGGTCGTACGGCCCGGACGGCGAGCTCGGCGAACTCGAGCCGTTCATCGTCGGTCAGGCGCACGACGGCCTGGTCCGCGACGACGAGGGCTGCTTCTGGAGCGCGATCTACGGCGGGTCCCGCGTCGAGCGCTACGGGCCCGACGGCTCGCACCTGGAGACGGTGGAGCTCCCCGTCGCCAACCCGACGTCGGTGGCGTTCGGCGGCCCGGACATGTCGACGCTCTTCGTCGGGACGGCCCGCGAGAACCTCACCGAGCAGGACCTGGAGCAGGCGCCCCGGTCCGGGGCGGTCTTCGCGGTGCCGACGACGGTGCACGGGTTCCCCGCGAACACCTTCAGCGGCTGAGCACGTCGCCGCCGCCCGCGCGGACGGCGGCCGGGTATCCTGGGCGACCGCCCGACCGGAGGAGACCCACGTGGACGACGAACGCCAGGCACCGCGGCCGGACCCGGCCGGCGAGCTCGCCCAGGCCGAGGACGCCGACGTCACGGTGCAGGTGGACCGGGTCGCGGTCGACGGCACCTACGTCCGGGTGAGCTCGATCGGTGAGCCGGGCGCGCGGGCCTTCCTGCTCGTCGCGGGGCTCGGCATCGCCTCGACCTACTACGAGCGGCTCGCCCCGCACCTCAACGAGAACGGGCCGGTGCACGCGCTCGACCTGCCGGGCTTCGCCGGAGTCCCGCGGTTCCGCGGCAAGGTCTCGATCGAGCGCTACGCCGACGCGGTCGAGCGGGTCATCGACGACCTCGGGCTCCAGGACCCGGTCCTGGTCGGGCACTCGATGGGCACGCAGGTCGTCACCGAGGTCGCCGCCCGCCGTCCGGGGATCTCCGACCTCGTGCTCATCAGCCCGGTGGTCGACTCGTCGGCGCGCACGGTGCGGCAGTCGGCGTTCCGGTTCCTCCGGTCGACGCTGCACGAGCCCGCCGCGGTCCGCTGGCACGGCATCACGGCGTACGCGCTGTGCGGCTGGCACTGGTTCCGGAAGGTCCTGCCGCGGATGATCGCGTTCCCGATCGAGGAGCGCGCCGCCCACGTGCAGGCCCGCACCCTGATCGTCCGCGGTGAGCACGACGCGATGGTGCCGCGGGACTGGGTCCGTCGGTTGGCGCGGGTGTTCCCGTACGCGGTCCTCCGCGAGGTCGTCGACGGCGCACACTCGGTCATGCACGCACAGGCCGACGCGGTCGCGCGGCTCGCGGTGGCGCACGTCGACCACCGGATCCCCGACCGGGGCGTGTCGTCGCTGCAGCGGGTGCGCGACGACTCGACGTCGTCGGACCTGGCGCGGCTCAGCCCGGGGGATGCCTGGTTGCTGGTCAAGTCACGGTTCATCGAGCTGTTCGGGATGGCCCGGAACGACGACGAGACGCTCGAGGCGGCCAAGTCCGCACACGCCGTCGCGATGGCGGACGGCGACGACCTGCCGGTCGACCCGGCGGACCGACGTGCGGTCGTCGACGAGGTCGCGCCGGAGTCGAAGTAGCCAGCACCGTCGAAGCAGCGGGCACGGTCGAAGCAGCGCGCGTCGCGATCTGCGGGTGACCGCCTGGAGGCCCGGTGCCGGTCCGACGGACCGGCACCGGGCCTCCAGGCAGTCGCGACCACCGCGACGGGCGAGCGGTCAGGGTGTGATGCGGCCCGGCAGCATGTCGGGCGTCAGCGCGTTCGCCTCGGCGAGGACCTTGCGGGCCTCGTCGGTCTTGTCCCACACGTTCCAGAGCAGCACGCCCCGGACCGTGTCGTCGTCGTCCAGGTAGTAGACGACGCCGGTGACGGTGGGGTCCTGCCAGTCCTCGACCGTGCGGAGCTTTGAGCTGACCTGTCCGACGGCCTCGTACCCCATGTCGAAGACGTCGGAGTAGAACATCGGCGTGTGGTCGTAGGTCTCGTCGGCGTCCGCGAGGTTGCGGCCGGCCTGCCGACCCTGCTGCTGGGCGTTGTCGACGTGCTCCACCCGGCGGGTGCCGAGGATGCGGTCCGGGTACTCGGCGACGTCACCGGCGGCGAACATGGAGTCGTCGTCGGTGAGCAGCGTCGAGCTCACCACGATGCCGTCGCGGACGGTCAGTCCGGCGTCGGCGGCGAGCTGCGTCGCGGGTTCGATGCCGAGTCCGGCGACGACCGCGTCGGCCTCGACCACGGAGCCGTCGTCGAGCGTCAGCCGCACGCCGTCGGCCGTCTCGGTGCCCTCGGACACCCGGCGGCCGGTGCGGAGCTCGACGCCGTGGTCGACGAAGCGCTGCTGGAACGCCCGTGCCAGGTCCTCGGGGAACATCCGTCCGCCGACGACCTCGTCCGGGTCGACCAGCGTGACGCGTGCGCCGTTCTGCACGATGCCCGCCGTGATCTCCTGGCCGATGTACCCGCCGCCGACGACGGCGACGTGTGCTCCGGCGTCCGCGAGTTCGCGCAGGCGGCGGTAGTCCGACGCGCTGCGGTAGTCGAGCACGCGTGCCGACGGGGACAGCCCCGGCAGCCCGCGGGGCTTCCCGCCGGTCGCGAGCAGGAGCCGCTCGTAGCCGTGGGTCGCGCCGTCGGCCGTCGTGACGGTCTTCGCAGCACGGTCGATCGCGGTGACCGCGGTTCCCAGGACGAACTGCGCCCCGGTCTCCTCGGTGTGCAGGTCGACCTTGTCGTCCCAGCTGAAGTCCGGGTCGGTCCAGAGCTTCTTCGACAGCGCGGGCCGGGCGTAGGGCCGGTCGACGTCCTCGCTGAGGATGCCGATCGACCCGTCGGTGTCGAGCTCGCGGATGCCGCGGGCAGCGGCGTCGGCGACCATCCCGCCGCCGACGATGAGGTAGCGGAAGTCGGTCATGACGCCTCCTGGCGGTGCTGTGGTGCCACGATCAGATCGTGGCGACCGAGCCGGAGTCGACCCGGTAGTTGGCGCCGTTCACGAAGCTGGCCAGGTCCGAGCACAGGAAGGCCACGACGTTCGCGACCTCTTCCGGCTCGCCGCGGCGCTTGAGCTCCATGTACGGCCGCTCCTCTTCGAGGAAGCTGCCGATGGCCTCGTCGAACGAGGTCCCGCGCTGCTTGGCCCGCTTGTCCATCATCGCGTCGGTCATCGGCGTGTGGATGAACGCGGGGGAGACCGTGTTCACCAGCAGGCCCTCGGAGGCGTAGGAGCGCGACAGGCCCTTGGCGAACGAGAGCACCCCGGCCTTGGCCGCGCAGTAGGGCAGTTCGTCGTCGTACGGCTGCGAGGCGTCCTCGGACACCAGGTAGACGATGCGTCCCCAGCCGCCCTGGCGCAGGTCGCCGATGAACTCACGGGTGATCCGCACCGGCCCCATCAGGTCGATGTCGATCGTCTCCGCCCAGCCGGCCTCGTCGATCTCGTGGAACATGCCCTGGGCGCCGGTGACGCCCGAGGACTGCACCAGGATGTCGATCTCGCCGACCGCTTCACGCACCTTGTCGTGCAGGGCGGCGAGGCTCTCGGCGCTCCGGACGTCGGCGGCGAAGGCGTGCAGCTTGCCGAGCGGCGCCTCGAGCTGGTCCGCACTGGTGTCCAGACGGCTCTGGTCGATGTCGGTGACGACCACGGTCGCACCCTCTGCCAGGAGGATGCGCGCCGTGTTCCAGCCGATGCCGGAGTCGCCGCCGAAGACGAGTGCGGTCTTGCCCTGGATACCGAGGTCCACCCGGGCCCCTACGCGTGTGCCGACGCGTCGGCGACGGCGGGCGTGGTGGCGGAGGCCAGCGGGGTGCTGGGCGCGCGGTTCTCGGCGGAGACCATCCACGCGAGCTGCTCGAGGCGCTCGATGAAGCCGTGGAGCAGGTCCGCGGTCGTCGGGTCTTCCTCGTCGACCTCGTCGTGGACGTCGCGCATGGTGCCCGTCGCCTGGTACAGCCGGAGCGTGACCTGGTCGATGGCGTCGTGCGTGGTGATCTCGCCCGAGGGGAACGCGTCGAGGTGGCTGCCCGCGGAGACGGTCGCCGAGCGGCCGTCCGGCACGAGGTACAGCGCACGCATGCGCTCGGCGGTGTCGTCGGCGAACTCACGAGCTGCGTCGACGATCTCGTCGAGCTGCAGGTGGAGGTCGCGGAAGTTGGTGCCCAGGATGTTCCAGTGGGCCTGCTTGCCCTGCAGGTGCAGGTCGATGAGGTCCACGAGGACCGCCTGGAGGTTCTTGGCCATCTTGTCCGAAGCGTGCATGGTTGTGGCTCCTTTCGCGTCGGTGTGACCGTTCCGGTCTACGCGGTGCCGCAGTGCGCGCTCTCAGTGCGCTCGGAGGCAGCGTCCCCCGAGGGCGTTCGGTGCAGCGTCGCTCAGTGCGACGGCGCGGGGTCGACCTGGTCGACGGCGTCGCGCATCTGCTCCAGGAAGCCGGCGACGATCCGCGCCTCGGACGCGGGGAGCCCCTCGGCGATCGACATCATCCGGCGGTGCATCACACCGAGCGTGGCGCGGACCTCGTCGTCGGTCTCGGTCGTCGGCGTGATGACGAGGGCCCGGCGGTCGGTGGGGTGCGGGTCGCGGCGGACGTGGTTCGACTTGACCAGGCGGTCGATGAGGATCGTCGTCGAGGCCGACGAGATCTTGAGGTACGCGGCGAGGTCCTTCGGGCTCACGGCGGTGCCGGAGCGCTGCGCCTGCAGCAGGAAACGCACGGCGAGCAGGTCGGTCTCGCCCATGCCCATCGAGTCACGGGTCCGGCGGCGCATGGCCGTCTCAGCGGATCGGTACCGGCGCAGGGCGTTCAGCACCGCGACCCCGCGTTGGGTCGCGTCGTCGTCCGGGAACCAGTACCCGGACGCCTCGGTGATCTCCTGCGTCGACATGGCGTTCAGGGTAACCCGTCTCGTATCTCGGTCGTCTAGCGGACTCCCGGGTTCCGCCACGACCGGTGCGTCCGCACCGTCCGATGCGTTCGCAACGACCGTTGCGTCCGCACCGGACGGACAGGAGGCCCGTGGCGGGGTCGCCACGGGCCTCCTGTCCGGTGGTTCGTCGCGTTACGCGGCTGCCTGCTCGTCCGTGCCGGCTGCGGCCTCGGCGAGCGCGGTGAGCGCACCCTGCACGAGCGTCGTGACCTCGGCGTCCTCACGCGGGTGGGTCTCCGCGAAGCGGACGACCGACTGCGGGATGGCGACCTTGACGTCCTCCAGGACCTTCGCGCCGGCGATGCCGGCGGCCTTGCGGGCGTCGTCGTGGGCCCAGACGCCGCCGTACTGGCCGAACGCCGAGCCGATCACGGCGAGGGGCTTGCCGGACAGCGGCGAGGCGCCGAACGGACGCGAACCCCAGTCGAGCGCGTTCTTCAGGACGGCGGGGATGGTGCCGTTGTACTCGGGGGTGATCAGCAGGACGGCGTCCGCGGTGGCGACGGCGTCGCGGAAGGCGACGGCAGCGGCGGGCGGGGTGTCGCCGTCGATGTCCTCGTTGTAGAACGGCAGGTCGACGATGCCGTCGAACGTGTGCAGCTCGATGCCCTCCGGCGCGTGGTGCGCGGCGGCCTCGGCGAGCTTGCGGTTGATGGAGTCGGCGCGCAGGCTGCCGACGAGGACGAGGACGTTCGTCATGGAGCTCCTTCTGTTGCGGGATGCTGTTGCTGGACGGAAAGGTGTCAGCGACAACCAATGCGATCGTAGGGGGCGCTATTCCCGGTCCGCTGAGTACGGTGGCGTCGTGACCACGCTTCGGACCCCGGCCAGCACGCCACGAACCACCGACCCGACCTGGTGGCGCGATGCCGTCGTCTACCAGGTCTACCCACGCAGCTTCGCCGACACGGACGGCGACGGGCTCGGTGACGTCGCGGGCATCACGAGCCGGGTGCCGTACCTGGCGTCGCTCGGCGTCGATGCCCTGTGGCTCTCCCCGTTCTTCCCGTCGCCACTCGCCGACGGTGGCTACGACGTCGCCGACTACCGCGCCGTCGACCCGAAGCTCGGGTCCCTCGACGACCTGGACGCGCTGGTCCGGGCCGCCCACGAGCACGACCTCAAGGTCATCGTCGACATCGTGCCGAACCACACCTCGGACCAGCACGAGTGGTTCCGGGCTGCGCTGGCGTCCTCTCCGGGGTCGGCCGAGCGTGCGCGGTACGTGTTCCGTGAGGGCTCGGGCGCCGCCGGGGAACTGCCGCCGAGCGACTGGGTGTCGAACTTCGGTGGCAGTGCGTGGACCCGGGTGCCGGACGGGCAGTGGTACCTGCACCTGTTCGCCCCCGAGCAGCCCGACCTGGACTGGTCGAACCCCGAGGTCCGCGCCGACTTCGAGGACACGCTGCGCTTCTGGTCCGACCGCGGCGTCGACGGCTTCCGCGTGGACGTCGCGCACGGGCTGGCGAAGGACCTGTCGACCCCGTACCGGCCGTCGAACGAGCAGGACCTGCCGCTCGACGGCTCCGACCCGCTGTACGACCGCGACGAGGTGCACGAGATCTTCGCCACCTGGCGCCGGGTGCTCGACGAGTACGACCCGCCCCGTGCCGCGGTCGCCGAGGCATGGGCCCCGGCACCCCGCCGTGTCCTGTACGCCCGGCCGATGGAGCTCGGGCAGGCCTTCAACTTCGACCTGCTCGAGGCCCCGTTCGAGCCCGATGCGTTCCGTCGGATCATCGAGCGGAACCTGGCCGCCTCGGAGCAGTCCGGTGCCTCGAGCACCTGGGTGCTGTCGAACCACGACGTCGTGCGGCACCCCACCCGCTACGGCCTGCCGGACGGCACCGACACCGACGCCTGGCTCATGACCGACGGCACCTCGCCGGAGCTCGACCGTGCACGGGGGCTCCGTCGGGCCCGAGCGGCGACGATGCTGATGCTGGCGCTGCCCGGGTCGTCGTACGTCTACCAGGGCGAGGAACTCGGGCTGCACGAGGCCGCCGCGATCCCGCGCGACCTGCTGCAGGACCCGAAGTGGCTCCGCACCGGACACACCGTCAAGGGCCGGGACGGCTGCCGCGTACCGATCCCGTGGACGCGCTCCGGACCGTCGTTCGGCTTCGGGGACGTCGCACCGCACCTGCCGCAGCCGCAGGACTTCGGGGAGTCCTCGGTCGAGGCCGAGGACGGCGATCCCGAGTCGACCCTGTCGCTGTACCGCCGGGCGCTGGCCGCCCGGCGTCGGCTGCAGCAGGGGGAGGCGCTGACGTGGCTGGAGTCCGGCTCCGAGGTCGTGGCGTTCGCGCGGCACGACGGCTGGCGGTCGGTCACGAACTTCGGCACCGCGCCGGTGCCCCTGCCGGCCGGGACCGTCGTCGTCGCGTCCGGGCCGCTCGACGGGGTCGCACCGGGGCTGCTGCCGGGTGAGACGACGGTGTGGCTGGCCTGAGCGGTCCGCTCGCGTCGTTCTTCCTCCACAGCCGGGAGGCCCGTGGGGGCGTTCCACAGATCGTCTCGCCGCCGCCCGGGGGTGACGTCCCGGTCGCGAGCATCGGGGCATGACAGATCCCACTGCTCCAGCTCCAGCTCCAGTTCCTGCGTCTTCCCTCGACCGGCGGTCGTTCCGCTCGCGGGTCGTCCGCCGTCTCGCCGCGGCGTGCGCCACCCTGACCGCGCTCGGTGTGCTCGCGGCACCCGCGGTCCTGCCGTCCGGGTCGAGTGCGGCCGCCCTCGACTTCCCGTACGTCAACCAGTTCTCCAGTGCGTCCGGCGGTGCCCTGCACGGTGACGCGGCGGTGTCCGGCGGCCGACTGCGCCTGACCGACGACGTCCGGAACCAGGCGGGGGCGTGGTCGACGAACGACACGTTCCCGTCGGACACCGGGCTCGAGATCGAGTTCACGTACGCGATGCACACCGAGAAGGACGACCCCGGCGCCGACGGCCTGCTGCTGTACCTGGCCGACGGCGCTGCGGCGCAGGGCGTCGGGTCCTTCGGCGCCGGTCTCGGGTACGCCTGCCGCAAGGAAGCGACCGAGGGCGGGGGCCGGGAGTGCGACCTGCCGGGCGTCCCCGGGGGCTTCGCGGCCGTCGCGATCGACCACTACGGCAACTTCTCGTCACGCATCAACGGGTCCGGTCCCGGAGCACAGCCCGACCACGTGGTGGTCCGGGGCTCCGGCAACGGGACCGAGGGCTACCGGTACGTCGCCGGTGCCGCGGCACCCGGTGGCACCGTCACGGCCGGTTCCACGCCCCGGACGGTCCGGATCACCCTGCTGCCCGACGACGACGGCGGGCTCGCGGTCTCCGTCCGGCTGCAGGTCGGCTCGACCATGCGCACCGTGCTCGACTCGGTCCCGCTGCACGGCGACGGGCAGGCCGCGCTGCCGAGCACGCTGCGCCTCGGGTTCGCCGGGGCCACCGGCAGCCACGTCGACAAGCACGAGGTCGACGCGCTCCGGGTCTGGAAGCCGGCGGACCTGTCCGTCGAGCACGACCTGCCCGCGACCGCGACGGCGGGCGACCCGCTCCGCTACACCGTGACGGCGCGGAACCCCGGCCCGAACGCCGCCGACCCGAGCCCGCTGCAGGTCGACGTGCCCGACGGCGTCGAGGACGTCACCTGGACCTGCACGGCCGCGGACGGCTCCGCCTGCGCGACCGGGTCGGGCACCGGTGACGTCGCGACCGACCTGTCGTTGCCCCGAGGGGGTTCCGCCGTCGTCACGATCGAGGGCCGGGTGGCCGAGGGCACGTCCGGAGCGCTGGAGAGCGTGGCGACCATCGCCCCGCCGACCTCGTTGTCCGACACGAACGAGGCCGACAACTCCTCGCGGGCGACCACCACCGTGACGGCACCGGTGATCGCCGCCGACGTCGAGACGGACAAGTCGGTGTCGCCGTCGACCGTGCGGCCCGGTGACGAGGTCGAGTACCTCGTGACGGCCCGGAACCGGGGGCCGTCGGTGGCGCAGCAGGTCGGCGCGGTCGACGACCTGCCCCAGGCCATGCGGTTCGTGGGCTCCGACGACGGGTGCACGGCCGAGGGGCAGCGGGTGACCTGCAGCTCCGACGTGTCGCTCGAGGTGGGCGAGACCCTGGACTTCCGGATCCGCGCCGAGCTCGACCCCGCGTACCAGGGGGACGGCTCCGACGTGGTGAACGTGGCGACGGCGACCTCGCCGACCGACGCGGACGGCGGCGACCCGTCCACCGGCGTCGCGATCGTCGTGGGTCCGGACGACGAGGGGCCCGCGCCGAGCCCCGCGCCGACGAGCGGCCCCGTGCCGACGACCGGGCCGGCTCCGGACGACGGGGACGCCGGTGGTGACGGTTCCGGCGGCGACGACGGTGACGGCGCCGGTGCCGACGACGGCGGAGCGGGTGACCCCGCAGCCGACCGTCGGGCGGCTGCCCCCGTCGGAGCCCTCGCCTACACCGGCGCCGAAGGGCTCGGCCTCGCCGCGGCGCTCGCCGCCCTGGCCGCCGCCGCCGGGTCCGTGTGCTGGTGGCTCGCGCGACGTCGTGCTCGTCGGAACGCGCCGACCGACGACCCGCAGCAGCCCTGACACCGCCGGGACGGCACCGGACGGCGGTGTCGTCCCGGTGCACGGGTGTGGACGTCCACAGGGGCCGAGTCCGCTCCGGTCGGGCGTCCACCCCACCGGCGGTAGGATCGGATCCACGATCCGCATGCCCGAAAGAGGTCTCGTGTCCGACACCGTGGACGACGCCACCACCGTGGAAGACGCGACCCAGCGCGCGCGGTACTGGCCGATCCCGATCCTCCGGGCGGTCCCCGCAGCGGTCGTCGCGATGGTGATCACCTTCTCGACCAACCACGCCGCGGGCTACGGTCTCCTGCTGTTCGGCGGCTTCGCCCTGATCGAGGGGCTCGTGCTCCTGTTCGGCGGGATCTCCCGACTGCCCCTCGACGGCCGTTCGCGTCGCACGACCCTGCTGCAGGCCGTCATCACCCTGCTCGCCGCCGTCGCCGCGTTCGCGTGCAACGGGTTCGGGCTGCCGGCCTTCATCACGGTCATCGTCGCGTTCGCGGTGCTGACCGGGGCCCTCGAGCTGTCGCAGGGGCTCCGTGCCCGGCGACGCTCGCCCTTCGCTCGCGACTGGACCACGATCGGCGGCCTCACGCTGCTGCTCGCGGTCGCCTTCCTCGTCACGCCGCCGGACTACTCCCAGCAGCTCGGTGGCGTGGAGCAGGTCACCGGCACCCTCGACGCCTCGATCGTGCTCGTCGGCCTGCTCGGCGCGTACCTCGCCATCACGGCCGTCTTCCACGTGATCGCCGGCCTCTCGCACAAGTGGGGCACGGCCACGCCGGCCGTCGCCCCGGACGGAGCACCACACGCATGACCACCCCCAGCCGTCGTGACCGTCTGCGCCCGGTCGAGCTCCTCGGGATCTCCGCGATCATCGCGGTGTTCACCGGGCTCGTCGTGCTGTTCTCGACGCGGGAACTGCAGCTGGCCGTGATCTTCCTCGGCGTCGCGTTCATCGTGGTCGTCGTCGTGCTCGCGATGCTGCAGCTCGCCTCGTCGAGCGAGCAGGACGACAACGACATGCTCGGCGGGCACAAGACGCCGGGCGAGGGCGACGGCGACGAGTTCCACTGACGGCTGACAGCTGACGGCTGACAGCTCCGGGCGGACACGCCCGAGATCACGAATCCGCCACGGTCCTGTCAGGATCGCGGGTCCTGCCGACACCTCTGAGTGAAGGAGGTGGGATGTGGACGTGACGACCGGCACCGACACGGACGAAGGACTCGTCCGTGCGATGGCACAAGGGGACACCGGCGCGCTCGCCCGGGCGTTCGACCGGTACGCCGCCACCCTCACCCGCTATGCGTGGACGCTCGTCGACGACCGGTCCGACGTCGAGGAGATCGTGCAGGACGCGTTCCTGACGCTCTGGCAGCGCGCCGCGACCCTCGAGCTGCCGGCGGACACGGTGCTGCCGTGGCTGCTCGTCGTGTGCCGCAACCACGCCTTCAACACCGGGCGCAAGCAGGCCCGGCGCCGCACGGACGAGCTCCCGGAGCACCTCGCCTCGCCCGCCGACCACGACGAGGCCCGCGAGACCCTGCGCTGGGTCCGCGCCGAGATCGCCGCGCTCCCGGACCTCGACCGCCGCATCTGCGAGCTCTGCCTGCTCGAGGGGCACTCGTACGCCGAGGCCGCCGAACTCCTCGGACTCACGGTCGGCGCGGTCACCCAGCGGGTGTCCCGCAACCGTCGACGACTCAAGAAGGTGGTGATGCACGATGAACACTGAGCCTCCGCAGGGAGACGACCTGCAGCGCATGCTCGTCTCGATGAAGCAGAACGTCCTCGAACGTGCCACCCCGCTCCCGAAGCGTCGTCGGGGCCGGTCCGGGATCGTCATCGGTGTCGTCGCGCTGCTCGCCGTCGGCACCGCGACCGGCGCCGTCGCCCTGACGCTGTCGCAGCAGAACGCCGACCCGGTCGCCGCTCCCACCCAGACCCAGCAGCCCGAGCCGGCGCCGTCCTCCACGACGCCGAGCTCCGCCCCGATCACGGGTGCCCCCGTCCCGAAGCCCACCCCGACGTCGACACCGACCCCCGCCGCGGCGACGATCCCGGCGACGTGCCGTGACATGGTCCCGGCAGAGGACTACACCCGGCTCTTCGGGGAGACTCCGCTGACCGAGATATCGAAGGCGCAGGACGACTCGGCCGGCAGTGACGGCGAGGACGTCACCTGGGCGAACGGCGAGTCGAAGATCATCTGCACGTGGGCCGATCCCCGAGCCGACGTCAGTGGGCTCACCATGACCGTCGGGACGGCCGGGCCCGGGGCCGCGGACGTGCTCGCCACCAGTCCGCTGGAGTGCGAGGACCGCGACGGCGGGCGGGTGTGCCAGTCGTCCGTCCCGGCCGAGGCTGCCCCCGTGGACCAGGTGACGACGTTCTTCCTGCGCGACGACACGTTCATCGTGATCCGGCAGGCGAACTTCCCGACGAACGGGCTGCTGGACGCCGTCGTCGGGGAGATATGGGGGGACTGACGGCCCGGAGGCACGTGTCGGACCCGACCCGTGCCTCCAGTCCGTCGGTGGTCAGATCGTGAGCAGGAACGGTCGCCTCGCGCACCGCGACCCGACCGTTCCTGCTCACGAAGCACAGCGAGCGTGCCCCGCGTCACCCCAGCCGCGCCGCCACGATGTCGCGCGCCAGCGTCCGGACCGCGCGGCTCGGCTCCGGGGACGTCCGGACCGCCAGGCCGATGCGGAGCGGGTCGACCTCGTCCTCCAGGTCGAGCACCGCCCCGTCGTACCGCACCCCCGAGTCCGGCACGACCCCGACGCCGAGCCCGGCCGAGGCGAACCGGATCACGGCGGGCATGTCGTTCATCTCCGCGACGATGCGCCGACGGATGCCGAGCCGCTCGAGTGCCCCGTCGAGGATGATCCGGTTGCCGAACCCGTGCGCCGTGTCGACGAAGGGTTCATCGGCGAGTTCGGCGAGCGACACCGACGACCGGCCGGCGAGCGGGTGGTCCGACGCGGTGAACACCCGGAACGGCATCTCCCGCAACGGCTCCACGACGACCCCGGCGGGCACGGTGGGCAGGCCCGTGTAGGCGATGTCGAGCCGCCCGGCGACCAGGTCCTGCACGAGGCCGGTCGTCCCCGACGGCGACGTCATCAGCTCCACGGCGACGAGCGGGTGCTGTCGTCGGAACCGCTGCAGCACGCCCGTCAGGTCGACGATGTCCATGCTCGTGAAGATGCCGAGCCGCACCCGGCCCCGCAGGTCGGCGTCGTCGGCGGTGGCCAGGTCGCGCATCCGGTCGAGGGACTCGAGCACCGCGCGGGCGTGGGGGAGCAGGTCCTCGCCGGCGGGGGTCAGCACGAGCTGTCGTCCGGTGCGATCGAAGAGCCGCACGCCGAAGCTGCGCTCGAGCGAGGCGATGCCCGCGGACACCGTGGACTGCGCGGCCCAGAGCCGTTCCGCCGCCCGGGTGATGCTGCCCTCGGCGGCGACGGTGACGAACTGTTCGAGCAGTCGGGTCTCCATCGTCCGAGTATCGAACAGACCGATCGTGCACATCAAGCGCATCCGTTGGACTCGATGCACCGCGAGCGCGATCATCGGAGCATGTCAACCGTCACCGACACCCCGACGGGCACCGTCCCCGCCACCACCGCCGCTCCCGCATCCGCGAGCGACCGTGTCGTCGCCCCGCGCGGACGCCGCGCCCACACTCGTCGGCGCCACGGTTTCGGCTTCTGGGTCGTCGCCTTCGCGTTCCTCGCGGTGATGGCCTTCGCGACCGTCCCCGCGCCCTTGTACGTCATCTACCAGGCCCGCGACGGCTTCCCGACCTTCACCACCACGGTGATCTTCGCGGCGTACGGGGTCGGGGTCGTCGGCTCGCTGTACCTGGCGGGGCACCTCAGCGACGTGCACGGACGCCGTCCGCTCATCCTGGTGTCGATCGCCCTCGAACTCGTCGCCGCCGTGCTGTTCCTGCTCTGGAACGACGTCACCGGCCTCATCGTCGCCCGGCTCGTGACCGGCCTCGGCGTCGGGACGCTGACGGCGACCGCGACGGCACACCTCGGTGAGCTCCGGGTCCGTGCCACCGGGTCGAGCGACTCCGCGAAGGGCGCGAGCGTCGCTGCCGGGGCGGTGAACCTCGGTGGCCTGTCCCTCGGCGCCCTCGTCGGCGGAGCACTCGCCGAGTTCGTCGGGCAGCCGCTCATGGTCCCGTACGTGGTGTTCGTGATCGCGCTGGCCGTCGCGTTCGTGCTCGTGCTGGCCGCGCCGGAGACGGTCGACCGTCCCGAGCAGCCCGTGGCCTACCGCCCGCAGCGCATGCAGGCGCCGGAGGGGCAGGGTGCCGCGTTCTGGGCCGCCGGGGCAGCGGCGTTCGCCGCGCTCGCCGTGCAGGGCCTCTTCACCTCGGTCGCGCCGAGCTTCCTCGGCACCACCTTCCACGTCACCGACCGCCTGGCCGCCGGGGCCACGACATTCGGGGTCTTCGCCGCGAGCGCGCTGTCGCAGATCGTCTTCGCCCGACTGTCGCAGCGTGCGCAGATCCGGCTCGGCATGCTGCTCCTGGTCGTCGGCCTGGTCGTCCTCGCCGTCGCCGCGGTCCTGCTGCAGGTCGGCGGGTTCATCGGCGGCGGGGTCGTCGCGGGAGCCGGCGTCGGCCTGCTGTTCCGCGCCGCGATCGGCAGCGCCGCAGCACTGGTCGGCCCGGAGCGCCGGGGCGGCGTGCTCGCCGCCACGTTCCTCATCGCCTACGCCGGGCTCACCGTGCCGGTCGTGGCCGTCGGGGCGGCGCTGCTGGTGATCCCGACGCTCCCCGTCCTGATCGGGTACGTGGTGCTCGTCGCCGTCCTGGCCGTCGTCGCCGGCACCCGGCTGGCCGCGCGCGCCTGACGCGTGGCGGGCCTCCCGTCCGCCCGGAACCAGGTTCCGGACACCGAACCACGCGATCGCGCGGTGCCGTGTCCGGAGCCTGGTTCCGTCGTGCGGTCGAACTCCCGGCATACTGGGCGCGTGCCCCGGAACCGCAACCGTCCCGTGATCACCGGCGTCGCGGCCGTGGTGGCCGCCGGTCTCCTCGCCGGCGGGTTGTTCCTGACGGCACGGCAGGGCGCGGACGGCCCGACCATCGGTGCCGGCTCGGCCTCACGGACGCCGAGCGACGTGCCGACGGCCGCCGGTGACGGCACCGTCACGATCACCCGCAACGGGCCGGACATGCCCGGCAGCACCGCGCTCGGCCGGTGCGACACCACGAGCCAGGCGGCCGTCGCGCAGTACGAGACCGAGGCCCTGGGCCGCGTCACCCTGCAGTGCGGCACCGCTGCCCAGGGCTACGAGCACATCCGGGTGCGGCACACCGCCGACTGGCAGGACGTCGTCACCGGGCACGGCTCGCGCGACTGGGACGACGCCATGCTCACCGCGGTGCAGACGGCGCTCGAGGACCCGCGCCCCGGGTTCCCGCTCGACGCCGGCGACGGCAAGGTCTGCTACGCCGCACCCGTCCGGTTCGACGACGGCGCACGCCCCGACGACGAGCCCTGGGTGAAGGTGATCGTCTCGGCCACCACCGACCGGGTGATCACGGCCTACCCCACGCGCACCGACGACTGCTGACGCGGCACCTGCGGACACCCGTTCTGCGACAGACCACGCGTCGATCACCTGGTGGATCGTCGCGAAGCCGAAGCGACCCCGACCGACGCCCACACGCGCGAGCGCGCGACCCTACGCGTGCACCTCGTACTCGTGCCGCCGGTGCGACACCGGCTCCAACTGGAACGTCGAGTGCTCCACCGGCACGTCGAAGTGCTCCGCCACGCACCGCTGCAGCTCGTCGAGGATCGCCGGGGCGTGCGCCGTCGAGAAGCAGTGGTCGTCGACGACCACGTGCGCGGTCAGGTTCGGCACCCCGGTCGCCACGAGCGTCGCGTGCAGGTCGTGCACCGCGATGACGTGGTCGAGCTCGAGGATGTGACCACGCACGTCGTCGAGGTCGAGCCCCGGCGGCGTCGACTCGAGCAGCACGTTCGCGGTCTCGCGCAGCAGCCGGATCGCCCGCGGCAGGATGAGCAGGCCGATCAGGATCGCGGCGAGGGAGTCCGCCCGCTCCCACCCGGTCAGCATGAGCACGACCGCGGCGATGATGACGGCGACCGAGCCGAGGGTGTCGTTGAGGACCTCGAGCCGGGCGGCGCGCGAGGTGAACCCCTCGCCCGAGGCCCGCAGCAGCACCGCGTAGGCCACCAGGTTGCCGACGAGTCCGACGATGCCGAAGACGAGCAGCGGCCCGGAGTGGATCTCCTCCGGCACGAACAGCCGCTGCACCGCCGAGATGATCACGTAGACCCCGACGGCGAGCAGGATCGCGGCCTGTGCGGTGGCCCCGAGGACCTCGGCGCGCTGGAAGCCCCAGGTGCGCTGCGCGGTCGGGGACCGGCGGGCGAGCCGCGTCGCGACGAGCCCGATGCCGAGTCCGCCGGTGTCGACGACCATGTGCCCGGCATCGACGAGCAGCGCGAGCGAACCCGTGACCACGGCGCCCACGACCTCGGCGAGCAGGATGCCCGCCGAGATGCAGAACGCGATCAGCAGGGCGCGCTCCGAGGCGTGCCCGACGCCGTGCCCGTGGTCGTGTCCCATGTGCGACATCGTAGGGATCCGCACTGACGACATGCCAGGATCGAACCGTGAGCCGGTCGCCCTACGAGCTGTCCACACCGCCGGACGTGCTGGCCCGGCTGCACCCGCGACTCCGCACGTACTTCGGCGAGATCCGGCCCGGGCACGTCGGCCGCGGCGAGGGTGTCTTCGACGTCGTCGGCACCCCACGTCGGTGGCTCTGGCCGGTGCTCGCGATGTTCGCCCGCGACTCCGTCATGTTCCCGGTCTGGGAGCGGGACGTCCCGTTCACGGTCGAGAACCGGCCGGCTCGCGTCCGTCGTGGTCGTGCCGGACGGGAGGCCCGCCCCGCGGTCCGCGCGCACCGCACCTTCCGGTTCCGCTTCGGGAGCCGCACGATGGTGGACGCCATCACCGCCGAACCCGACGGCCTGGTCGACCACCTGGGTCGCCACGGGCGCGTCAGCGCCCGGCTCCGGGCGCAGGTCGACGCCGACGGTCCCGACGCGGGCGCCCTGCGCCTGGTCTCCACGCGTGTGACGTTCCGTGCGCTGGGACGCGAGGTGCGCCTCCCGGCCCTGATCGCACCGCGTGTGACGCTCACAGAACGATTCGATGACGAAGCCGACCTGCAGCGCGTGTCCCTGGTGCTCTCGGCACCGGTGCTCGGCACGCTGTACCGGTACGAGGGGGCGTTCCGGTACGAGATCGCGCCGGACACAGAACGGGGATGAGATGAGCGACCAGAAGGGCCGCGTCGTGATCGCGGGAGCGAGCGGCTTCGTGGGGCGGTACCTGCGGGACGCCTTCACGGAAGAGGGGTACCGGGTCGTCACCATCGGCCGGACCGGCGACGCCGTGTGGGGCAACACCATGCGCATCCGGGAACTCGTCGACGGCGCCGCGATGGTCGTGAACATGGCGGGCAAGAGTGTCAACTGCCGCTACGGCCGACGCAACCGCGCGGAGATCATGCGCTCGCGGGTGGACACCACGCTCGAGCTCGCCGAGGCCATCCGCACGTCCGAGCACCCGACGCCGCTGTGGATGAACGCCTCGACCGCGACGATCTACCGGCACGCCGACGACCGACCGCAGGACGAAGCGACGGGGGAGATCGGCGAGGGGTTCTCGGTCTCCGTCGCCCGCGCGTGGGAGGACGCCTTCTTCGGCGCCGACCTGCCCGGCACCCGTCGTGTGGCGCTGCGGATGGCGATCGTGTTCGGCGATGGCAGTGCCCTGCTGCCGCTCCTCCGGCTCGCGCAGGCCGGCCTCGGCGGGCCGCAGTACGACGGGCCGTGGGTGCCGACGCGCTCCCGGCTCCGCGCCGGCACGTACCACCAACACCGGCCCACGCACGGTCGGCAGCGCTTCAGCTGGGTGCACATCGCCGACGTCCTCGGGTCGATCCGGTTCCTCCGCGACCACCCGGAGATCGAGGGGCCGGTGAACATCTCGAGCCCGAACCCGTCCGACAACCGCACCGTGATGGCCACCCTCCGCGACGCCGTCGGGCGCCGGTTCGGCGTGCCGACCTGGCGATGGATGCTCGAGCTCGGGTCGTTCGCGATCCGCACCGAGACCGAACTCGTGCTGAAGAGCCGGTGGGTGGTGCCGACCCGGTTGACCCAGGCCGGCTACGAGTTCCGGTACCCGCACCTGCGTGGGGCGCTCGCCGGGATCATCGCGGAGCGTCGCCAGCACCGGGGCTGAGCGCCGGGTCGAGGTCGCGCGGACTGCCGCTCGCGAGCGGTCCGGGCGGCACGTCGTGCGACCTCGGCGACACGGCCGCGGCGCGTCGTGCGACCTCGTCGACGGGGGCCGGTCGCGGCCCGCGGTCCCGCGCCGGTCGCGACGACCACAGGACGGCGGCCACGACGACCGCGCCCGCGAGCACCTCGACCAGGTCGGGCACCTCGCCGAAGGCCACCCACGACGCGAGCACCCCGACCACGGGCACGAGCATCGAGAACGGCGCGACCGTGCTCGACGGGTAGGCCGCCAGCAGCCGCGACCAGATGCCGTAGCCCACCAGGGTCGCGACGACCACGATGTAGAGCAGGCCGAGGTCGGCGGGCAGCGCCGCCGCCGTGAACGCGGTGCCCAGAGCGGTACCGATGCGCTCCGGGCCCTCGACCACGAGCGACAGCACGGCCATCGGTACGGGCGGCACGACGGACCACCACAGGGTCAGGTGCAGGGGGTTCGCGCCCCCCGCGCGCCGGGTCGCCACGTTGCCGATCGCCCACCCGAGCGCACCGCACAGCGCGAGCACGACGGGCAGCAGCGCGGCGGTCTGGGAGCGGTGCAGGGCGATCGCGGCGAGGGCGGCCACGGCGATGGTGACCCCGACGACCTGCCGGCCGGTCAGCCGCTCGCGCAGGAACACCCCGGCCAGCACCACCGTGAACGGCGCGGAGGCCTGCAGCACGAGCGAGGCCAGCCCCGACGGCATCCCGGACGCCATGCTGAGGTACAGGAACGAGAACTGCAGCACGCCGAGCCCGATGCCGACGAGCAGCAGCCGGCCGAACGGGATCCGCGGCCGCGGCACGAACAGCAGCGTCGGGACCGCCAGGATCGTGAACCGCAGCGCTGCGAGCAGGAACGGCGGGAAGTGCTCGAGCGCGAGTGCCGTCGCGGGGAAGTTCAGTCCCCAGACCACGGCGACGACGACGGCGAGGAGACGGTCTCGGGTGGTCATGCTCCTCATCGTTCCGGGCACGACGTTGTAGGTCCATCGAAACCTTCGCGAACCACGATGTAGGGTCCCTGCATGGTCGACTTCGACGTGCAGCTGCTGGCGGTCCTGCGGGAGCTCGCCGAGCGCGGCAGCGTCACGGCCGTCGCCGAGGCCACCCACCGCACACCGAGCGCCGTCTCCCAGCAGCTGCAGACCCTGCAGCGGCAGGTCGGCGTCCCGCTGGTCGAACGCGTCGGGCGCGGCGTCCGGCTGACCCCGCACGGCGAAGTGCTCGCGGGCCTGGCGTCCGGGGTCGCGACCGCCATCGCGCGGGTGGACGCCGCCTGGCAGGAGCACCTCGGCGGCACGACCGGACCGGTGTCGCTGGCGATCTTCCCGTCGGCGGCGGAACTGCTGCTGCCCGGCGTGCTCACCCGGATGCAGGCACACCCCGGCATCGCGCTGACCCTGGTCGACGTGGACGTCAGCGAGGGGGAGTTCGCACTGCTCGCGGCCGACCACGACGTCGTCGTCGGGCACCGGTCCGACGGCGTCCGCCCGGCGGACCAGGGATCGGTCGACACCGTGCCGCTGCTCCGCGAACCCCTCGACGTGGCCCTGCCGCCCGGGCACGCCCTGGCCGGCCGCGCACGCGTGGGCATCGACGAGGTCGTCGGGGAACGCTGGATCGGGGTGCCGGAGGGCTACCCGATCGACCGGGTGCTGCACGCGATGGCTGCGGCGACGGACACCCCGCCGAGTGTCGCGTTCCGCACGATCCACCTACCGGTCATCGAGAACCTGGTGGCGGGCGGCCACGGCATCGCCCTCGTCCCGCGGTACACGTCGGGCACGCGGGCCGCCGGGCGCTTCCACCTGGCGGAACTCGCCGACGTCCGTGCCGGACGCCGCATCGAGGCACTGGTCCGCCCCGACCGTGCCGTCCGTCCCGTGGTGCGCACCGTCCTGGAGGCGCTGGTCGCCGTGGCCCTGGACGTCACCACCTGAGACGGTGGCGCCCACTGCCGGGCGCACGCCGTGCCTCCAGGCCGCCTGTCAGTGCAGCGGGAACGTCAGCGCAGCAGACCCGCTTCGTGAGCAGGAATGGTCGGGTCCCGATGCGGAACCCGACCATTCCTGCTCACGAACTGTGGCGGGGTGAGCGCGTCAGCGCACCTGGAACGTCAGCGCACCTGGAACGGCGTGCCGAGCGGCAGGCGCTCCGCCAGCGCCGTGATGTCGGCGTTGTGCATGCGGATGCAGCCGTGCGAGGCGGCGGTGCCGATGCTCGACGTGTCCTCCGTGCCGTGCAGCCCGATCTGGCCGGGGCCACCGCCGAACGAGTTGAGCACGTCCGAGAACGCCGTCGTGCCGTACGCGTACGGGCCGTAGCCCTCGTTGGTCGGCGCGAGCAGCTCGGTGAGCGCGAACCGACCGGTCGGCGACGGGGTGCCGCCGGTGCCGGTGGCGACGGGGTAGCTGTCGACGACCTTGCCGTCCTTATACAGGTCGAGCGTCTTCGTCGAGCGGGTGACGACGATCGCGTACGGGTCCTCGGTCAGGGTGACGGCGCTGGTCGGCACCCAGCCGGTGCTGCCGTTCGGGCGTTGTGCGAGCTGCACCTCGGCCCAGCCGTCCTGCTGGTCGACGACCCGGAAGACGAGCGGGGCTCCGGACGCCTGCGGGTTCTCGAGCGTCTGTGTCGCTTTGCCGCCCGCGCTCGCGCTGACCGGGACGGACGCGCCGGTGACGGCGGCGACGGTGGTGCTGGCCGGGGCGTCGACCGCGTCGACGGGTGCTGCCGACCGGGTCGGCTCCGGTGTCGTCGTGGGGGTCGGCGTCGGTGCCGCGACGGACCGGGTCGGTGTCGGGGCGGGCGCTGCTGACAGGGGACCGAGCGCGACGAACGCGACGGCCCCCGCACAGACGACGGCCACGGCGGCGGCGATCACAGTCGCACGCCGCCGTGGCTCGGTCGGGAGGATCGGCAAGATCAGCCCGTGAAGTTCGCCGTTCCGGGCACCGGGACGGCGACCGGTGCCGTGCCCGGGTCACCGGCAGCGGCCGGGTCAGCGACGAAGGCGCCATCGGCCGAAGCGGTCTGGCTCGAGGACCGGCCTTCGAGCGTGGCGGTGTACGCGCCGGCGCTCACGGCGCCCTCGGGCAGGACCACCACGACGACGATGTCGCCCTCGTCGTCCGCCACCGAGGCGTTGGTGCGGATCGAGTAGGTCTCGCCGCCCTGCGTGATGGTCGCCGCGACGGACTCGTTCGGGGCGAAGCCTGCACCCGTCACCTGGAATCCGGTGAGGGTCTGCGACACGCGCACGGACGTCGGCGCGTCGATGGTCGCGGTCGGCTGCGGCGTGAAGTACGTCGTGGTGTCGTCGATGCGCAGCGCGGAGATCGAACCGCTGGCGTCGGCGGCGAGGGACTGACCGTTCGCCTCGAGCGGGGCGGCGAGGCTCTTCAGCTCGCTGCTGGGCAGCGCGCTCGGTGCCGGGGTGCCGTCGACGGTCGGGGCCGGGGTGGGCTCGTCGGTCGGAGCGGGCGTCTCGGTCGGCTCGGGCGTCGGCGGCGCCGTGGTGTCGGCGGCGACGTCGATGCCGACGTAGACGACGTACCCGACGACCTGCGCGTCGGCGGCCTCGAGGTCGGCGGTGAGCTCCGTCGTCGACTCGACCTCGCCGGTCGCGGGGTCGATCCAGTTGCTGGTGCCGTCGGAGATGCCGACGCCGTCACCGGTCTCGGGCGCGTCCGTGGCGAAGACCACGGTCTGCGCGCTGGTGTCGCCGCCCTCCTGGACCGCGAGACCGAAGCTCGTCGCGCCGGTGGTCGTCATGCTGATGCCGGCGGCGAGGGCGGGGACGCTGCTCGCGGGCACGGGCTTGTTCAGGCCGCGGACCAGGCCGACGGCCTCGCCCTCGGAGACGGACAGGCCGTCCTCGTCCAGCGTGGCGTGGTCGGTGATCGAACCGCCACCGTCCAGGTCGGTCACGGACGCCCAGTACCACTGGTCGGTCAGCGGGAAGGTGCCGGTCGGCGCGGCGGTGAAGTCGTCGGCCGAGTCGGTCCAGGTGACGATGGCCGAAGCAGCGGTGCTCGTCACCAGGGCGGTCGAGACCGTCGGGACGAGGGCGGCGGAGACGCCGAGCACGGTGGCGCCGACGGCGGCCGCGGTGATGCGAGAACGAAGCACGGTGTGGAGATCCATCCGGTCAGTGGACAGGGTGCATCCACTGCGACGCCCCCCGTGCTGAGATGTACTCAGCGATACGAACCTATCGAACCGCTCAGGATTCCGCACCCCCCGGACGCGGATCCGATGACGGACCGACGACCGTCCGGCCGCCGGTCCGTCGTGCTCAGACGTCGAGGTGGTCGACCAGCTCGTCCGCCAGGCCCGTGTAGGTCGCCGGCGTCAGGTTGGTCAGCCGGGCCTTCGCGCCGTCGGAGATGTCCAGACGGTTCACGAACACGATGAGGTCCTGCTGGCTCACCCGCTTGCCGCGCGTGAGCTCCTTGAGCATCGCGTAGGGGTCCTCGATGTTCGACTGCCCGGCGGTGACCTCGGCGCGGATGACCGTCTGGATCGCCTCGGCGAGGACCTCCCAGTTGTGGTCGAGGTCGTCGGCGAGCTTGGCCTCGTTCACGGCGATCTCGCCCAGTCCGCGGCGCAGGTTGTCGAGCGCGAGCAGCGAGTGCCCGAACGCGACGCCGATGTTCCGCTGCGTGGTGGAGTCGGTCAGGTCGCGCTGCAACCGGCTGGTCACGAGGGTCTCGGACAGTGTCGAGAAGAGCGCCGACGAGATCTCGAGGTTCGCCTCGGCGTTCTCGAACTTGATCGGGTTGATCTTGTGCGGCATCGTCGACGACCCGGTGGCCCCCGCGACGGGGATCTGCGTGAAGTACCCCATCGAGATGTAGGTCCACACGTCGGTGGCCAGGTTGTGCAGGATCCGGTTGGCGTGACGGACCCGGTCGTACAGCTCGGCCTGCCAGTCGTGCGACTCGATCTGCGTGGTGAGCGGGTTCCACGTCAGGCCGAGGCCCTCGACGAACTCGCGGGACAGCGCGGGCCAGTCGGCCTCGGGGTCGGCGGCGAGGTGTGCCGAGAAGGTGCCGGTCGCGCCGGAGAACTTGCCGAGGTACTCGCCGCCCTCGATCTGGGCGAGCACGCGCTCGAGCCGGTAGACGACGACCGCGAGCTCCTTGCCGAGCGTCGTCGGGGTCGCCGGCTGACCGTGGGTGTGCGAGAGCATCGGCACGCTCTTCAACTCGACGGCGAGCGTCCGGAGCTTCTCGAGCACGGCACGGAAGCCGGGGAGCCAGACCTGGTCGACGGTGTCCCGCACGGTGAGTGCGTAGGACAGGTTGTTGACGTCCTCGCTCGTGGCGGCGAAGTGGGTGAGTTCGGCGATCGCGTCGAGCCCGAGCTCGGACAGCCGGCGGCGCACGAAGTACTCCACGGCCTTGACGTCGTGACGGGTCGTCGCCTCGATCTCGGCGAGCTCTGCGATCTGGTCCTGGCCGAAGGTCTCGACGATCCGGCGCAGTGCTGCCTTGTCGTCGACGCTGAGCGGCGAGGTGGTGAACATCGCGTGGTCGGTCAGGAAGATGAGCCACTCGACCTCGACCACGATGCGCGCGCGGTTGAGGCCGGCCTCGGAGAGGTGCTCGCCCACCGTGTGCACGATCGGGTAGTAGCGCCCGTCGAGCGGGCTGATCGGCTGCGGGGGAAGGGGGGTCATGGGGCTCCCTGACGGACTGCCGGCTCGAGCTGGTGGAAGAGCGCCCGGCAGGCCCGTTCGACGGTCGAGAGCACTCGGTCGAACTCGTGCCGGTCCGCGTAGTACGGGTCCGGCACGTCGGCCTGCTGGGGCCAGGCGGCGTCGTACCGCAACAGGAGCGTCACCTTGGCGGAGTCGTCCATGGTCGGGGCCCACGAACGCAGGATGCGCTCGTGGGAGCGGTCGAGTGCGACCACCAGGTCGAGGTCCGGGAACCGGTCCGGGTCGAACTGACGGGCGCGATGCCTGCTGCCATCGTATCCGCGCGCCGCCAGCGCTGCGATCGTGCGCTCGTCGGCGGGTTCGCCGACGTGCCAGTCACCGGTGCCGGCCGACTCCACCTGGAACCGGTCGGCCAGGCCGGCGTCCGCGGCGATCTGCGCGAACACGACCCCGGCCATGGGGGAGCGGCAGATGTTGCCGCTGCAGACGAACGAGACGCGGAACGGGGCGTCGACGTCCTGGGTCATGAGCACATCATGACGCAGGGCGGGGTCCTCCGCGAGGTCCGCCGGGGTCACGCCCGCTGGCGGTTGAGCACCGGGCGGGCGAAGAGCCCGATCAGCCAGGCGAAGACCGCGAGCACGAAGGCGCCGACGATGCCCCAGCCGAAGGAGTCGACCTCGAGCCCGAAGCCGAACGCCTCCGAGATGCCCGCGACGATGAGCAGGAGGATCGCGTTCACGACGAACGAGATGAGCCCGAGCGTGAGGATGTAGAGCGGGAACGCCACGATCCGGATGAGCGTGCCGATCACCGCGTTCACGAGACCGAACACGAACGCCACGAGCAGGAAGGTGAGGACGGTCGCAGTGGTCCCGCCGTCACCGAACGGCGTCACGGAGACGCCGCTGACGATGAGCGTGGTGAGCCAGAGCCCGAGGGCGTTGACGACGAGGCGGACGAGGAATCGCATGCGCCCATGATGCCCTCGTTCCCCTCGTGGGTGCCGTGGGCCTGCCGGTAGCCTGGACCCGTGAGCGAGCAGCGTGTGCACATCCGGCCCGAGGTGGCCGTCCTCCCCGCGTACAAGCAGGGGCGACAGGCGTCCGACTCCGCCTTCAAGCTGTCGAGCAACGAGAACCCGTTCCCGCCGCTCCCCGGGGTCGTCGAGGCCGTGCAGGCCCAGACCTCGTACAACCGCTACCCCGACGCCACCGCCCTCGCCCTGCGCGCCGTGCTGGCCAACCGCTTCGGGCTGACCGCCGAGCAGGTGCACGTCGCCCCGGGCAGCGTCGCGATCCTGCACGAGCTCGCCCGCGCGACCTCCGGCCCTGGTGACGAGATCGTCTACGCCTGGCGCTCGTTCGAGGCGTACCCGGGCGTCGTCACGGTTGCCGGCGCCACGAGCGTGCAGGTGCCGAACCGCGCCGACGGCGGGCACGACCTCGACGCGATGGCCGCGGCCGTCACCGAGCGCACCCGCATGGTGCTCGTCTGCTCGCCGAACAACCCGACGGGGCCGATCGTGACCGCCGCGGAGTTCGACGCGTTCATGGCTTCAGTGCCGCAGTCGGTGCTGGTCGTGCTCGACGAGGCATACGCCGAGTTCGTGACCGACGAGGCCGCCGTGCACGGTCACCCGCTGCTCGCCGCGCACCCCAACCTCGTGGTCCTCCGCACCTTCTCGAAGGCGTACGGGCTCGCCGGGCTCCGGGTGGGCTACGCGCTCGGTCCGGACTACGTGCTCGACGCCGTCCGCGCCTGCGCCATCCCGCTCTCCGTGACCGCCCAGGGCCAGGCGGCGGCGCTCGCCAGCCTGGAACGCGAGGCCGAACTGCTCGGACGCGTGACCGAGATCGCCACCCTGCGCGACCGGATCGTCGTCGAGCTCCGGGCCCAGGGCTGGGACGTCCCCGACGCCCAGGGCAACTTCCTCTGGCTGCCGACGGGCGAGCGGACGGCGACCGCGGCGGCCGCGTTCGAGGACGCCGGCATCATCGTCCGGGCCTTCCCGCCAGAGGGCATCCGCATCTCGATCGGCGAGCACGAAGCTGTGGAAACGCTCCTCCAAACAGCCCGCTCACTTGTGGGGGACCTCCAGGTGGCCGACTAGTGCCTGGCGCTACGCTGGCCCGCATGTCATTCCGCGCCGCGGCTCCCGCGACGACCACCGTCCGGCTCCTCGACCCCGAGGGTCGGTTCGTGGAGACCGACGAGAACGCCGAGTTCGCCGCCGCCGCGCGGGCGATCCCCGACGAGACCCTGCTGGCGATGCACCGCCGCATGGTGCTCACTCGTCGGTTCGACCACGCCGGCCACAACCTCCAGCGCACCGGCCAGCTCGGCCTGTGGGTGCCCAGCCACGGGCAAGAGGCGGCACAGACCGGCTCGGCCTTCGCCCTGCGCGCCCAGGACCACGTGTTCCCGTCCTACCGCGAGCACGCCGTCACGATGCACCGCGGCGTCGAGCCGATGGAGATCATCGCGATGTACCGCGGGCAGACCCACGGCGGGTGGGACCCGGACCAGCGTGGCAACACGCACATCTCCACCCTGGTGATCGGCTCGCAGACCCTGCACGCCACCGGGTACGCGCTCGGCCAGAAGCTCGACGGCGACGTCGGCACGGGCGACCCGGACCGCGACGCCTGCTCCATCGTCTACTTCGGCGACGGCGCCACCAGCCAGGGCGACGTGAACGAGGCCTTCGTGTTCTCCGCGTCGACCAAGGCGCCGGTCGTGTTCTTCCTGCAGAACAACCACTGGGCCATCTCGGTGCCGGTGTCGGTGCAGTCCCCGACGCCGCTCGTCGACCGCCCGCGCGGCTTCGGGATCCCGAGCGTCCTGATCGACGGCAACGACATCCTCGCGTCCTACACGGCCTCGGTCGTCGCGACCGAGCACGCCCGCAGCGGCCAGGGCCCGGCCTTCATCGAGGCCGACACCTACCGCATCGGTGCGCACACCAGCTCCGACGACCCGAGCCGGTACCGCGCCGACGGCGAGCTCGAGGAGTGGGTCCTGCGCGACCCGATCGTCCGGTCCGAGGCGTACCTGCGCTCGAAGGGTGCGACGGACGAGCAGTTCGCCGCGTTCGACGAAGAGGGCGAGGACATCGCCGCCGACGTCCGACGCCGCACCGTCGCCCTGACCGCACCGTCCGTCGACGTCATGTTCGACAACGTGTACCGCGAACCGCACCCGCGGATCACCGAGCAGAAGGCCTGGCTCGCCCAGTACGAGGCCGGCTTCGAAGGGGGCGCCCACGCATGAGCACCACCGAGCAGCTCTTCGACTACACCCTGCGCTCCCACCCGGGCGCCGGGGAGGTCCCGAGCGACCCCACCCCGACCCTGCCGATGGCCAAGGCCCTGAACGCCGGGCTCGCCGCGGCCATGGAAGCAGACGACAAGGTCCTGCTGATGGGCGAGGACATCGGCCAGTTGGGCGGCGTCTTCCGCATCACCGAGGGCCTGCAGGACCGTTTCGGCGCCGAGCGCGTGCGGGACACCCCGCTCGCCGAGGCCGGCATCATCGGCACCGCGATCGGCCTCGCCCTGCGCGGCTACCGCCCGGTCGTCGAGATCCAGTTCGACGGCTTCGTGTGGCCCGGCTTCGACCAGATCACCTCGCAGCTCGCGAAGATGGCGAACCGCCTGCCGGCACACATGTCGCTGCCCGTCGTCATCCGCATCCCCTACGGCGGCCACATCGGCGCCGTGGAGCACCACCAGGAGTCCCCCGAGGCGTACTTCGCGCACACCCCGGGCCTGCGGGTCGTCAGCCCGAGCACGCCGAACGACGCCTACTGGATGATCCAGGAAGCCATCGCGTCGAAGGACCCGGTGATCTTCCTCGAGCCGAAGTCCCGCTACTGGCCCAAGGGCCAGGTGGACCTGGTCGACGGTCACGTCCCGATGCACACGACCCGCGTCGCCCGCACCGGCACCGAGGTCACCCTGGTCGGGCACGGCGCCATGGTCGCCACCCTGATGCAGGCGGCGGACATCGCCGAGGCCGAGGGCACCAGCTGCGAGGTCATCGACCTCCGCTCGATCTCGCCGATCGACTGGGAGCCGCTGCTGGCCTCCGTCCGCAAGACCGGTCGCCTGGTCATCGCACAAGAGGCCTCCGGCTTCGTCAGTGTCGGCAGCGAGATCGCCGCGACCGTCGCCGAGCGGGCGTTCTACACGATGCAGGCACCGCCGCTGCGGGTCTCCGGCTTCGACGTGCCGTTCCCGGTCTCGAAGCTCGAGCACCTGCACCTGCCGGATGCCGACCGCATCCTCGAGGCCGTCGACCGCGCCCTCGCCTACTGACCCGTCCGACCGAGCACGACCAGATCCGCGAAGGAGCCGTAGTGGCCGCCGCCGAATTCCCCCTGCCCGACGTGGGTGAAGGTCTCACCGAGGCCGAGATCGTGCAGTGGCGCGTCGCGATCGGGGACGAGATCGCCGTCGACCAGGTGCTCGTCGAGATCGAGACCGCGAAGTCGCTCGTCGAGCTGCCGTCGCCGTTCGCCGGCACCGTCACGGGCCTGCTCGTGTCCGAGGGGGACACGGTCGAGGTGGGCAAGCCGATCATCCGCGTCGACTCGGACGCGTCGGTCGCCTCCGGTGCGGCCCTCACGCCGCCTGCGGAACAGCCTGGAGGCGCGGCGCCCGTCGCCCAGACCGCCCCGGTCTCGCCCGTGGTCGCGTCCACCCCGCCGGCCCTTGCCGCCCCGTCGGCCCCGGTCGCGCAGACCCCGCCCGCTCCGGCGCGCGCTGCTGCCCCCGCTCCGGTCGCAGCGGCGCCGACCCCCGCTGCTGCGCCTGCACCGGCGGCGCCGGTGCAGCCGGTCGCCGTCGACGCGACCGTCCAGGGCACCGACGAGTCCTCCGGTGCCGTCCTCGTCGGCTACGGCTCGGCGACCTCGTCGCCCTCCCGTCGCAAGCCGGGCGCCCGCCGGGCCGCAGCGCTCGCGGCCGAGGCGAGCCGCGCCTCCAGTGTGGACACCGCCGTGGCGGCCGAAGCCTCCGTCGACCCGGGCGAGGAGAGCACCGCCGAGGCGATCAGCGCCCTCGGCACGGGCTCCGCGCACAAGCAGAGCACTGCGACCAACGTGCTGGCGAAGCCGCCGATCCGGAAGCTCGCGAAGGACCTCGGCGTCGAACTGACCGAGATCGTCGCGACCGGTCTGGCCGGCGAGGTCACCCGTGACGACGTCATCCGGCACGCGAAGCAGGCCAGCGTCTTCCGGAACATCGAGACGCCCGAGTGGGGTGAGGTCCGCAGCGAGACGATCCCGGTCAAGGGCGTCCGCAAGGCCATCGCGACCGCGATGACCACGTCCGCGTTCACGGCACCGCACGTGTCGCTGTTCGTCGACGTCGACGCGACCCACACGATGGAGTTCGTCAAGCGGCTCAAGGCCTCGCCGACGTTCGCCGGCGTCAAGGTCTCGCCGCTGCTCATCGTCGCGAAGGCCGTCATCTGGGCCGTCCGCCGGAACCGCTCGGTGAACTCGACCTGGACCGACCGCGAGATCATCGTCCACCACTTCGTGAACCTCGGCATCGCCGCGGCGACCCCGCGCGGGCTCATCGTGCCGAACATCAAGGACGCGCAGGACATGTCGCTGCTCGAGCTGGCGCAGGCGCTCGAGGAACTCACCCTGACCGCCCGCGACGGCAAGACCACGCCGAAGCAGATGGCGAACGGCACGGTGTCGATCACGAACATCGGTGTGTTCGGCATGGACACCGGGACCCCGATCCTCAACCCCGGCGAGGTCGCGATCGTCGCCATGGGCACGATCAAGCCGAAGCCGTGGGTCGTCGACGGCGAGGTCCGTTCGCGCATGGTGACCACGATCGGTGCGTCGTTCGACCACCGGGTCGTCGACGGTGACGTGGCGTCCCGCTTCGTGCACGACGTCGCCTCGGTGCTCGAGGAGCCCGCGCTCCTGCTCGACTAGCGTCGGTCGTTCCGCTTCGTGAGCAGCAATGGTCGGGGTGCTTCGAGCCACTCGACCATTCCTGCTCACCATCTGCGGGCTTCCGCAAACGTCGCGTGGTGTTCACACGGATGTCGGAGGTCAGCGGCATGATCGGTGCATGGTCCACCAGCTCCTGACCCCCTCGCAGGAGATCCGAACGGATCGCCTCCTGCTCACCCCGCTGACCCCGGCTGACATCGACGACGTGCACGCGCTCTTCTCGGACGCCCGCACGTGGCAGCACCTGCCCACGGGTCGGCACGTGGCGCGGAGTTCGAGCGTGGACATGGTGCAGCGCAAGATCGGCGGTCGTGCACGCCACGGCCTCGGGTCCTGGGCGGTCCGCAGCGCCTCCGACCACGCCTTCGTGGGTGTGGGCGGGGTCGACATGACCGCCGGTGGGGTCTGGAACCTCGGCTACCGTCTGGCGCCCGCGGCCTGGGGACAGGGCTTCGCGTCCGAGATCGCCCTCGCTGCCGTGCGTGCCGCCGCCGACACCGCTCCGGACGTCCCGGTGACCGGCCGGGTGCTCACGAACAACCCCGCTTCCGCAGCCGTGCTGCGTCGTGCCGGGCTGTCGCTGGTGTGGCAGGGGGCTCCGGCTGCGCAGAACCGTGCGGCCGCCGGCGTCGAGGGGCAGGTCTGGACGGATCGGCTGCTCTCCGACGAGCAGTTCGCCTGGCTCGTCGCCAACGCCTGACCCGTCAGCGAGCGGGTCCGCCGAGCGTGATGCTCCGTGCGGCGCGCGCTTCGACCGATGACGAGTGCGTCGCGATCAGGACGGCCGCTCCGTCGGCCGCCAGCTCGTCCAGCAGGTCGAGCACCATCGCGGCGTTGCCGTCGTCGAGGGCGCTCGTCGGCTCGTCGGCGAGGATGACCGACGGACGCTTCACCAGGAGCCGCGCCATCGCGACGCGTTGCTGCTCGCCGCCGCTGAGTTCGTGGACGCGGTCCGTTCCGCGTCCGGCCAGACCGACACGGTCGAGGGCCTCGCCCGTCCGGATGCCTCGGTGTCTCCGCCGTCCGTCCGGCAGACGAACCACGTCGACGTTCGACTGGACCGTCATGTCGGGTACCAACCCGAAGTCCTGGAACAGGTACCCGAGGTGGCGCCGCCGGATCAGTCGTGCCCGCCGCTCGTTCGAGCCCGCTGACTCTCCGTTGATCCGGATCGTGCCGCCGTCGAGGGCATCGACGTGCCCGACACAGTCGAGCAGCGTCGACTTCCCGCAGCCGCTCGGCCCGACCAAGCCGACGATCTCTCCGCCTGCCACCTCGAACGTCAGGTCGTGCCACAGTGCACGGCCTCCGCGACGCTTCGATGCGTTCCGTACCTCGATCATCGTGATCCGTTCCCTCGGTTGCGTGCAGTGCTCCGTGCCGTGACGGCCATGACGACGAGGCTGGTGGCGCTCACCGCCGCGAGCGTCACGAGCGCGAGCGCCCCGGCGACTCCGGCCGACTGCGCGACCGGGTCGAGTGCCGATCTGAGCCCGCTTCCGTCCGGGCGTTGCGACCACCAGGTGTTGACGACGGCGATGACGGCGATCGAGACCAGACCGGCTTCGATCGTCAGCAGGCCAGCATCGGTGCGGACGGGCGAGATGCCACTGGTGAACTTCGCGAACAGCGCACGGCCGTGACGGCGTCGGTGCGCGATCGTGGCGACCATCCCGAGCATGACGCTGACGGCGAGGGTGCTGACCAGGGTGCCCGTCCCGATCGCCACGGTCGTCGCTGCGTGCCGTGCCTGTTCCGCCGCAGACTGACCCACCGCGACGACCGCGCTGAACTCGGCGCGGAGGCCCGACGCGTCGATCGACCGCTCGGCGGCAGCACGGGACGTGAAGACGACGTCTCCGGTCGACAACCACGATCCGAGTTCATCGGCCGAGAAGACGTCGACCGGCGTGGGGACGACCACGATCACGGCATCGTCGAGCCACGCGCGCGACGATGCGTCGTCCGGGTACGAGTAGACCTGCTGGCGTGCCAGCGTGCCACCGGTGACGCGCTCGAGGAGGGCGTCGGGTGCATCTCGCAACTGCCATTCGGTCAGACCCGCGACGAGCCGGTCGCGGGAGAGCTCACTGTCGGCAGGCATCCACACTGCGATCTCCGCGCCGTCGGTGGTGATGCGGGCCCCGTCCGCGGAACGGACGTCCTGCAGGTCGAGGTAGCCCTGGTCGACGACGAGCGCAGGAACCGTCGACTTTCCTCGGCCACTCGACACTTCGACCGCGGCGGCGAGGAACGCATCACGCCGCTCGAGCGCCCCTCCGGCGAAATCGCCGATGCGGTCCCAGTAGGCCTGCTCCTCGACCGGGCGGGGATCCGGGGTGACCCAGAGCTGGACGGTTTCGCCGGCCGCCCGAAGATCCCGTTCTGCCGTTCCCTGCCGCGCGGTGGTCACCGCCCCGGTCAGTTCGAAGACGGCCGCGACGAGCAACAGCAGCGCGGGCACCCGTGCGATCTGTGCGACGAGCAGGAGCGTGCCCGCTGGTCGAGCGCCCCGCAGTGCGCCGGCCAGCGGCTGTCGACACGCGAGCACCGTGCCGATCGTGTGCGCGACGACGACCGGAACGAGCAGCCCCACGCAGAACACCGAGATCGCGGCGGCGAGGGTCGCCGCCGAAGCGAGCCCGTTGTAGAACCAGAGCCCGATGGCGGCGACGGGTGCTCCGATGGCGATGACGAGCACGGCGGTCCGGAGCTCAACCAGCTCCTGGACGACGATGGCGGCTGTGGTGTCTCCGTGCAGTCGGCGGACTGCGCTGCGGCGAGGGGCCCCGACGGTCGTCATCAGGCAGAGCGCCACGCATCCCGAGACCAGTGCTCCGACCAGGGCCAGGGTCTGATCCAAGCCGTCGGTGACGCCGATGCGTTGCAGGAGCGGCACGCGCTCCACGCTGACCTCGTACCCGGCGTCTGTCAGTGCGCTCACGACGGCTCGCCGAGCGTCGTCGTCCCCGAAGATCGAGTACGAGCCGGTCGGGTCGAACTGGTCGAGTTCCGACATCGGACGGACGGTGGTGGCCATCGACCTCGTGAAGTCCTCGTACCCGTCGAGGAGCCAGCCGGCACCGCGGCTCGAGGGCGCGTCGGTGACGAGCGCCACGCGCCGCGTCGTCGGAGCTTCGCGGTCCGCCACCACCCGTGCGATCGTCGCGTGCTCGGCCTCGGCGACCTGCTCGAGCGCGGTCGCGACCCGCTGGTTCGATCTGGTCTCAGCACCGGCGGCAGCGGTCGCCACGGACGAGGCGCCCACGATGCCGGCTTCACTGACCTGCACCAGGCCGATGAAGCCCAGGACGGCAGCCAGGAGGGGCGGGACGAGGTAGGCGAGCGTCACCGATCGGATGTTCATGGTCCCCCTTGCGGCGAGCGTGAGCCGGAGCGGACGGTCTCTCGGACCGCCCGCTCCCGGTCTCAGCAGTTGTGGTAATACGCCTTGTTGCCGCTGCGCGCCTTCGGTGTCATCGCCATCGCGTACCGGCCGCCTGGCACGTTCGTGACGCGCTTCGACTTCTTGCCGACCGCGGTCGCGCCGTGGCACCGCTTCTCGCGGAAGTAGTTCGACCAGGTGTCGTCCTTGCCGACGCCCCATTGCCAGAAGCTCCCGCCCCCGCCGTCGTTGTCGGTACCGATGCCGCTGGTCTCACCGCTCGCACTTGCACCGGAAGCAGCGACGGCCACTCCGCCGGCTTCCGACCCTGATCCCATGACCTCGAACTGCGCAGCTGATACCGCCGTCGCAGTGCCCGTGATCAGGCCGACGGTGAGACCGAGGCCGACGAGCATCTTCGTTCTGGACTTGTGCATGACTGTTTCCTCCCATGTGCCCCCCGATGAGGCTCGACCGATCGTGGCAGCGGTGCAGTACTGATGTCAAGAATCTGAAATGCATGTTCCACCACGGCAGGGATCGCCGACGTTGGTCTTCCCGGCCTGACTCGCTACTGTGATGGGAACTGGTCATGTCCGCGCATGACCACCGCCCAGGACCAGCAACGGAGCACGAGGGACGCATGACGAGCCGCATCACCGAGGGTGCCGAACCGAAGCACCAGCAGCTGCGGCGCATCCTGCTCGACCTCGTCACCACGCGACTGGCTCCCGGTGCCGCGATCCCGTCCGAACGCCAGCTCATCGCCGAGTACGGCGTCTCCCGGATCACCGTGCGTGAGGCCCTCGGGCAGCTGGTCAACGAGGGCTACCTGGAGCGCGTCCGCGGCAAGGGCACCTTCGTGGCGCACCGGCCCGTGCAGTCGACGCTGCACCTCGCCTCGTTCACCGAGGAGATGCGGGCGATGGGGCACGAGCCGACCACCGTGGTGCTCGTGCGCGAAGAGCGGGTACCGCCGGCCGACACCGCCGCAGCCCTGCGGATCGACCCGGACGTGCCGGCCTTCCACGTGAAGCGCCTGCGGATGGCCGATGGCGCTCCGGTGTCGATCGACGACGCCTGGCTCGTGGCCGACGCGTTCCCGGGCCTGCTCGACCACGACCTGTCCGGGTCGGTGTACTCGATCATCGCCACGGAGTACGGCACCCCGATCGACCGCGCGCAGCAGACCGTCGCGGCGAACCCGGCGGCCGACGACGTCGCGACGCTGCTCGGGACGAAGACCGGAGCGCCGGTGCTCGAGTTCGACCGGGTGTCGTACGCGGGGGAACGCCCCGTGGAGCACACCCGCAGCTGGTACCGCTCGGACCGCTACCGGGTGCAGATGGAGGTCACGGCGACCCCCGCGGTCGCGTAGTCCGCCCGACAACGCGAAAGCGACTGTGTGCCGCGGGTGTTCCGCAGTACACAGTCGCTCTCGAAGGGGGAAGTGGCCCTAGACCTCGAAGAGGGTGTCGCCGTCGAGCACCGTGGTGCCGACCGTCCCCTGGTCGACGCTGTCCGGCGTCGAACCGAGCACCACGACCGGGCAGATCGGCGAGTACCCGGCGGCCGAGATGACCGACGGGGTGAACCGGACGACGGGGTCACCGGCGGTGACGGTGTCGCCCTCGGTCGCGAGGAGCTCGAAGCCCTCGCCGGAGAGCTTCACGGTGTCGATGCCGACGTGCACCAGGACGTCGGTGCCCGCGGCACCCTGCAGGGCGAACGCGTGCGGGTGCAGCTTGACGATGGTGCCGTCGACCGGGGCCACCGCGGTGATCGCACCCTCGACGCCCGTCGGGTCGACCGCGACGCCCGCGCCGACCAGCTGCCCGGCGAACACCGGGTCGGGCACGTCGGCGAGGGCGACGACCGGGCCGCCGAACGGGGTGCGGACGACGGTCACAGTTCGTCCTGGATGTCCTGGGCGAGGTTGTCGGCGACCGTGCCGACGATGACCTGCCAGCCGGTGCCGCCTCCGACGACGGCCTGGGCTCCGGCTGCCTGCAGGGCGGCCTTGTCGACCAGGTCCCCGTCCTCGACCTCGACGCGGAGGCGCGTGATGCAGCCCTCGACCTCTTCGATGTTCTCGGCACCGCCGAGTGCGGCGATGATGTCGGCTGCCTTGATGTCGGCCATCGTTTCCTCCTCGTTAAGGGTTTGCGTCGCAGGTTGACACCGGACCGCTCTCGGATCAGACTACGGAACTGGTCATGACCGGACAGGACCGGACCTGGCGACACCGCCGAGGTTACCTGCGCTGGCTACACGACTCAACTCACCCCGACAGCTCCACCCAATGACGAGAGGACCTCCGATGAGCGCCACCACTGCCACGGATGTGCCGGAGAAGAAGAAGCCGAAGAAGCAGTCACGGCTGTTCGCACAGGCCCAGCGCCTCGGACGGAGCCTGCTCCTGCCGATCGCGGTCATGCCCGCGGCGGGCATCCTGAACCGCATCGGCCAGCCCGACCTCCTCGGTGCGATCCCCGGCTTCGAGACGGGCGCCGGAGTCATCTCGGCTGCCGGCCAGGCGATCTTCACGTGGCTCCCGCTGCTGTTCGCGGTGGGCATCGCGATCGGCTGGGCGAAGAAGTCCGACGGCACCACCGCGCTCGCTGCGGTCGTCGGCTACATGGTCATGTACGAGGTGTTCGCAGTGATGTCGCCGGTCGTCCTCGCCGGGGTCAAGAACGCCAATGGCGAGCAGGCCACGATCAACTACGGGGTGCTCGGCGGCATCGTGATGGGGCTCGTCTCCGCCGTGATGTGGGAGAAGTTCCACCGCACGAAGATGCCCGACTTCCTCGGGTTCTTCTCCGGTCGCCGCCTGGTTCCGATCCTGACGGCCGCTGCGGGTCTCGTCATCGCCGTCGCGATGTCGTTCGTCTACCGCTACTTCGACATCGCACTGACCGCGGCCGGGACGGCCGTGGCCGACAACGCCGTGATCGGCGGCGGCATCTTCGGCTTCGCGAACCGCATGCTCATCCCGATCGGGCTGCACCAGCTGCTCAACTTCTTCCCGTGGTTCCAGCTCGGCAGCTTCACCAACGCGGCCGGCGACCTCGTCCACGGTGACATCCCTCGCTTCCTCGCTGGCGACCCGACCGCCGGTATCTTCCAGACCGGCTTCTTCCCGATCATGATGTTCGCGCTGCCCGCCGGTGCCCTGGCGATCTGGCGCAACGCCAAGCCGCAGAACCGCAAGCTCGTCGGCGGGATCATGATCTCCGCCGCACTGACCTCGTTCGTCACGGGCATCACCGAGCCGCTCGAGTACTCGTTCATGTTCGTCGCGTTCCCGCTCTACGTGATCCACGCGGTGCTCACGGGTACCTCGCTCGCCCTGGTGAACGCCCTCGGGATCCACGACGGGTTCTCGTTCTCGGCCGGTGCGATCGACTACGTGCTGAACTTCGGCAAGGCGGACGGTGCGATCTGGCTCATCCCGATCGGCCTCGGCTACGCGGTCGTGTACTACTTCCTGTTCAGTTTTGTGATCAAGAAGTGGAACCTCCGCACGCCCGGCCGTGAAGAGGACACGATCGCCGAGAACACGATCGACGCGGCCACCAAGCCGTAGACGCGCGTTCCGATGGACGGGAGGCCCGGTGCCAGCTGGCACCGGGCCTCCCGTCCGTCTCCCGGTCGCGCTGAGAGCCCTCATAGCGGTTTTGACAATCGTTATCAGTAGGCGTTAGCGTCGTGCCATGCACAACCGCCTCCTCGCCCTCCCGCTCGTCGCCGGCGCCGCCGCGCTCGCCCTGACCGGGTGCGCCACCTCGTCCGCCTCGGGGGAGGCCAGCAGCAGTGACGGCACGATCAACGTCGTCGCCTCCACCAACGTCTACGGCTCGATCGTCAAGACGATCGGTGGCGACGCCGTCACCGTGACGAGCATCCTGAGCGACCCGTCGCAGGACCCGCACTCGTTCGAGTCGAGCGCCCGCACGCAGCTCTCCGTGTCCAAGGCCGACCTGCTCATCGAGAACGGTGGCGGCTACGACGACTTCATGACGACACTCGCGAACGCCTCGGACACCAAGGCGGACACGATCAACGTCGTGAAGCTCTCCGGCCTCGACAAGGGCGGCAGCGCCGAGTTCAACGAGCACGTCTTCTACAGCTACCCGACGATGGTGAAGCTGGTCGAGGCGGTCACGAAGGACCTCAGCGCGCTCGACGAGAGCGGCAAGGACGCCTTCGAGAAGAACGCCGCAACGCTCACCACCAAGCTCGAGGACCTCGAGTCCCAGACCGAGGCCGTCAAGAAGCAGGACTCCGGCGACAAGGTGGCGTACACGGAGCCGGTGCCCGGGTACCTGTTCGACGCGATGGGGCTCGAGAACGAGACCCCGCCGGACTTCTCCGAGGCCATCGAGGAAGGCGACGACGTCCCGCCGGCGGCCCTCCGCGACACCCTCGCGCTGTTCACCGGCAAGCGCGTGCAGCTCCTCGCCTACAACAACCAGGCGTCCAGCCCCGAGACCGAGCAGGTCCAGAAGGCGGCCGAGCAGAACGACATCCCCGTCGTCGGTGTCACGGAGACGCTCCCCACGGGGCAGGATTACGTCTCGTGGCAGCAGGCGAACATCGACGCGGTGAAGGCAGCGCTCCAGAAGTGACGACCTCGACCGCAGCAGCGGCGACCCACAGCCCGGCGACCACCACGGTGGACGACCGGGCTGCGGCTCGTCCGGTCCTCGCGCTCCGCGACGCCGGGTTGTCGTACGGCGCCCGGAAGCTCTGGGCAGGCCTCGACCTCGACCTCGCGCCGGGGGAGTTCGTCGCGGTCCTCGGCCCGAACGGCGCCGGCAAGACCTCACTGCTCCGCACCGTCCTCGGGCAGCAGCGGCTGACGAGCGGCACGATGTCGTTCCTCGGGCAACCGGTGCACCGCGGCCACCGGAAGATCGGCTACATCCCGCAGCAGCGTCTGATGGAGGCGGGCACGCCCCTGCGCGCGCGGGACATGATCGCCCAGGGCGTGACCGGGCACCGGTGGGGCATCCGACGGGCGTCGAAGGCCGACCGGATGCGCATCGACCGGGTCCTCGACGAGGTCGGCGCCACCGCCTTCGCGGACGCCCCGGTCGCCGAGCTCTCCGGCGGAGAACAGCAGCGCACCCGCGTCGGGCAGGCCATCGCAGCCGACCCCGCCCTGCTGCTGTGCGACGAACCCCTCATCTCGCTCGACCTGCGGCACCAGCGCGGGATCACCGAGCTCATCGACCGTGAGCGCCGACAGCGCGAGGCCGCCGTGCTGTTCGTGACGCACGACGTGAACCCGATCCTCGACGTGGTCGACCGGGTCCTCTACATCGCCGGCGGTCGGTTCCGGATCGGTTCACCGGACGAGGTCCTGCGCGCCGACGTGCTCAGCGACCTGTACGGCACGCCCGTCGACGTCGTCCGCACCATGGGACGCATCGTCATCGTCGGGGCGAACGAGGCCCACGAGCACCACCCGGGCGAGGTCGACCCGCACGCCGACCAGCCCGACGAAGGGCGGATCTGATGGACCTGCTATCGACCGTCTTCTCGTTCCAGGACTACGGCGAGCTCCTCGTGCTCGTGCAGAACTCGATCTGGGCCGGCGCGGTGCTCGGCATCGTCGGCGGGCTCATCGGCCCGTTCGTCGTCGCCCGGAACATGCCGTTCGCCGTGCACGGCATCTCGGAGCTCTCGTTCGCCGGGGCCAGCGCCTCGCTGCTGCTCGGAGTGAACGTGGTGTCCGGATCGCTCGTCGGGTCGGTCATCGCCGCCCTGCTCATCGGCCTCCTCGGGTCGCGTGCCCGGGAACGCAACTCGATCATCGCCGTCCTCATGCCGTTCGGGCTCGGGCTCGGCATCCTCTGCCTGGCGCTCTACAAGGGCCGGGCCGCCAACAAGTTCGGGCTGCTCACCGGGCAGATCGTCTCGGTCGACAACCCGCAGCTGACGTTCCTGATCGTGGTCGCCGCGATCGTCGTGGCGACACTGCTCGTCATCTGGCGCCCGCTGATGTTCGCCTCGGTCGACCCCGATGTAGCTGCGGCCGCGGGGATCCCGGTGCGGACCCTCGCGATCGTGTTCATGCTCGTGCTCGGACTGGCCACCGCCGTGTCGGTGCAGATCGTCGGAGCGTTGCTCGTGCTCTCCCTGCTCGTCACCCCGGCGGCCGCGGCCCTGCGCCTCAGCTCGCACCCGGTCGTCGTGCCGGTGCTGTCGACGGTGTTCGCGGTGACGTCGGTCGTCGGTGGCATCCTGCTCGCACTGGGCGGCGGCCTGCCGATCAGCCCGTACGTGACGACCATCTCGTTCGCGATCTGGGTGGTCTGCCGGATCATCGGGTCGCGACGCGACAAGCGGGGACGCAACCGCGTCGCCGGCCGGAGCCAGCGTGGCGGGGGCGAGCCGGGCCTCCAGGCAGGGACGACGTCGACAGCCGGTCGGAAGGAAGAGGTGCCAGCATGAACGCCGTGCAGAAGACCAAGCGGAACACGTGGCAGCGCGAAGCGGTGCGCGGAGCCCTCGACTCGACCGAGGGGTTCGTCAGCGCGCAGGCGCTGCACCAGCACCTGCGGGACGAGGGATCGACCATCGGTCTGGCCACCGTCTACCGGGCGCTCGCCGACCTGGCCACCGAGGGTGACGCCGACTCCCTGCAGCAGGACGGCGAATCGCTGTACCGGGCGTGCACGACGGACGCACACCACCACCACCTGATCTGCCGGAACTGCGGCCGGACCGTCGAGATCGAGGCGGACCCGGTGGAGCAGTGGGCGCAGGACGTCGCCGCCGCCAACGGGTTCACCAACGCCAGTCACGTCGTCGACATCTTCGGCGAGTGCGCCGTCTGCACGGCAGCCCGCACGACGGACTCCACCGGCGAGTAACCTGCCCCGCATGCACGTCATCCTGGTCCCCGGGTTCTGGCTCGACGCGAGCGCATGGGACGACGTCGCCCCGGTGCTCCGGGAAGCCGGGCACTCGGTGCAGGCCGTCACGCGCGACGGCGACACGCTCGACGAGCAGGTCGCCGCGCTGGTCGCGATCCTGGACGACGTCGCGTCCGCCGACGAACCCGTCGTGCTCGCCGGACACTCGGGTGCCGGGCCGATCGCGTACATGGCCGCCGACCAGCGCCCGTCGCTCGTCGCGCACCTGCTCTACGTCGACACGTTCCCGGGGCCGGAAGGCGGGTGCGTCAACGACGAGCTGCCCGTGGTCGACGGGGTCGTGCCGCTGCCGTCGTGGGACATCTGGGAACCCGCCACCGTCCGGGGCATGACGCCCGAGGTCCGGCAGGACGTCGAGCACCGGGCGATCCCCGAGCCGGCCTCGGTGCCGTCGGACCGGTTCCACTACGCCGACCCCGCACGGCACACGATCCCCGCGACGATCATCACCTGCGAGATCCCCGCCGCCGAGCTGCTGGCGATGGTGGCGGACCACCAGGCCTGGGCGGCCGAGCTCGTCGCGACCGAGGAGCTCTCCATCGTCGGGCTCGAGACCGGCCACTGGCCGATGTTCACGGCGCCGCAGCAGCTCGGCGAGCTGATGGTGCAGGCGCTGGCGCCCAAGCCGACGCAGGCGCCGTAGGCGCGCAGCGCCGGGCGCGCGGCCTCGAGCGCGCGTCGCCGTCGAGTGAGCAGAAGACGTCGGGTCCGCCTCCGGCACCCGGCGTCTTCTGCACACTCGAACGCCGTGGGGGCGACCAACGGGGTCACGTGAGCGGTCCGGTCTGCCGCCACGGGCCTCCAGGCCTGGAGGCGCGGCTTGCGACACGCCCGGTCCTCGCGTAACGTGGACCCCTGGTTCTCCGCGTCCGCGCGGCGAACCCGTTGTTCCAAGCCCTCCGACCGTCGCGAACGCCGCGGTCGCGCGGTGTCCGGCTCTCCTTCGACAGGGGATGCGGACCTGGGCGGTGCACACAACCCCCTCGCACGGCCACCCAGGTGGCAGTGCGCGTGTGCACCAGGCAAGTGAACTTGGGTGCGGCCGTCCGGTCGCACGGTACTCAGGAGGAAACCATGGCAGCAGTGTGCCAGGTGACCGGCGCCGTTCCCGGCTTCGGTCACAACATCTCGCACTCGCACCGCCGGACGAAGCGTCGCTTCGACCCGAACGTGCAGAAGAAGACGTACTACGTGCCCTCGCTTCGTCGTAACGTCACGCTCACGCTCAGCGCGAAGGGCATCAAGGTGATCGACGCACGTGGCATCGAGTCCGTCGTCAAGGATCTCCTCGCCCGTGGGGAGAAGATCTGATGGCGAAAAAGGGTCAGGACATCCGTCCGATCATCAAGCTCCGCTCGACGGCGGGCACCGGGTTCACCTACGTGACCAAGAAGAACCGTCGGAACAACCCCGACCGACTCGTGCTCAAGAAGTACGACCCGGTGATCCGCAAGCACGTCGACTTCCGTGAGGAGCGCTAAGCATGGCGAAGAAGAGCAAGATCGCGAAGAACAACCAGCGTGCCGTCATCATCGCGCGCTACGCCGAGCGTCGTCTCGAGCTGAAGAAGGCCCTCGTGGACCCGAACGGCACCGACGAGTCGCGTGAGGCCGCCCGCGTGGGTCTGCAGAAGCTGCCCCGCGACGCATCGCCCATCCGCTACCGCAACCGCGACGCCATCGACGGCCGCCCCCGTGGCCACCTCGGTGAGTTCGGCATCAGCCGTGTCCGTTTCCGTGACATGGCCCACCGCGGCGAGCTCCCCGGCATCACGAAGAGCTCCTGGTAAGCACTCGCAGTACACGACGCCCCGTCACCTCCTGGTGGCGGGGCGTTCGCTGTGTACGGGGTACATGCGAGCCGTCATTCGTCACATCTGCCCCTCCAGCACCCCCTCGGAGCCCCGACAACCCCGGAAATCCGGGCGAGTCGGCGGTTTTCACCCCCGGCGGCTGGTAGGTTCAACTCCGGTTCCGCCGGGCCCTCGGCCCACTGGCACCGTGGCACGGGGCACCCGCTCCGGGCGCCGGACGACACGTGCGTCCGACCGATACTGCAAGAAGTCCGAGGAGGACATCCATGGCTGACAAGTCACTGAACCGCACCGAGCTCGTCGCTGCCGTCGCCGCTGAGTCCGGCCAGAGCCAGGCCACCGTCAACGGCGTCGTCGACGCGCTCTTCAGCGTCGTCTCGTCGTCCGTCGCCGACGGCACGAAGGTCACGATCCCCGGTTGGATCGCCTTCGAGAAGACGCACCGCGCCGCCCGCACCGGCCGCAACCCGCAGACGGGTGACGCCATCGAGATCGCCGCGAGCGACTCGGTCAAGGTCAGCGCCGGCTCGAAGCTCAAGGCTGCGGTCAAGTAAGACTGTTCCGCGCATCGGGAGGGACGGCTTCGGCCGTCCCTTTCGTCGTTCCCGGGGCGTGCGGGCGCGTGGTGCGCGCGTCCTGGCCTGGAGGCCCGTGCCGGTTTGCACAGATCGGCCCGCCCCGTCCGTCGGCCGGGTGGGCACCGCCTAGGCTTGACGGGTGAATCGGATCGCGCGCATCGCCGGTCCCGCCGTGCTCCTGCTCGTCGGGTTCGTGGCGCTGCTCACGGCACTCGTCATCGGTGGGGGCGCGAACCCCGCACTCATCGCCGACCCCGGGCCCGTCGTCCGCTTCGGGCTGCCGATCGCCCGGCTCGTCGTCGACCTGTCCGCGGCCACCACGATCGGTGGGCTCGCACTGGCGACCATCGGCCTCTCGCGCTCCGGCCCCGAGTGGAACCGCGCGATCGACGTCGCCGCCGGGGCCAGTGGTGTCTGGACGGTCGCGTCGGCCGTCGCCACGTTCTGCACGTTCCTCAGCGTCGCCGGTTCGCGGATCAGCATCGACGAGCAGTTCGGGCAGTCGATGGGGGTCTTCCTCACCGGCACCGAGCTCGGGCTCGCCTGGCTCGTGACCGTCCTCGTCGCCGCGGCCGTCACGGTGCTCTGCTTCGCCGTCCGTTCGCGGGGCATGGTCGCCCTGACCGCCGGCGTCTCGATGATCGGCCTCATCCCGCTCGCGCAGCAGGGCCACGCCGCCGGCACCGCGAGCCACGACGCCGCCGTGACGGCCCTGGGGCTGCACCTGGTCGGTGCGGCGCTGTGGGTCGGGGGGCTCGTCATGCTCGTGCTGCTGCGCGGGGTGCTGCCCGGGGACCGGCTGGCCGTGGTCGTGGCCCGGTACTCGAGCATCGCCCTCGGCTGCTTCGTGCTCGTCGCCGTCTCGGGCACCGCGTCGGCGCAGATCCGAGTCGGGGCGCTGTCCAACCTGTTCACCCCGTACGGCACGCTCGTCCTGGTGAAGATCGGTGCGATCGTCGCCATCGGGGTCCTCGGCGCGGTGCAGCGCCGTCGAGCCATCCGTGCGCTGACCACCTCGCCCGGTCGGCAGCGGCCCTTCTGGACCCTCATCGTCGTCGAGCTCGCGGTGATGGGTGTGGCGTCGGGGTTCGCCGCGGCACTCGGACGGACCGCCACGCCGGTCGACCAGATCGCCCTGAGCAAGACCACCGACCCGAGCCCGGCGGAGCTCCTGACGGACGACCTGCTGCCGCACGCGCCCGGTGCGTGGGGCTGGCTGACCGAGTGGAACATCGACCTGTTCTGGCTGATGGCCGCCGTGCTGCTCGCCGCGACGTACGTGGCCGGCGTCGTGCGACTGCGGCGGAGCGGCGTGCGGTGGCCGGCGCGACGCTCGATCGCCGCGGCCCTGGCGATCGTGTCCCTGGTGGTCGCGACCTCGGGCTCGCTGCACCAGTACGACCGGTTCCTCGTCTCGGCGAACGTCGGTGCCCACGTGCTGCTCGGCCTGGTGGTCCCCGCCCTGGTGTGGGCGGCGGCGCCCGTCGCCCTGATCCGCGCCGCCGTGCACCCTCGGAACGACGACAGCACGGGTGTGCGTGAGTGGACGGACGTCATCGTCGATCACCCCTCCGTGCGGTACCTGGCCCAGCCGTTCCCCGCGTTCCTGCTCGCGTCGGCCCTGTGGTGGGCCTTCTTCGCCACCGACGCCGTGCGGTGGTCGGTGAGCGACCCAACCGGTCGTACCGTCAGCGACGCCGTGTTCCTGTTGGTCGGTCTGCTGGCCGTCCCGACGCTCTGCACACCGATCCCTGCCGGGCACCGTCGTCCGACCACGGCTGCCGCCGTCGTCCGGATCGTCGGGGCCGTGGTGATCGCGGCGGGCACCGTCTCGCTCGGGATCGCGATGCGCGGGCCGCTCGGGCTGCTGCAGGCATCGTGGTTCGGTGCGATGGGCCGGACGTGGGGCCCGGATCCGCTCGTCGACCAGGCCCGGGCGGGCCTGGTGCTGATCGTCGCCGGGGTGCTGCTCCTGGTGACCGTGGTCGTGGTGGTGCTCGTGCGGCTGCAGCGTGACGGCGGGGACCCGGCCGACGCCGATGACGCAGTTGCTGCCGGCGACGCAGCTGTGGCCGGTCCGACCGCCGCCGCCGAGCCCGCTGCCAGGGTTGACCAGGACGACCTGGACTTCGACGACGGTAGCGACGACCTCGAACCCTCGCCCGGAGCGGACGCCCGATGAGCATCGAGCTGAGCGACGAACAGCGCGCCGTCTTCGAGTACATCGAGCACACCCGAGACCACGTGTTCATCACCGGCCGGGCCGGCACGGGCAAGTCCACGCTGCTCAACCACCTGTCGTGGAACACCGAGAAGCAGGTCGTCATCTGCGCCCCGACGGGCGTCGCCGCGCTCAACGTCGGCGGCCAGACGATCCACTCCCTGTTCCGGCTGCCGATCGGGCTCATCGCGGACGCCGAGCTGCGGCAGGGCCCGGACACCCGCAAGCTCCTCAACACGATCGACACCCTGGTCATCGACGAGGTCTCGATGGTCAACGCCGACCTGCTCGACGGCATGGACCGGTCGCTCCGCAAGGCCCGCGGTCGGCAGTTCGAGCCGTTCGGGGGTGTGCAGGTCGTGATGTTCGGCGACCCGTACCAGCTGCCCCCGGTGCCCGGCGACGCCGACGAGCGCGCCTACTTCACCGACCACTACCGGTCGATGTGGTTCTTCGATGCCAAGGTGTGGCTCGAGGCCGAGCTGAACATCATCGAGCTCGCCACGGTGCACCGACAGCGCGACGACGCCTTCGCAGCGATGCTCACCGCCGTCCGGCACGGCCGGGTCACCGCGGACATCGCCGAGCAGCTCAACATCGCAGGGGCCCGCCCGGCCCCGGACGACGCCATCACCCTGGCGACCCGCAACGACACGGTCGCCCGGATCAACAAGGCTGCCCTCGAACGGCTGCCCGGCAAGGTGAAGACCGCCAAGGCCGACGTGAACGGCGACTTCGGTGGACGGAACTTCCCGGCCGACGAAGCCCTCGAGTTGAAGCCCGGCGCGCACGTGATGTTCCTGCGCAACGACGCCGACCAGCGCTGGGTGAACGGCACCCTGGGCATCGTGACAGCCATCCGCGACACGGTGTGGGTCGACGTCGACGGTGAGTCGTTCGAGGTCCAGCCCTCGGTGTGGGAGAAGTTCAAGTACTCGTACGACGCGGACAAGAAGGAACTCAAGAAGGACACCGTCGGGGAGTTCCAGCAGTTCCCGCTCCGACTGGCCTGGGCCGTGACCATCCACAAGTCGCAGGGCAGCACCTACGACCGGGCCGTGGTCGACCTCGGCAACCGGGTGTTCAGCGCGGGCCAGACGTACGTGGCGCTGTCGCGGCTGACCTCGCTCGAGGGGCTGTTCCTCACCCGGCCGCTCCGGCCGCAGGACATCATCGTCGACCTGGACGTCCGACGCTTCATGTCCGAGGCGCCCCGCATCGTCGCCACCGAGCTCGAGGCCCCGAAGCAGCAGCCCGACGCCGAGCCCGACGCCGACTGACACGTCCGACTGACCCGTCGGGTCCGCATCGGCCTCACGCCGCCGGCAGGCGCGCCTGCATGCCCGGTCGCACACTGCCGATCGGTCACGACTCCCCGTCGGTCCTGCGCCGAGTGGTCACTCGTCGTCGACTGGAGACTCCGCATCCGACAGTTCGTGACCGGCCGGCGGACCTGAGCGGGGAGTCGTGACCGGACGACAGCCCCCGCCGGACAACCCCGCCGAACCGCCCCCGCACGCAACGACGACGCCCGCCTGCCGGAGCGGCAGACGGGCGTCGGGAGTGCAGTCGAGCGGGTGCGTCAGGCGCGCGCCGCACGCAGTGCGCGGAGGTTCTCCTTGTCGGCACCGATCGCGGTGAGGAGCAGGAGCACACCGACGATCGCGTGGAACACGTTGTCCGTGGTGTTCAGCGCGAAGACGTTGGCCGAGGTGTCGACGAAGACGAAGCCGTACACCGCGAAGAGGACGAGCAGGACCCCGACGAGCAGGTTGCCGTTGCGCGATCCGACGGTGTTGCCGAGGCCGGTGATGAGCAGCACCGCGGCGAGCAGTACCCACACCAGGCAGAGCGCCGGGTTGACGCCGAACGCGTTCCACAGCATGCCGCCCTGGCGGTTGAAGAAGCCCGGGTCGCCGTCGGCGGCGAAGAAGAAGCCCAGGACGCCCCAGAGTGCGAGGACGCCGCCGGCCGTGAGTGCGAGACCCCGGTTCGGCGAGGCGATGATGCCCGGTTCCTTGATGGCCACTTCGGTTTCCTCCTCGTACACTGCCGACGCGACGTGCGTCGGTCCCGCGTGGTGCGACGGCCCGGCGGGGATCACCGATCCCCTCGTGTCAGCGCGCAGTGCACGGCCGACGGGGGTGCGGTTCCCAGCCTCCGGCCGGTGCTCCAACGGTATCGTGTCGGACCCCGACCGACCCAATCGCAGCGCCGCCGCCAGTCGTGCGACGAGCCCGACGACGACCACTCCCAGGAGGACCAGCCCGGTGACCTTGACACCCGAGCGCAGTGCATCCGAGTCGCGCGGACCGTGGGTCTCGCGGCGGGGGCGGTGGGCTGCGCTGGCGGCTCTGGGGTTCGTGATCGTGCCTCTCGTCTACGGGGTCGCGGTGCTGACCCCGGTCGGTCAGAAAGCGGAGGACGCCGCGCTCGGCGGGGTCCGGGAGTCCGACCTGTTCAGTTCGGACACTGCGCTCAACGTCATCTCGGTGCCGGTGATCCTGTTGCTCGTCGTCGTGATCGTCGCCGTGGCCTTCGCCAGACGGCGGCTCTCGGTGGGACTCGGCGCGGGGGTCGTGGTGCTCGCGTCGGCGGCCACCTCGACGCTCGTCAAGCGTATCGCCGTGCGCCCTGAGATCGCTCAGTCGACAACGCCGAACTCGTTCCCGTCCGGGCACGCGACGATCGCGCTGGCGGCGCTGTTCGCGGTCCTGATGGTCACGCCTCGTCGGTTCCGCCCGCTGGTGACCATCGTCGGCGTCGGGTACGCGGTCTTCGTGGCGAACCAGACCGTGGTCTACGGCTGGCACCGGGTCAGCGACATTATCGGCGCCTGCGCGATCGCGATGTTCTGGCTCGGGATCGTCCGCGCGGTCGGACCCCGGGTCGACCGTGGGCTCCGGGGCGACCGTGACGGTCGGCGCGGGCCGCGGCGGGTGGTGAGTGTCGTGCTCCTCGTCGCGACCGGGCTCACGCTGGTGATCGGTGTCGCGGCGCTCGTGGTCGGCCTGACCGGTGACGGCGCGTACGACCACGCCGCGATCCTGGTGGCGGGGCGGTTGGCGTCCAGTGCGAGCGTCCTGGCGGTCGTGACGACGGTGTGGTTCCTCGACGGGATGCACCACGCCGCGCGCACCGACCCGGCGACGCTCGCCCCCTGACCCGGCCACGCTGCCGACCGCCGGCTGACACGGGGAGCTGAGCCGGGCCTCCAGGCCTCCCGACCGACGGGCGCGAGCCTGGCGGGAATGCCACGCCGTGCGCTACGTTGTACCGAGCAAGTCGATGCAAACGCATCGAAATTGCGAAAGGCGGCGCATCATGCAGTTCGGCATCTTCACGGTCAGTGACGTCACGACCGACCCCACGACCGGCACCACGCCGGACGACACCCAGCGCGTCCGCGACATCCTGACGATCGCCGAGCACGCCGACCAGGCCGGGCTCGACGTCTTCGCGACCGGTGAGCACCACAACCCGCCGTTCGTGGCCTCGTCGCCGACCACGCTGCTCGCCTACCTGGCGGCGAAGACGAAGGACATCACGCTGTCCACGTCGACGACCCTGATCACCACGAACGACCCGGTGCGCATCGCCGAGGAGTACGCGATGCTCCAGGTCGTGTCCGACGGCCGCATGGACCTGATGATGGGCCGCGGCAACACCGGCCCCGTCTACCCGTGGTTCGGGCAGGACATCCGCCAGGGCGTCAACCTGGCGATCGAGAACTACGCGCTCGTCCGCCAGCTGTGGGAGAACGACGTCGTCAACTGGCAGGGCAAGTTCCGCACGCCGCTGCAGGGCTTCACCTCGACCCCGCGTCCGCTCGACGGTGTCCCGCCGTTCGTCTGGCACGGCTCGATCCGCACGCCGGAGATCGCCGAGCAGGCGGCCTACTACGGTGACGGCTTCTTCCACAACAACATCTTCTGGCCGATCCAGCACACCGAGCAGATGGTCGGCCTGTACCGCCAGCGCTTCGAGCACTACGGACACGGCCGCGCCGACCAGGCGATCGTCGGGCTCGGCGGGCAGTTCTTCGCGCGGAAGAACTCGCAGGACGCGATCAACGAGTTCCGGCCCTACTTCGACAACGCCCCGGTCTACGGCCACGGCCCCTCGATGGAGGACTTCACCGCCCAGACCCCGCTCACCGTCGGTTCGCCGCAGCAGGTCATCGACCGGTACGCGGCGATGAAGGACCACGTCGGCCACTACCAGCGCCAGCTGTTCCTCATCGACCACGCCGGCCTGCCGCTCAAGACGGTGCTCGAGCAGATCGACATCCTGGCGACGGACATCGTGCCGGAGCTGCGCAAGCTGAACGACGAGGGGCGCCCGGCCGACGTGCCGTCGGACCCGCCGTCGCACGCGGCACGCGCCGCTGCCGCGATGGCGGCCGGCACGGTCGGCAGCGACCACGTCGCCGCCGAGGACGAGTGGACGGGCGCGTCCGTCTGACGCTCGCTTCGTGAGCAGGAACGGTCGGGTCCCGCGAGGTGACCCGACCATTGCTGCTCACCATGCGCGGTGGGCGCGACCCACAGCCGGACGGGAGGGACGGTGCCAGCTGGCACCGGGCCTCCCGGCCGTCTCGGCGCGCGTCCTCGGACCGCACTCGCCTCACGGGGTCAGCGACACCTCACGGGATCGCTGGTGCGTGAGCTGTCGCTCAGCGCGTGAGGTCGGCGGCGGGGCGGGCCGGCACGAGCTTGAGGCCGACGACGCACCCGACGATGCCGGCGATGAACAGCAGGCGCAGGACGGTGACGGGCTCCGCGCCGGTGGCCATGCCCCAGAGCACGGTGAGGGCGGCGCCGGTGCCGGTCCACACCGCGTACGCCGTGCTGATCGGGATGTGCTTCAGGACGTAGCCGAAGGCGACCAGGCTGATCACGATCGTGACGGCGAACACGATCGTCGGTCGGAGCTCGGTGAAGCCGTTGCTCTCGCCGAGGGCGGTCGCCCAGACGGTCTCGAGTGCGGCGCTGACGAACAGGACGATCCAGGCCACGTCAGCTCACCACCTTGAGGCCGATGACGCACGCCACCAGGCCGAAGACCAGGGCGAGGCGGGCGAAGGACGCGGCCTCCTGTCGGCGGAGGATCGCGACGACCACGGTCAGGCTCGCCCCGATGCCGACCCAGACGGCGTAGGCGGTGCCGACGGGGATGCTCTTCATCGCGAACGCCAACCCCACCATGCTCAGCGCCATCCCGGCGACGAACACGATCGTGGGGACGACCTTCTTGAAGCCGTTCGAGGCGCTGAGGGCGGTGGCCCAGACGGCCTCGAGCACGCCGCTGAGCACGAGGATTGCCCATGCCATGACGATGTCCTTTCCTGCGGGAGTCGTTCGTTCTCGTTGTCGTACGACTGTGCGACAACGACCTCGACGGTAGCACGAGTTCGTACGACTGTGCGATTATGGCGTCGTGGCCAGGAGCATGGACGTCGACGAACGGCGCCGCACCGTGTCCGAGGCGGCGTGCCGGGTCCTCGTGCGCGACGGGCTCGGAGCGTTGAGCGTGCGGAACGTCGCCGCCGAGGCCGGACTGCCGCCGAGCACGGTCCGCTACACGTTCCCGACCCAGGCGAGCGTCCGCGAGCACACCATCACGCTCGTGTTCGACCGGATCCGCGAGCGCATCGACGCCATCCCCGACGACCTCACGCCGGCCCGACGCGCACGCCGGATCGTGCTCGAGCTGCTGCCCCTCGACGAGGAGCGGGTCGTCGAGCTCGAGGTCTACCTGGCGCTCGGCAACGCCGCGCTCACCGACGTCGGGCTCCGGCCGACGCTCGACCGGACCGTCGCGGCGATGCGGACGTGGTGCGAGGAGGTCCTCCGGTTGCTCGGGGTACCGGCGGACGACCGGGAGTACGAGGCCTGCCGGCTCCACGCGCTCCTGGACGGACTCGCGATGCAGGTCGTCCGGCTGGCTCCGGGGGAGTCCGGCGACTGGGCGATCGACGTGCTCGACCGACACCTGGACGGCGTCACCGCGGGTTGAGCCGCCCCGTGCGCAGCCCCGGGCAGGAGGCGTCACCTATCCTGTCCCGGTGACGACGACCACGCGGCCGCCGCAGCGCACCCGGAGCCTCACCGGCCCCGGCCTGGTGCTGCTCGCCGTCGTCGTCCTGCTGGGCATCCGGCTGTTCTCACCGAGCATCGGGTCGACCGGGCTGCCGGACGTCGTGCAGGACTTCCTCACACTGGCGATCAGCGTCGTCGTCGAGTCCCTGCCGTTCGTGGTGCTCGGCATCGTGCTGTCGATCGTCGTCGAGGTCTGGGTGCCGGTCGGCGCGCTCGAGAAGGTCCTGCCGCAGAACGCCTTCGGCCGTCGCGCCGTGATCTCCCTGATCGGCATGCTGTTCCCGGTGTGCGAGTGCGGCAACGTGCCCCTCGCCCGCGGCCTGATGATGCGCGGGTTCACGCCGGCCGAGGCCGTCACGTTCCTCGTCGCGGCCCCGATCCTCAACCCGCTCGTCATCATCAGCACCGCGCAGGCGTTCGGCTGGTCCGGGTGGATCCTGCCGGTGCGCATCGTCGGCGGGTTCGTCATCGCGAACCTCGTCGGCTGGATCGTCGCCGCGCACCGCCGTCCGGCCGACCTGCTGCTCCCCGCCTTCGAGGCCCGGTGCCGTGCGGCCGTCGGGGCGCCCCGCGGCCTGCACCGCTGGCGGCAGAGCGCCGCGCAGTTCGGCGGCGAGACGGCGACGATGATGCCGGCGCTGTTCGTCGGTGCCGGGCTGGCCGCGGCGATCCAGGTCGCCGTGCCCCGCTCGACCCTGGTGGCCGTCGGCTCGAACCCGGTGCTGTCCGTCGCGGCGATGATGCTGCTGGCGATGACGGTGTCGCTCTGCTCGAACGTCGACGCCTTCTTCGCGCTGTCCTTCGCGTCGACGTTCCTGCCCGGGTCGATCACGGCCTTCCTGATCATCGGGCCGATCATCGACGTCAAGATGATCGCCCTGCTGCGCACGACGTTCCGGGTCCGCTTCCTGGTGCTGCTGTCCGTCGTGTGCGTCCTGTTCGCCGGAGCCGTCGGGTTGGTGATGAATGTCCTCGTCTGATGCACGCAGCAACGCGGCCGCGTACCTGGGTCTCGGGTCGGTGCTGGCCGCGGCCCTCTGCACGCTGTGGCTCGCGCTGGTCGGGCACCTCGACCTGTACATCAACCCGCGGTACTCGGTGTTCACGGTCGTGCTCGCCGCCGTCGGTGTGCCCGCGTCGATCGCCGGACTGGTGGCCACCGCCCGCGGGTACGGTCACACGCACGGCGACGAAGCGGACGAGCCCGACGACGCCGGCGCACACGGGCACACCGCCGACGAGCACGACGCTGGCGCCCACGAGCCGGGCCCCGGCCGAGGCCGCCGTCGCGCCGTCCGCCTCGCCCTCGGCGGAGCCGCCGCCGTCGTCACGATCGGCGTCACCGTCGCGATGCTCGTCCTGCCCCCGACGACCCTGTCCGCCCGCACCGCCCAGCAGCGGAGCGTGGACTCCGCGACCCTGTCCAACGCGACCGGCTCGGAGTCCGCGGTGCAGCTGCTCGGCAGCGAGGGCGTCGACACCTCGGAGTACGGCGTCAAGGACTGGGCCGCGCTGATCCGGCAGACCACGGACACCACGGCCCTGGTCGGCAAGCAGGTCGAACTGACCGGCTTCGTGGTGCCCGGCGACGACGGGTCCTTCACCCTCACCCGCTTCGTGATCAGCTGCTGCGCCGTGGACGCACAACCGGTCGGCCTCGGTGTCGTGACCGACGACGGCACCGGGACCGTCCCCGACGAGGGGCAGTGGGTCACCGTCCGCGGAGCCCTGGCCGCCAACCCGGACCAGTCCGCCGACGCCCGCATCGTCGTGAAGGCCGCGAAGATCACCGACATCGCGCAGCCCGAGGACCCGTATGAGTTCTGAGCGCCGCGGAGACCAGCACCACGGAGACCAGCGCCGCGAGCGCCGCCCCGTCGCACACCGCTTCCACCGCCGGTACGTCGCCGTCGTGGTGGTCCTCGCCGTGGTCGCCGCGCTCGCCGCGGTCGTCGGCTCGCAGCAGGGCCCGCGGCTCCGCGACGTGTCCTACGACGCGACCGGTCTCGTCACCCGTCCGGCCCAGCGGGTGATCCTGACCGCGAACCAGGCGCTGCAGAAGGTCGCGGCCGCCGACGTCCGGGTCAGCCCGGCTGCGGCGCACACCGTGACCTCGAGCGGCAACACGATCGCCGTCGAGTTCGCCGGACCCCTGGCCTACGACCGCGAGTACACCGTGACGGTCGCGGGCGTGCGGGCACCCGGGCAGCGCGCCACGTCCGACCTGACGGCGGCGATCCGCACGGGCAGCACCGACGTGCTCGCGCTCGTGCCCGGGCAGGCCGGAGCGAAGGACCGCATCGTCCGGCGATCCCTCGACGCGGGCGGCGCCACCACCGTCCACGAGGGCACCGCGATCTCCGAGTACGCCCGGCTCGGCCGCTCCCTGGTCGTCGTGAGCGGCACGGACGCGAGCTCGTCCGTGGACATCGTGGCGCTGAGCGGTGGCGTGCAGGACGCCGACGCCCCCGTCGAACACCTCACCCTGCCGACCGCCGAGGGTCGTGTCACGGCGCTCCACGTCGCCGACGACGGTGCCTCGTTCGGGTTCGAGTACGCCGACACCTCGACCGGGCAGTCCCGGAACACCGGCCTGTACGTGGTCGACATGACGGGCACCCACATGCCCACGGCGATCGCGGCGAACGGCAAGCCGAAGACGGGCGCCGTGCCGATGACGGTCGGGCAGTGGGCCTACGTGCCGCGGACCGAGAGCGCGCTGGTCCGGACGGGCAGCGACGACCTGGTGCTCGTCGACATGAGCGGGCGTGCCGACCCGGTCCGGCTCGGCAGCGCCACCTACCTGCACGGCTTCGTCGGCACCGGCACCACCGCCGTCGTCGAGACGGGCACCGGGATCGAGCGGCTGGACCTGACCGACGGGTCGAAGGCGGCGCTGCAGGCGCCCGCCGCGAGCACCGATGCGGCCGTCCTCGGCCGCATCGCCCAGCTGTCCGACGACACGTACCTGCGGGTGCTGGGGGACGTGCGGTCGGACGGCACCATCGCGGCACGGATCGTGCGGGTGGACGGGGGACGGGCCTCCCGGCTGCCGGTGACGATTCCCGACGACGCGAGCGTCACCGCGGTCTGCCCGTCCCCGAACAGCCAGTTCGTCGCGGTCGCGACGAAGTCGGCGACCGGCGAGCTCGTGAGCATCGTCGACGCGGCCTCCGGCGCGCTCGAGGCGAGCATCGACGCGGGCTCCGTCGACTGGTGCGGCGCGCTGCCGTCCGGTGACGAGGTCGGCTGACGGTCCCGAGACGACAGACTGGAGGCCCGGTACCAGCTGGTACCGGGCCTCCAGTCGTTCAGGTGGTGACGACTACGCCAGCGTGGCCGCGTCGATCACGAAGCGGTAGCGGACGTCCGAGGACAGCACGCGCTCGTAGGCCTCGTTGATCTGGTCGGCGCTGATGAGCTCGGTCTCCGGGAGGATCCCGTGCTCGGCGCAGAAGTCGAGCATCTCCTGGGTCTCCTGGATGCCGCCGATGGCGGAACCCGCCCAGCTGAGCCGGCGCGGGATGAGCGCGAACGCCGGCACCTCGAGCGGCTCGGACGGTGCACCGACGTTGACGAGGGTGCCGTCGACCTTGAGCAGGCCCAGGTAGGCGCCCATCGGGATCTTCGCCGAGACGGTGTTGATGATCAGCTCGAAGGAGTTCGCGAGCTTCTCGAACGTCTCCGGGTCCTTCGTCGCGTAGTGGGCCTTCGCGCCGTAGCGGAGCGAGTCCTCCTGCTTCGAGGTGGTCTGCGACAGGACGGTGACCTCGGCGCCGAGCGCGACGGCGATCTTGACGGCCATGTGGCCGAGCCCGCCCATGCCGACGACGGCGACCTTGGTGCCGGGACCGGCGTTCCAGTGGTGCAGCGGCGAGTAGGTGGTGATGCCGGCGCAGAGCAGCGGCGCGACCTTCTCGATGTCGAGCGACTCGGGGACACGGAGGACGAAGTCCTCGTTCACCACGACGGCCTGCGAGTAGCCGCCCTGGGTGATCGAGCCGTCGGCCGGGTCGACGCTGGCGTAGGTGCCGATGTTGCCCTTGAGGCAGTACTGCTCCTGGCCGGCGACGCAGTTCTCGCACTCGCCGCACGAGTTCACCATGCAGCCGACGCCCACGCGGTCGCCGACCTTGTGCTTGGTGACGTTCTCGCCGACTTCGGTGACGTGGCCGACGATCTCGTGGCCGACGACCTGCGGGTACTGGATGGGGCCCCACTCACCGCGGACGGTGTGGATGTCCGAGTGGCAGATGCCGGCGTAGGCGATGTCGATCGCGACGTCGTCCGGGCCGACGTCCCGACGGGTGATGGTGGTCTTGACGAGCGGCTCGGTCGCTGACGGTGCCGCGTACGCGTTGACGGTGCGCAATGATCTCCTCGTGGGGGTGGTGCGTTGCGGGCCGGTTCCGGCCCGGAACCAGTGTGCGCGCCGCCGCGGCCGGGTGGGAGGTACAACCAGGACACCCCTGTGCCCGCGGACGGGCGCGTCGCGGCGTTCTGCTCGCTCAGGCGAGCCGGGCCAGCCGCTGCCCGGCGATCGTGGCGAAGCGCAGCGGGTCGGCGAGGGCGTCGTCGGGTTCGCCGGTGGTCTGCGTCGCGAGCACGGTGAGTGACGCCGCGGCCCCGTAGTCGTCGAGCGGGGCCTCGATCGCGCCGGCGACGAGCATCGAGCGGGCTCCGGGAGCATGCGCTGCGGTCAGGTCGCGGACCACCGAGGGCACCTTGCCGACGGCGCTCTGCCCGTCGAAGCACCCTTCGCCGCTGATCACCACGTCGGCCCCGTTCGCTCCACCGGCCCCGTTCACGTCGGACCCCTCGAGCAGCGCCGGCAGCCCGAGGACCTCGGCGACGGCCGCGGCCCCACCGGCGAGCGTGGCGCCCCACACCAGCAGGCCGAACCCGACACCGCCGGCGGCTCCGGCACCCGGGGTGCCCGGGTCGACGTCGGGGAAGCGCGCGGCCCAGGTGGCGAGCCGGTCGTCGAAGGACGCCACACGGTCGGGCGTGATGCCCTTCTGCGGGCCGAAGACGGCTGCGGCACCGGTCGGACCGAGCAGCGGGGAGGCCACGTCGGTGAGCACGGTGACGCCGAGCGGGGGGAGCGCCCGGAGGCCGTCGGTGCCGGCTCCTTCGCTGTCGAGTCCCAGCGCCTCGAGCACCGGGCGCCCGCCGTCGGTGGACGCGCTGCCCCCGATGCCGAGCACGAGTCCCGTGGCCCCGGCGTCGAGCGCGGCGGCGATCGCCTCGCCGAACCCGCGGCTCGTCGCCGTGTCCGGCATCGGTGCGTCGAGCAGGGGGAGGCCGCTCGTCGCCGCGAGCTCCACCACCGCGCGGCCGTCGGGCAGCCGCAGCCAGTGGGTGTCGACCGGTGTCCCGGCCGGCCCGGTCACGGTGACGGGGACCCGGACGGATCCGGGGACGGCGGTCTCGAAGGCGTCGAGCGTGCCCTCGCCGCCGTCGGCCATCGGGACGAGCACCACGTCGTCGTCGGGGCGCTCGGTCAGCCAGCCGGCACGAACGGCCGTAGCGATCGACGCCGCCGTCGCGGTGCCCTTGAACGAGTCCGGAGCCACGATGATGCGCACGGTTCCCACCGTAGCGGCCGGTCGCCAGACGACGGCGTGCGGCGAACCGGTCGGTGCGTCAGGACGCGGGCACCGGCTCCGGCAGGGCGAAACGCGGGTGCGGCACCCCGCCCGTGGCGAGGCCCGCGAGCATCTCGCCGAGCAGCGGCGCGAACTTGAAGCCGTGCCCGGAGAACCCCGTCGCCACCGTGAGGGGCCCGACCCGGTCGATGACGAAGTCCTCGTCGGGGGAGTTGTCGTACAGACAGCTGATGAACGTCGGTTTCGTCGCGTCGACCCCCGGCACGTACCGCGCGACGTACGCCTGCAGTCGCTCTGCCTCGGCCGGCACGGGCACGAAGTCGCGGTGGTCCGGGTCGACGACGGGCCCGGTGCCGTGGAACCCGACCTTGACGCCCTCGCCCGGCGTCAGCAGCCCGTACACGTCGTCGCCGTCGGCCCAGTGCACGAAGCTCGGCCAGGCCGCGTCCGGCAGGTGGCTGGGGAAGTGGGCCGGCTGCTCCTGGGTGACGCGGATGGCCGGGAGGCCCGCCCCGCGTCCGGCGAGCAGCTCGCCGACCAGCGTGGGGGCCCACGAGCCCACCGCGGCCACCACGGACGCGGTACGGACCGCGCTGCCGTCGGACAGCGTCACGGTGACGTCGTCGCCGTGGTCCTCGAGCCCGGTGACCCGGGTGTCGAACCGCAGGTCGGCGAGACCGGTGTGTTCGGCCAGCGTCAGGAACACCTCGATCGTCCGCTCGGAGCGGATGCGTCCGGCCGACGCGTGGGTCAGCACGTGCCCCTCGAACGCGATGCCGGGCCAACGTGCTGCCGCCTGGTCCGGTGTGAGCGACTCGTGGGGGATGTCCGCGTCGGCGAGGGCCGCGGCGATCGCGTCGACGACCTCGGGTCGACCGTGGTCGACGGAACCCGTGCGGACGATGAGCTCTTCCCCGGCAGCGGCCTCGAGCGCTTCCCACAGCGCCAGTGCCCGCGTGGTCAGCGCGACGTACTCCGGGTCCGCGTAGCCCTGCCGGAAGATCCGGGTCGCACCGTGCGAGGAACCGAGGTGGTGGCCGCGAGCGTGCTGTTCCACGAGCAGGACGCGCTCGCCGCGGGCGGTGAGGGCGTACGCGGCCGCGGCGCCGACGACCCCGGCACCGATGACGATGTGCGTTGCCGGTGTGGGGATGGTCATGTCGAGATCGTAGTTGGGCACGCCGAACCAGACACGGCCGTCCCCGTCAGCGGCCCGAGGTCCGCACCGTGCTCCCGAGGCCCCGTTCGCGAGCGACTTCGAGCACCAGGGCGGCGACCGCCAGATCCTGCGCACCGAGCCCGACCGAGTCGAACACCGTGACCTGGTCGTCGTCGACCCGGCCGACAGCGCGTCCGACGATGACCTCGCCGAGCTCGGCCGGGTGGAGGTCCTGCGGGAGCGCGCCCTCGACGACGGCCTCGAGCAGGTCGCCCGATTTCGTCCAGGCCGTGGCCCGGCTGTCGACGAACACCGTCCCACGCGCCATCGCAGGGCCGTCGAGTTCGCGGTGGGTGGGGCGCGGACGGGCGCCGACGGCGTTCACGTGCTGGCCCGCGTGCAACCAACCGCCCTCGACGACCGGGCGTACGGACGGCGTGAGCGTGCACAGGACGTCGGACTCCTCGACCACCTGGCGAGGATCGCCCACCACGACGCATCGTCGAGCGAGGTCGTCGCCGACGGCCTCGAGGAACCGATCGGTCGTCGGCGTGGAGCGTGACCAGATGAGCACCCGTCCGAAGTGCCGGACCTTGGCGAACGCGCGGAGGTGCTCGACGGCGAGGTTCCCAGCGCCCACGAGCCCCAGTGTCGTGCTGTGCGGTCGAGCGAGGTGCTGTGTGGCCACGACCGAGGCTGCCGCCGTCCGTGCGCGGGTGATGTCCTTGCCGTCGAGGACGCCCAAGCACTCGCCCGTCGTCGCAGACGACACCAAGATGGTTGACCGCTGGGTCGGCAGGCCGCGGGAGGCGTTGTCCGGGATGTCGGCCATGAGCTTCACCGCCACCAGACCCAGCCGGTCGGACCGCACTGCCATCGGCAGGAAGAGCGCATCGTCGGCACCCGTCAGGGCGACCGGGGCCGGCTGCTGCATCCGGCCTGCTCCGAGGTCGGCGTGGACGGCTTCGACGGCTTCGAGTACATCGACGTCCTCGAGCGCAGCAGCGACGTCGGACGCCCCGAGGACGAGCGTCACGAGACGGCGACGGCGCTCGGCGAACCGAGGAGTTCGTCGTACGACGGGACGTGCGTCGTGAGTCCGCCGTCGAACAGGATCCGCATCCACCGGTCGGACGCATCAGGGTCCACGACGGCGGAGTCCCACACGCCGCCCGCCGCCATCTCGTCGGCGGCTCGTCGGAGCAGCGACTGGTCCTTGTCCGGCCAGCGGGCTGCGAGCACGGCGGTGATCTCGGCGTCGGCGTCGCCGGCGGTGATCCGCTGCATGGCCGCAGCGATGCCGTCCATGAACCGTGGCACGCGGTCACCGAGTTCCTCGATGCGGTCGGTGCGGGTGTAGTAGACGCTGTTCGGCATCACCCCGCCGGCATCGAGGTGCCGGAAGACGATCGACCCGCCGCCGGCCGCCACGAGTTCCTCGGCCGAGACGAGGTCGAGGATGATGGCGTCGCCGAGGCCACCCTGGTAGAGCTCCACGAGCATGGCGGTCGACAGGTCGCGGACGAAGCGGGTCGCTGCGACGTCGAGACCGGCTTCGCGGACGAGCCCCGCCGTGAACTCGTACGGTGCGCTGCCGCCAGCTCCGGGTGCGAGCACGACCTTCCCGGCGAGCCAGTCCAAGGTGATCGGGGCGGTCTCGTGCCGAGCCACGATGGTCATCGGGAAGGCGTGGTTCAGCTGTCCGACGACCGACAGCTCACGGGCGGTGCCGGCGTACATCGCCGGCACCCAGAGGCCCCCGAGCGCGAGGTGGGCGGCGCCGGAGTCGATGTCGTCGAGGACGCCGGTCCACGGGTCGCAAGCGGTGGCGGTCACGGTGAGGCCGCGTTCGGCGAAGAGGCCGCCCAGGTCGGCGACGTACTCGGGCAGGTAGTTGAGGCCGTTGGCGGTCGCCGAGATGTTCAGGGTGTCCATGGTGGTGCTCCGTTCGTGGGGTGTGGCAGGTGGATCGGGTCGTTCAGGCGGACTTGGCGGTCAGGACGTTCTCGTTCACGTCCTCGAGGGACCGGCCGCGGGTCTCGGGTGCGAACCGCGAGGCGATCACGAGGACCGCGTACATGGCGGCGGCGAGCCCGAAGACCCCGGCGAAGGCCCAGGACCCGTAGAGCGCGATCGCGGCGAAGGGCATCACGGCACCGGCGATGTTGCCGATCCCGTTCACGATCGAGGCGCCGGACGCGCGGATCGCTGTCGGGTAGACCTCGGCGGTCCAGGCAGCGAGCGTGGTGTTCGTGAGCATCGTGAAGAACTGGAACAGTGCGCCGAGGGCGAGGATCGCGCCGGTGTCGTTCCCGAATGCTGCGAACGCCAGTGCTGTGACACAGCCCAGGACCCCCGCGGCGGCGACCAGGGGTCGCCGCCCGATGCGGTTCGCGAGCAGGGCGGCGGCAGTGCACCCGAGGAGCGAGCCGACGTTCATGATCATCGTGTACAGCAGGCTCTGCGAGACGGAGTACCCGCGTTCGACCAGCAGTGTGGGCATGAGGAAGTTCAGCGTGACCTGCACCCCGAAGGCCATCCAGGACGCGACCCCGATGGCGATCGTCCGGCGCAGGACCAGGCGGTGGAACACGGCGGCCGGCGAGGCATGGAAGGACACCGGCGGGAGGTCGGCAGGAGTGAGCTGGACGGGGCCGACGGCGTCAGCGGGTGGCGTCAACGTGTTCGAGGCGAGGACTGCGAGCGAGCGGTTCGCGTCGTCGATCCGGCCCTTCGAGAGGAGCCAGCGCGGCGTCTCGGGCAGCTTGCGGCGGTACAGGACGACGAACAGCGCGGGGAGCGCCAGGATCACGAAGCTCCAGCGCCAGACGTGGTCGTCGCCGCCGAGCGGCACGGCCAGCGGGCCGAGGAGGAGCAGGAAGAGCCCGTAGGAGATGAAGTTGCCGATGCCGCCGGCACCGACGTTGATCGTGGCGATGAGTCCGCCCCGGTACCGGGTGGCGACCATCTCGGACAGCATCGCGATGCCGATCATGAACTCACCGCCGACGCCGATGCCGACGATGAAACGGCTGACCAGCAGCATCTCGAAGTTCGGGGAGACAGCGCTCAGCAGGCCGCCCAGCGTGTAGACGAGCAGGTTCAGTCCGAGCGAGAACCGGCGGCCGTAGCGGTCGGCGAGCCAACCGGCGAGGAGCCTACCGACCAACCCGCCGACGACGGTCGCGGTGTTGATGGTGGAGAGCTGGACGTCGCCGATCGCGAGGGAGGCCTTGATGTTGGTGGCCATCGCACCGACGGAGTTCTGCTCGAGGGTGTCGAAGAACTCACCAGCGAGGATGAGCATGAGGACCCAGAACTGGGCTCGTGTGAACCCGATCGAGTCGAGTGCGGAGCCGACGCCCCCGGAGGGCTGGTCGGTGATGGTGTGTGTTGGTGCGGTGGAGCGGGTTACAGCAGACATTCGTAACTCCAGCGGGGAAGAGCGAGCGGTGCACCGTGCGGTCACTCTTTTGTATACGAAAAGCTGTTTCGGGCTGGTTTCAACTTCGAGACGTTTCGTGACGCGATCGATTCAAACCCCACCAGACTCGACATGCGGCTGGTGCTCCGGGTTTCACCCGAACCTGGGTCGTATACGTTCTAGGCGCTCAGTTCGCGGTAGATCGCTTCGTCGCGACGCAGGTGCTCGTCCATCAGCAGCCCTGCCTGCACCGACGCTCCCCGCAGGATCGCGTTCGCGACGGCCGCGTGGTCCTCGCTGCTCGCGGCGACCTCTTCGCGAGTCACACGCTCGAAGGCCCAGGCGGTCTGGTGGATCAACTGTTCGATCATGGTCTCGAGTCTGGTGTTCCCGGAGGCGCGTGCCACCAGACCGTGGAAGGCGAACCGGGGCGACTGGGCTTCGATCTCCTGGTCGGAGCGGTCCTCGTGGCCGACCGCTCGGAGCAGGTCAGCGCAGTCGCCTCCCCTCCGGTCTGCCGCGAGCTCGGCGGCGAGGACCTCGAGCCCGCGCCGGATCTGCATCAACTCGATGACGACCTCGGTGGAGGAGTCTGCGACCCGGACGCCCTTGAACTTCTCGGCGACCACGAAGCCCTCGGTCTCCAACTGCCGGAGGGCTTCGCGGACGGGGACACGGGAGACACCGAAGCGCTCCGCGAGGGCGTCTTCCTTCAGTCGCGAGCCACGAGTGAGCGAACCGCTGATGATCTCGGCCCTGATGGCCTTGAGGACCGATGCCGGCTTGGACTCCACGGCTTGATCGTAGTTGGAGCGAGTGACGGGAATCGAACCCGCGCTACCAGCTTGGGAAGCTGGAGTTCTACCATTGAACTACACTCGCGCGCCCCGCAGAACGGGACTCGGCAAGCCTAGCGGATTCTCGCCTGGAAGCCAGCCGACCGCGCACCGTACGCCGTCTCGCGGGCGCGTGTCGCGCCTCCCGAGTCTCCGCTGTGAGGGTGGGCGCCTGACGGACAGGTGTCGCCCCCGTGTGTACCGTCCAGGGAGTTCCAGCCCCGAACCGAGGAGGACCCGGATGGTCAGGCATCCCCTCATCGACGACGTGGTCGGCTCGGCGATCGTGGTCGAGTCCGCCTCGCCCGTCGTGTGGCTGACCGATGCGCTCGCCTCGTTGCTCCGTCGGTCTGCGGACGCCGGACGGACGGTCGTGCTCCGCACCGGCCGGGCCGCGGCGATCACCCCGGCGCTCCGTCATGCGCTCGGCGCGTACGGTGCCGCGTGGGCGGTGTCCGACTTCGACGGCACGCTGCGTGACGGCCGGACCGGCGTCGCCGCCTCCGACATCGAGGACTTCGTGCACCGCGGCCCCGAACTCGTGGGCACCCCGTCGCCCGAGCACCCCGTCTCGGCCGACTCGGTACGACAGATCAGCATCGACCTGACCCTCCGCCACCACCCCGGCCGTGCGGTCGACATGGGCTCCGCGATCGAGGCGCTGTGCCACACCGTCGGCACCTGCCCGACCCGGTGGGGCACCGCCGAACCGCTCACCGTGCCGTGGGACCGCTGGGTCGTCACGCAGTACGCGAAGCACGAGGCACCCGGCATCTCGACCTCGTACGCCGTCGGCGAGGGGTTCTCCGCGACGATGACCGCGCACCTGGTCGGCGGGGTCGTCGTCGAGACGATGTCCGCCGTGCTCACCGTGCCCGAGGAGAACACCGACCCGGGCCTGGCGAACCGGATGTTCGACGCCGTGCAGCGGGTCGCCGACCAGGTCGTCCCCGTGTTCGGCGTCGTCATGCAGCGCCGCGGCGACGCGGACCACCTGGTCCGGGCCGTCTCGCACGGCGAGCCGTCGCCGCTCGCCGTCGTCGTGGGCCCCGAGGCCGCCGGCTTCCTGGACCGCGACGGCGTCTGGCCGCCACCGCGGACCACGACCGCGACCTTCGCAGCCGGCTCCGGTTCGGCCGCCCGTCCGGATGCCGACGCCGCTGACGACGGCGGCATGATCGTCCGCTTCGAGGACGGCTGGGAAGCGCTCGAGTCGTTCCTCGACCGCATCGACGAGGACCGCTTCCTGCAGCTGGTCGGCGGCGCACCGCTCGACCCCGCGCACGACGAGGGCACACTCGACGGCCACGTCCGCGACGACCGGATGGTGGGCGGTCAGGGTGCCGCGTGACGTCACCATCCTCTGCCGCCAGCCGGTCGAGACGCGCGAGGTGGCGGAGGCACTCCTGCTGCACGACGAGACCTGGGGTGTCCGGGCGCTCGACGACGGCCCGATGATGCAGGTCTGCCGTGACGCCACCCACCCGGTGATCACCGTGCTCGGCGTGCGCCGGGTGGACTCCTTCGACGAGGTCGAGCGGATCCTGCCGGACGCCCCGACCCTGGCGACGCCGCTGTGGTGGGTCGACACCGTGACCCCCGCCGGCCCCGACGGGGAATCGGGGATCTCGGCCGCGCTCGAGGCCGCGATGGACCTCGACGCGGTCTGCATCGTCCACGGGGACTGACCGGAACCGCGCCCGCCGTGTGGCCGGAGCGGCGGGTCAGTCCCGCTTGCTCATCGCCGCCAGACGCTCGTTGTAGGCCTTGAGGTCGGCGTCACCGTCGCGGTCGGCCTTGCGGTCGAGGCGCTTCGCGTCGCGCTTGTCCGAGCGCATCCAGTTCCGGACGACGAGCAGGGCCACGAACACCATCGGGAGCTCCGAAGCGCCCCAGGCGATGCCGCCGCCGGTGTGCTGGTCGTCGAGCAGTGCGGCGTCGTTCGTCTGGCCCAGTGCGTGGAACCAGTCGATCGCGAACACCGACTGTGACGTCATGACCGCGACACCGAAGAACGCGTGGAACGCCAGGGTGGCCAGCAGGGTGATGATGAGCATCGGGTACGGCGGGCGCTGGGGGCCCGGGTCGACGCCGACGAAGACCCAGAAGAACAGGTAGCCGCTCAGGACGAAGTGGATGATCATCGCGACGTGCCACTCGTGCGACTGCATCGCGGCCTGGTACGCCGGCGTGAAGTAGAACACCACGAGCGACCCGGCGAAGATGATCCCCGCGACGGCGGGCTTGCCGAGGAACTGCATCCAGCGGGAGTGCACGAAGAGCATGAGCCACTCGCGGGCGCCGCGTGAGCCGTCGTTCCGGACCGGCAGGGTGCGGAGCGCGAGCAGCACCGGACCGCCGAGCACGAGCGGCAGCGGGACGAACATCATCAGCAGCATGTGCTGGAGCATGTGCGACGAGAAGTGGATCATGCCGTACACGGCAGGGCCGGCCGACGTGGTCCAGATGAACAGGGCGCAGCCGATCAGCCAGGCGATGGTGCGCCCGACGGGCCAGGCGTCGCCGCGCTTCCGGAGCTTGCGCACCGCCAGCAGGTACCAGACGGCCCCGACGACGGCCAGGCCGAGCCACACCCAGTCGATGTGCCACTGGGTCAGGTAGGTCTGCGTGGTCTGCGCCGGCGGGAACGGGAACCCGATCAGGCCGGAGCGGGTGTCCTCACCCGTCGCCGGGGTCTGCGGGATCGGCGGCTGCGAGCGGGACACGGCGACCGAGACACCGATGGCCACGGCCATGAACACGATCTCGGCCAGGGCGAACCGGGTGAACAGGCGGCGGTCGAGCGGCGCGCGGAGGAGCCCGGGCACGAGCTTCCGGCGCTGCACGATGCCCGCGACGCCGAGCAGCACGAGGATGAGCGCCTTGACGGTGATGAGCCAGCCGTACGTCGTCGTGAACAGGTCGAGCGGACCGGTCAGGCGGAGCGACGCGTTGACGATGCCCGAGAACGCCACGGCCCCGAACGACCAGCCGGCGAGCGTCGAGTACCGGGCGATCACACGTCCGGTCGCGCCCTTGGTGCGGGTGCGGAGCAGGACCACGGCGACCAGGCCACCGGCCCACACGCACACCCCGACCAGGTGGATCGCGAGCGAGTTCACCGCGTTCGCGTGCTCGAGCGACCCGGCCGCGTGGCCGGACAGGGCCAGGGGGAGCAGGGCGAACAGGCCGATCATGGTGGCGAACGCCAGGGTCGTCACCCGGGTGGCGAAGGCGGCGACCACCGTGGCGACCAGGATCGCGGCAGCCGACACCACGAGCGCCTGGCCGATCTCGACCTGGAACGCGAAGAGCATGAAGTTGCGGGCGAACACCGGGCTGGTGAGCGGGACACCGAGGGTGTTCGCGCCGGTCAGGACGATGCTCACCGCGGCGGCCAGGAACCAGACTGCGCCGGTCGCCGCGGCCCACCGGGTCGCGCGGTGCTGCACGCTGGACAGGGCCCCGTGGTCCTTCTTCTGCGCGGGCAGCGCGAACGCCGCGACGATGAGGAGCCCGATGGTCAGTGCCGCCATCGTGTCGTGCACGACGCGGGCGATCGGCAGGCCGTACTCGACGACCTCGCCGGCGGACACCAGCTGCTGGCTCGCGCTGAAGGCACCGGTGATCGTCAGCCCGAGGATCGAGCACGCGACGGCCAGCGGGATCGCGATGACGAGGACCGTCGCGACGGTGGACGAGCGCCCGGTGGTGGGGGCGGCGTCCGGCGCTGACCCCGTGGGCTGGGTTTCGGGTGACGTGACGGTCATGACCGTCCAATCGTAGGCGTGCCGGCTGGACGGCGGCCCCTCGGATGCGCGCTCAGACCCGCCGTTCCCAGATGCCCTCGCAGCCGACGCCGACGAACCCGACGGCCTCGTTCACGTCGAGCATGTGGCGGTTCTCCTCCGCGTTGAACGTGATGATCGAGGGGTGCCCCGGATGCTCCCGCTCGACGGCCTCGATCCCGACCGCCTTCAGGAGCCATCCGAGCCGCTGCCCACGGTGCTCACGGACGACGAGGGTGTCGCCCTGCATGACCGGCTGCGCGAGGGGACCGGGGACGGCGAGCTGGGTGAACCCGACGAGCGACCCGGTCGAGGTGTCCTCGACCACGACCGTGCGCATCGTGCGGGGTCCGTCCTCGAGGTGCTGCTCGTGTGTCCGGAGCCGCTCGACCGTCCAGGCGTCCTCGGGCTCGGTCATGTCGCCCGACGGGGCGTCGGTGCTCATCCGGGTCAGCAGGAGCGCGAGGTCCGACTGCCACCGATCGGGTGTCGGACCCGTCCAGGTGTGCACGCGGTGGTGGTCACCCGACGCGACGGTCGCAGCCGCACGGACGTCGGCCACCGCGGCCTCGGCAGCCGGGAGTGCGAGACGGCTGATCCGGTTGACCTGCCCGAGCCGCCAGCCTCGACGGGTCAGGAACCGGACCGCTGCCTCGTCCTCCGGGACGGCCCCGAACCCGGTGGGGGCCTGTCGGTACCCGGGGCCGGATGCCGGCCCGACCTGTCGTGAGACCGCGTAGGTCTTCCACTGCGTGCGTCCCTGACCGCGAGCGACGTCCTCCAGGTGTTCGGCCAGGAGCGTGCCCACGCCGCGACGTCGGTGTTCGGGTGCCACGCTGACCGCGATCCAGCAGTTCGGGGCGGCAGGGTCCACCTTCGAGTCGTACGAGCCGGCTCCGACCGCGGTCCCCTCGTCGTCGCGGACCACGAACAGTCGGCTGGGTGCGTCCGGGTCGAGCAGGTACGGCAGCTGTTCCTCGGGGGTCCAGAGCAGCTCGGGCAGGTGCGTGGTCGCGACCTCGGCCCGGTTCTGCACGTCGACCCACTCGCGGAACACCGAGACGACCGCCGGGTCGTCGTCCATGGTGGCGGGCACCGTGATCTCGTCGACGGTGTACGTGGTCATCACTGCTCCGAACGCCGCCCGCCCGGGTGGTGGGCAGCCTGGCAGCATACCGGCGCGACGCCCGCTGCCGCTAGGCTTCCTCCGTGCTGCTCTCCGACCGCGACATCACCGCCCAGCTCGCCGAAGGCCGGATCGGCCTCGACCCGTACGACGCCTCGCTCGTGCAGCCGTCGAGCATCGACGTCCGGCTCGACAAGTTCTTCCGGCTGTTCGACAACCACAAGTACCCGCACATCGACCCCGCGGTGGACCAGCCCGACCTGACCCGCCTGGTCGAGACCGACCCGGACGAGGCGTTCGTGCTGCACCCGGGTGAGTTCGTCCTGGGCTCCACGTTCGAGGTCGTGACGCTGCCCGACGACATCGCGGCGCGGCTCGAGGGCAAGAGCTCGCTCGGTCGCCTCGGCCTCCTGACCCACTCGACCGCGGGCTTCATCGACCCCGGGTTCTCCGGGCACGTGACGCTCGAGCTGTCGAACGTGGCGACGCTGCCGATCAAGCTGTGGCCGGGGATGAAGATCGGGCAGCTCTGCTTCTTCCAGCTCTCGAGCCCCGCCGAGAAGCCCTACGGTTCCGCCGAGTACCAGTCCCGCTACCAGGGGCAGCGTGGCCCGACCGCGTCCCGCTCGGCGCAGAACTTCCACCGGGCGGACGTCTCCGACCCCCGCTGACGCGCGCCGGACCGTCCCGTTCCGTCCGGGCCTGCCCAGACCCGTCGGTTCCGCCAGCAGACGAAATGTCGCATGCTGTGTATCGTTGCAGCATGTCCGCTGTCCCCCCACGGTCCGCCCCGCCACTGTCGGCCGCGGTGCTCATCCGCGACGCCCGTGAACGCGCCGAACTGACCCAGGTCCAGCTCGCCCAGCGCGCCGGCGTCACCCAGAGTGTCATCAGCACCTACGAGAACGGTCGGCGCGAACCCTCGCTCGCAGCCCTGCAGCGGATGCTCCGTGCGGCGGGCTTCACGACGACGATCGACCTGCAGCCGGTCGAGGAACCGCCGCCGCTCCTCGAGCGCGTGGTCGCGGCCCGGCAGGACCTCCTCGAGATCGTGCAGCGGTTCGGCGGGCGGAACCCCCGGATCTTCGGCAGCGTCGCGCGGGGTGAGGACGGTCCGGACAGTGACGTCGACCTGATGGTCGACGTCGACGCGGGGCTCGGCATCTTCGCGCTGATGCGCATCCAGGACGCCGCCGAACGGTTGCTCGGGGTCCGGGTCGACGTGGTCGACGCCGCGGGCATGCGCCCCGGGGTCGTCCGGACCGCGGTGCCGCTGTGAGTGCCCAGCCCGGCGGTGTCCGCCGTGCCGTGGCCGACCGCCTCGACGACGTCATCCGGGCGTGCGAGGCCATCCGGCGCTACATCGACGACGAGCGGGTGCCCGAGGACCTGGTGCACGACGCGGTCCGGATGCGCCTGGTCGAGATCGGTGAGGCGGTCCGGGTGCTCCCCGCCGGGGTCACCGCGAGCGAGCCCGGCATCCCGTGGTCGCGCGTGTCCGACCTGGGGGAGCGGCTGACCCGGCGGTACTTCGACACGACGCGTGCGCTGGTGTTCGGCACCGCCCGCACCGACGTCCCGCACCTCGCCGACGCCGCGCGCCGGTTGCGCGCTGCCCACCCCTGACGGACGCGGGCCCGGACCGGGCGCGGTCACGAGCCCTGGGCTGACCACACGGCGAACTGGAGGCACGGATCACGACGTGCACCGAGCCTCCCGTCCGCCGTGTGGCCGGCCCCCGGACGACGCAGGACGGCCCCGTCTCGCCGAGGCGAGACGGGGCCGTCCGTGGTGCTGGGGAGATCAGCCCTTCTTGGCGAGCTCCTCGAGGGTGTCGTTGCCCTTGTAGGCCTCGACGGCGTTGTCCTTGGTGACCAGGACCGGCGTGAGCTCGATCGCGGGGACCGTCTTCTTGCCGTTGTAGTTGTTCGTCTTGTCCATCTTCGTGTCGGGCTTGTCGCCCTTCGACAGCGTGGAGACGAGGTCGACGGCCGCCTGGGCCTCCTTCGACGTGTCCTTGAAGATCGTCGAGTACTGCGTGCCCTGCATGATGAGCGGGATGGACGCGGTCTCCGAGTCCTGGCCCGTCACGACGGGGTTGTCCTTGCCGGCGGCCTTGGTCGCGGTGAGGATCGCACGGGCGAGGGTGTCGTTCGGCGACAGGACGCCGTCGAGCTCGGTGTCACCCGTGTAGTACTGCGAGAGCAGGTCGGTCATGCGCGACTGGGCCTTCTGCGCGAGCCAGCCCTGCGTGACGACCTTCTGGAACGTGGTCTGACCGGAGACGACCTTGATGGTGCCGTCGTCGATCTTCGGCTGCAGGACGTCCATCGCACCGTTGAAGAACACGGTCGCGTTGGCGTCGTCCGGCGAACCGGCGAAGAGCTCGACGTTGTACGGCTTGTCGCCCTTCTTCTCCTCGAGGCCCTTGAGCAGCGCCTCGGCCTGGAGCTGGCCGACCTTGAAGTTGTTGAACGCCACGTAGTAGTCGACGTTCTTCGTGTTCAGGATGTTGCGGTCCCAGGCGATGACGACGGCGCCGCGGTCCTTGGCGGACTTGACCTGCGCGGTCAGCTGCGAACCGTCGGCGGCACCGATGATGACGGCCTTGGCGCCCTTGGTGATCATGCCGGAGATCTGCGACTGCTGGTCGGGGACCGGGTTGCCGGCGTTGGCGTACTGGATGTCGGCCTTGAAGCCGGCGTCCTCGATCGACTTCTTGAACGCGGCACCCGCGAGGACCCAGTTCTGCGAGGTCTTGGCCGGCAGGGCGACGCCGATGAGGTCGCCCTTCTTGATGCTGCTGGTGCTGCCGGCGTCGTCGGACGAGCCGCGTGCCGAGCAACCGCTGAGGGCGAGGCCCGCGATGAGCGCCAGGCTGAGGCCGGCGACGATCTTCTTGCGCATGTGAGTGCTTTCTCTTCGTTGAGGAGGTGTGGGGCCGGAGCCCCGCTGTGGGGAGGGGTGGACTAGGGGAGGGTGATCTTGTCCGGCTGGTCCTCGATGGACCGCGGCTGCTGAGCGGCCACCGTGTTCTGCTCGGTGTCCTTCCGCTGGAACTGCCGCATCATGCCGCCGATCAGCGACGGGCGTCCCTGCGACTTCGAGTAGACGTCGAAGGCGACGGCGACGAGCAGGACGAGACCGCGGATGATCTGCACCTGGTTGGACTCGAGGCCCATGAGCTGCAGACCGTTCGACAGCAGCGCCATCACGAGACCACCGATGATCGAGCCGGAGATCGTGCCGACACCACCGGCGACCGCCGCGCCACCGACGAACACGGCGGCGATCGCGTCGAGCTCCCAGCCGGTGCCGTCCGCGGGGCCCGAGGCGCCGGAGTAGGCGACGAACACCATGCCGGCGATCGCGGCGAGGACCGACATGTTCATCATGACGAAGAAGTTGACCCGCCGCGCCGAGACGCCGGACAGGACGGCTGCGTTGGCGTTGCCACCGACGGCGTAGACCTGGCGACCGAAGATCGTGTTCTTCGTGACGAAGCCGTAGACGATGGTCAGGATGCCGAGGATGATCGCGACGATCGGGACCGAGGTGCCGACCGGGCCGGCACCGAACAGGTACGTGGCGACGAGCGTGACGGCGACCAGGATGCCGGTGCGGACGATCGAGACCCACAGCGGCGGGACCTCGGCCTGCATCTTCCGACGGCGGGAACGGCCACGGGCCTCGATGATGATGAGCGCGAGGATCGTGACGAGGCCGATGAGCAGCGTGCCGTTGCTGAAGCCGAAGTCGGGGCCGAAGTCACCGAGGAAGCCGGCGCCGATCGGGGTGAAGGCGTCCGGGACGGGGACCGACGTCGAGTTGCCGATGATCTGGTTCACGCCACGGAAGATGAGCTGACCGGCCAGCGTCACGATGAAGGCCGGGACCTTCACGAACGCGACCCAGAAGCCCTGCCATGCACCGATCAGGGCACCGCACGCGAGACCCAGGATGATGGCGGCCCACACCGGGAAGTCCCACACGGCCATGGACTGCGCCACGACGATGCCGACGACCGCTGCGACCGAACCCACCGACAGGTCGATGTGCCCCGCGATGATGACCATGACCATGCCGAGCGCCAGGATCAGGATGTAGGAGTACTGCAGGAACAGGTTGATGACGTTGGTCGGCTCGAGGATGAGCCCGTTCGTGGTGATCGAGAAGAAGATCAGCAGCACGATGAGGGCGATGATCATGCCGTACTGGCCGATGCTGTTGCCCTTGCCGAAGAGCAGTTTCAGGTTGTTCATGAGGCGGTGGCGCCCTTCCGCGCGGAGGTCATGCTGCGCATGAGCGATTCGGGATCGGCCTGGTCGGCCGGGAGGTCAGCGGTGATCTGGCCCTCGAAGATGGTGTAGATCCGGTCGGAGAGACCGAGGAGTTCGGGGAGCTCGGACGAGATGAGGATGATGCCCTTCCCCTCGGCCGCGAGCTGCTGGATGATCCCGTAGATCTCGAACTTGGCGCCCACGTCGATGCCGCGGGTTGGCTCGTCGAGGATCAGGATGTCCGGGTCGGTGAACATCCACTTGGACAGGACGACCTTCTGCTGGTTGCCACCAGAGAGCTTGCCGACGTTGTCCTCGACGCTCGGCACCTTCGTGCGGAGCATCTTGCGGTACTTCTCGGCGACCGAGTACTCCTCGAGCGAGTCGACGACACCGAGCTTCGAGATCTTCTGCAGGTCGGCGGCGACCGTCGAGCGCTTCACGGTGTCGAGCAGGTTCAGGCCGAGCGCCTTGCGGTCCTCGGAGACGTAGCCGAGGCCGTTCTCGATCGCCTGCTGGACGTTCGTGACCTTGATCTCGCGGCCGTCCTTGATGATCTGGCCGTCGAGCCAGGTGCCGTACGAGCGACCGAACAGGCTCATCGCGAGCTCGGTGCGTCCGGCGCCCATCAGGCCGGCGAAGCCGACGATCTCACCGCGGCGGACGTGGAAGTTCGAGGCCTTGCAGACCAGGCGCGACGAGTCGAGCGGGTGCTGCACGGTCCAGTTGCGGACCTCGAAGAAGGTCTCGCCGATCTTCGGGGTGCGGTCCGGGAAGCGCGACTCGAGCGAGCGGCCCACCATGCCGCGGATGATGCGGTCCTCGTTGACGCCGTCCGCCTTGACGTTGAGCGTCTCGATGGCCTTGCCGTCGCGGATGATCGTGATCTCGTCGGCGATCTGCTCGATCTCGTTGAGCTTGTGGCTGATGATGATGCTCGCGATGCCCTTGGCCTTCAGCCCGACGATCAGGTCGAGCAGGTGCTGCGAGTCGTTCTCGTTGAGCGCGGCGGTCGGCTCGTCGAGGATCAGGAGCTTGACGTCCTTGTGCAGGGCCTTCGCGATCTCGACGAGCTGCTGCTTGCCGACACCGAGGTTCTTGATCTGCGTGTCCGGGTCGTCGGCCAGGCCGACGCGGGCGAGCAGGTCCTGCGCACGCAGCTGCGCGGCGGTCCAGTTGATGACGCCACCGCGGCCCGGCTCGTTGCCGAGGAACAGGTTCTCGGTGATCGAGAGCTCCGGGATGAGCGCCAGCTCCTGGTGGATGATGACGATGCCGGCCTGCTCGGACTGCTTGATGTTCGAGAAGCGGACTTCCTCGCCCTCGTAGACGATCTCGCCGCTGTAGGTGCCGTACGGGTAGACGCCCGACAGGACCTTCATCAGGGTCGACTTGCCGGCGCCGTTCTCGCCGCAGATCGCGTGGATCTCGCCGGCACGGACGCTGAGGGAGACGTCGGCCAGCGCCTTCACACCAGGGAACTCCTTGGTGATCGAGCGCATCTCGAGGATCGTCTCGGGTGCGGTGATCGACCGGGTCTCGAGGCCGGTGTCGATCGGGGTTGACGCCACAGTGCATCTCCTTCTGCCGCTTCGGTGCGGCAGTGTGTTCGGGTGGTTCTGCTGCGGCAGCGAAAGCACAGGGGGCCTGTGTGGACTTCGTTGTCGCGTCCGGATCCGGCTCGGTGTGACGCTCATGTGAACGGTCACATCGGCTGGACGGAGGCAATTTACGCACAGCCTCGGTGTGGCTGTCAATTCGGATTGGTCGCGTTTTCGTAACGGCGTGCGTGATCCGGAGGGAACGTCCCCCGGGTTGGGGCCAGGGGCCCCGGGAACGGGCGTTTCGTTGCGCGGAACCGCATGCGCGGACGGGAGGCCCGTGGCGGGCCGGCCACGGGCCTCCCGTCCGCTTCGTGGTCGCGTCCGGAGCCGCGCTCGCCTCGTCGGGGCGGGCTTGCCTGGCGCTTCCGGGCGTACCTGGTCGGAAGTTCGTGGCAGGTACGCCCGTTTGTGGCAGGTACTCCGGGGCGGCCGGGTGGTTTCGGGCGTACCTGGTCGTTCCGGGCGTATCTGGTCGGAAGTTCGTGGCAGGTACGCCCGTTTGTGGCAGGTACTCCGGGGGCGCAGGGTGGTTCCGGGCGTAGCTGGTGTCTTCGGGCGTACCTGGGCAGAAGTTCGTGGTAGGTATGCCCGTTCGTGGCAGGTACCCCGGGGCGCCGAGGCCCGAGGTGCGTCAGCGCGTGCGGGGCGCGCTCGTGGAGGCGCGCACGACCAGCTGCGGGACGATGTCGATCGGGCGGAGCAGTTCGCCCTCACTCGGCAGCAGCAGGTCCACGCAGCGCCGCCCGAGCTCGGCGAAGTCGACCTGCACCGTGGTGAGCGGTGGCCAGAAGTGCTTCGCCTCGGGGATGTCGTCGTAGCCGACCACGGACAGGTCACCCGGGACGTCGAGCCCGTACGAGCGCGCTGCGTGCATGACGCCGAGCGCCATCTGGTCGTTCGAGCAGAAGATCGCGGTGCAGTCCCGCCACCGCAGCAGCTCGCGGCCGGCGTGGTAGCCGAAGTCGGCGGTCCAGTCGCCCAGGATCGGCGGCGCGACGGCCATGTCGCGGTCGGACATCTCGCGCAGGAACCCCTGCATGCGGGCGTCGGCCTCGATCCAGTCCTGCGGTCCGGCGATGTGCCGCACGTACTCGTGCCCCAGGTCGAGCAGGTGCGCGGTCGCGAGCCGTGCGCCCTCCATCTGGTCCACCCACAGGGCCGTCGGATCCTCACCGACGCTGGCGCGCATGGTGACGTAGGGGGTGCGGATACCGAGCTCCGCGATCAGGTCGAAGACCCGCTGCTGGGGGGCAATGACGACGATGCCCTCGACGTCGAGGTCGAGCAGGTGCCCGAGTCCCTCACGCACGGCGGCGTCGGTCGCCTCGGCGATGTTCGCCGTCGTGACCGAGTAGCCGCGGAGCATCGCGGCGTCCTCGATCGCCTGCAGTGCCACGGCCGGACCGTAGTGGGCGCGGCGGGCCGTCAGGACGCCGATCGTGTGGGTCCGGCTCGTGACCAGGGCGCGTGCGGCCCGGTTCGGCCGGTACTGCAGCTGCTCCATGGCCGCCAGGACCTTGTCGCGTGTCTCGGCCCGGATCGCGTCCGAGTTGTTCAGCACCCGCGAGACGGTCTGGTGCGAGACGCCCGCGATCCGTGCGACGTCACGGATGCTGGGCGAACGCGGTTGCTGTGTCCGCGATGACGCCATTGCTGCTCGTTTCCGCCCGGGTGTCGTGGCACATCGATGTGCACGTTCACATCCGGGCCAGATCATTATGCACGTCCGACGGATCGACGCCACCTGTGCGCCGATCCGCCGTCCGCTCAGAGCCAGTTGCGCTTGCGGAAGATCGCCCAGAGCACGCCCATCAGCAGGAGCATGCCGAGGATCGCGACCGGGTACCCGTAGTGCCAGTGCAGCTCGGGCATGTGGTCGAAGTTCATCCCGTACACACCGGCTATCAGGCCGGGCGCGAACAGGATCGCCGCCCACGACGAGATCTTCTTGACCTCCTCGCCCTGGCGGTGTGCTGCCCGGGCGAGTTGCCGGCTCTCCTCGCCCTGGGCCAGGCTCGCGCTGGTCATCCGGCGCATCGCCTCGTTCTGCTCCTGCGACACCAGGGTGGCGTGCAGGGTCAGGGCGTTCTCGAGCAGGGCGCGGAACGAGTCGACCCGCTCGGTGACACGGAGCGCGTGGTCGTGCACGTTGCGGAGCCGGTGCTGCACGTCGTCGTCCACGCCGTACTTGTCGGCACCGCGGAGCAGCCCCGTGACCATCGCCGGCACCGGGGTGGTGGCCCGCTGGAACGCGAGGACCTCGCTGAGTAGCTGGTAGATGCGCTTCGAGACCCCCGGGTCGACCTGCCCGGCGAACAGCTGGTCCTCGATGGCGTCGATCTGCTCCTGCAGGACCTGGACGACGGGGCCGTAGCCGTCGACGACCTCGTCGAGCACGGCCGCGGTCACGGCCTCGGACCCCTTCGCCAGGAACTCCGGGTCCGCCTCGACCTGTGCCCGCAGCACCGCCAGGTCGGGTCGGGCGGCGTGCCGGACACTCACGACGAAGTGGTCGCCGACGAACAGGTGCACCTCGCCGAACTCGACGGTGCCCTCGGACGGGTCGAACCAGGCCGGCCGGAGCACCAGGAACAGGGTGTCGCCGTAGCGCTCGAGCTTGGCGCGCTGGTGTCCCTTGCGGGCGTCCTCGACGGCGTTCTCGTGCAGGTCGAACTCGGTGGCGACGGCCTCGAGCTCGTGCGGGTCGGGCCGGAGCAGCCCGATCCACGTCAGGTCGCCACGAGCCGGGCGCGACAGGGTCGACGGAGACTCCACGCGGCGTCCCCGGACGTAGATCGCGTTGTCGATCAGTGCCATGTGCGTGCTCCTTCGGTGGGGAGCAGGCGGGCGCGATGGCGCCCCGGAGTCGATCCGGGGCGGGGCAGGGTCAGCGAGCGGGCGCGACGACCGACACGGGCGGCCGGCCCGATCGAGGATGGTCACCCGACATCGCGCCTCACCTGCCCTTCTCGTCTCGTCGTGGCGGCGCCCAGAGCGCTGCCGACGGTCGAGCGTACGCCTGCGGCGCGGGTCGGACAACCCGTCGCGGCAGGCGCAGGAGCGTCAGCGCGTGACGTGCAGCCCGGCGGTCTCGAGTTCGGCGAGCTGCCACCCGAGCCACGGGCTCCAGGCGAACGGCGCGCCGGCGACGGCCTGCCTGAGAGAGTCCTCGGACACCCATGCCCACTCGGCGACCTCGTCGTCCGCGGGCGCCGGGGTGTCGTCGGTCACGGCACGGAAGACGGGGCAGACCTCGTTCTCCACGATGCCCGAGGCGTCGACCGCGCGGTACCGGAACTCCGGCAGCACGACCTCGACGTCGCGCACGGTGATGCCGAGCTCGCGAGAGGCACGACGGCCGATGGCGTCCTCGAAGGACTCGTCCGGACCGGGGTGGCCGCAGAAGGTGTTCGTCCACACCCCCGGCCAGGTCTTCTTCGACAGTGCTCGTCGGGTCACCAGGACGTCACCGTCGGTGTTCCGGACGTGGCACGAGAACGCCAGGTGCAGGGGCGTGTGGGCTGTGTGCACCGTGAACTTGTCCGCCGTGCCGATCGGGGTACGGTCGTCGGCCAGGAGCACCACGGATTCAGGGAAAGCGTTCATCTGAGTCGATAGGTTAGGCCAATGAGCGAGGAAGCGACCACCGTGCCGCACATCGACCTCGCGCTCGTCGACGACTGCCTCGAGCGCTTCTTCGCCGTGTCGTCGGCACGCGCCGAGCGCTACGGCCGACCGTCCGAAGAACTGTGGCGCGTGCTCCGCAAGGCGAGCATGGGCGGCAAGCGCTTCCGGCCCCGCATGGTCATGACCGCGTACGCCGGCATGGGCGGCACCGACGCGCACGCCGCAGCCAACGTCGCCGCGGCCTACGAACTCCTGCACACCGCACTCGTGGTGCACGACGACGTCATCGACCGCGACTGGTCGCGCCGTGGGCAGCCGAACGTCGCCGGGTCCTTCCGCGACAACGGGACGACGGGCGGCCTGCCGCTGCCGACGGCCGAGCACCGGGGGATGAGTGCCGCGGTCATCGCCGGTGACCTGGCCCTCGCCGGTGCGCCCCGCTTCATCGAGGCTGCGGGCGTCGACGGCACCCGCCGCGAGCGGCTGCTCGAACTGCTCGACGAGGCGGTGTTCGCCAGCGCCGCCGGCGAGATGACCGACGTCGACCTGGCGCTCGGCGTGATGCCGACCGTGGACGAGGTCCTGGCGATGGAACGGGCGAAGACGAGCGTGTACTCGTTCGAGGCGCCGCTGCAGTCCGGCGCCGTGCTGGCCGGCGCCGACGAGGAGATCGTCACCGCCCTCGGAGCCTTCGGACGGGAGATCGGCATCGCGTACCAGATCGTCGACGACCTGCTCGGGGTCTTCGGCGACGAGACCATGACCGGCAAGACCGTGCTGGGCGACCTGCGCGAGGGCAAGCGCACCATGCTGATCGCGTACGCGGCGACCACCGACTGCTGGCCCGACCTCGAGCCGTACCTCGGCGACCCGGACCTGACCGAGGCCCGCGCGGACGAGGTCCGTGCGACCCTGGTGTCCTGCGGTGCGCGCGGCGCCGCGGAAGCACGTGTCGCCGACCACACCGCACTCGCCCGGGCCGAGCTCGCCCGGCTGCCGTACGACCTCGCCGACCGCCTGGAGGCCCTCGTGACCGAACTCGTGGAGCGCGCCCGGTGACCCACAGCACCACCACGGCGACCGGATCCCGTCCGGCTCGCCTCCAGCTCTACGACGCCACCGCCGAGGCCGCGTCGGGGGTCGTCATCGACCGGTACTCCACATCGTTCGGGCTGGCGAGCCGCATGCTGGCCCGCGACACGCGCGAGCACATCCGGAACGTCTACGCGCTGGTCCGCGTCGCCGACGAGGTCGTCGACGGCCCCGCGACCGAGGCCGGGCTCGACCGCGAGCTCGCCCGCACGGTGCTCGACGAGCTCGAGGCCGACACCGAACGGGCCATCGCGCTCGGCTTCTCGGTGAACCCGGTCGTCCACGCGTTCGCCCGCACCGCCCGCGCCACCGGCTTCGGCGCCGAGCTCACCGCCCCGTTCTTCGCCTCGATGCGCATGGACCTCGACCGCACCGAGCACGACGACGCCTCGTTCGACGCGTACGTGTACGGCTCCGCCGAGGTCGTCGGCCTGATGTGCCTGCGCGCGTTCGTGTACCGCGCCGGTCGGCCGACGTTCGACCAGGCCGAACTCGTCGCCGGTGCACGTGCGCTCGGCGCCGCGTTCCAGAAGGTGAACTTCCTGCGTGACCTGCACGCCGACTTCGAGGTCCTCGGTCGCTCGTACTTCCCGGGCGTCGACATCCGCTCCTTCGACGAGGCCACCAAGGACCGCCTGGTCGCCGACGTGCAGGCCGACCTCGACCACGCAGCACGTACGATCCGGCTGCTGCCGGCCGACGCCCGCAACGCCGTCGGACTCGCCCACGCGCTGTTCCAGGAACTCAACGACCGACTCGCGCGCACCCCGGCGAGCCGCCTCGTCACGACGCGCGTGCGCGTCCCCAACCCGGTGAAGGTGCGCCTCGCGGCGCAGGTCCTCGCCGGACGCGCACCGCTCCGGTCGCGCGTCACCACCCACCGGCCGGGAGGCTCCTCATGACCCCGCCCCGCGCCTCCCGACCGACGACGGTCGCCACCACCACCCGGCGCAAGGTGCCCGCACGCCGCGCGGTCGTCATCGGCGGCGGCATCAGCGGCCTGGCGGCCGCAGCGCTGCTCGCACGCGACGGCTTCTCGGTGACGGTGCTCGAGCAGCGCACGCAGCTCGGCGGCCGTGCCGGCTCGTGGGAGCAGGACGGGTTCCGGTTCGACACCGGGCCGTCGTGGTACCTCATGCCCGAGGTCTTCGACCACTTCTTCCAGCTGCTGGGAACGTCGGCCGAGGCCGAACTCGACCTGGTGAAGCTCGACCCCGGCTACCGCGTCTACAGCGAGGGCCACGAGGAGCCGATCGACCTGCGCGCCGACGCCGAGGCCAACATCGCGCTGTTCGAGTCCATCGAGCCCGGTGCCGGCGAGCGGATGCGGAAGTACCTCGCGTCGGCCGAGGACACCTACACGATGGCCGTGCGCCGGTTCCTCTACACGAGCTTCCAGGACCTCACGAAGCTCGCCGCACCCGACGTCCTGCGTCGTCTGCCCAAGCTCGCGCGCCTGCTGCTCGAGCCGCTCTCCACCTTCGCCGAGACCGCGGTGCGCGACCGTCGCCTGTGGCAGATCCTCGGCTACCCGGCGGTGTTCCTCGGCACGAGTCCGTACGCGGCACCGAGCATGTACCACCTGATGAGCCACCTGGACCTGGCCGACGGCGTGCTCTACCCGAAGGGCGGCATCACCGAGGTGATCTCCGCCGTCGAGCGGGTCGCCCGTGCCGAGGGCGCGAAGATCATCGCCGGTGCGAAGGTCGAGCGGATCGTCGTCGAGGACGGCGTCGCCACCGGGGTCGTCCACCGCGACCGCGACGGTGTGCAGCACACGGCCCCCGCCGACCTCGTGGTCAGCGCTGCCGACATGCAGCACACCGAGATGCAGCTGCTCGAGCGTGAGCACCGCACCCACGGCGCCGACCACTGGAAGAAGCGCGACCCGGGCCCGAGCGCGGTGCTCGTGTACCTCGGCATCGACGGTCCGACACCGGGCCTGCTGCACCACACCCTGATGTTCACCGCGGACTGGAGGGCGAACTTCGGAGCCATCTTCGGCGACGACCGACACGTGCCGGACCCCGCCTCGATCTACGTCTGCGCCCCGTCCGAGACCGACCCGAGCGTCTCCCCGCCCGGCACCAGCAACCTGTTCATCCTGGTGCCCCTGCCCGCCGACCTGTCGATCGGCAAGGGCGGCATCGACGGTGCCGGTGACTACCAGGTCGAGCAGATCGCCGACCGTGCCATCGACGTGCTGGCCGAGCGCGCCGGGGTGCCGGACCTGCGCGACCGCATCCGGGTCCGACGCACGATCGGACCGCGCGACTTCGCCGACGACCTGAACGCCTGGAACGGCTCGATGCTCGGCCCGGCGCACACCCTGAAGCAGAGCGCGTTCTTCCGCGAGAAGAACGCGTCGAAGAAGGTCGAGGGGCTGTACTACGTCGGTGCCTCGACGATCCCGGGCATCGGTCTGCCGATGTGCCTGATCAGCGCCGAGGTCCTGCTCAAGCGCATCCACGGCGACCGGAGCACCGAGCCGCTGCCGACGCCCCTCGGGGCCCCGCGGGACCGGACCGAGACCGCCTGATGCCCGGGGTCTACCTCGCCGGCCTGGTGGTGTCCCTGGTCGGCATGACCGTGCTGGACGCCCGCTTCCGGCTGTTCTTCTGGCGGGCACCGTGGCGGGCGGCGGCCGTGATGGTCGTCGGTGTCGCGTTCTTCATGGTGTGGGACGTCGCCGGTGTCGCTGCCGGCATCTTCTTCATCGGGCCGCAGAACCTGCTCACCGGGGTGCTCCTGGCGCCCGAGGTCCCGCTCGAGGAACTCTTCTTCCTGCTGCTGCTCTGCTACTCGACGATGGACCTGGTCGGCTTCGTCCGGCCCCTGGTGCAGCGGGCGACCGATCGGCGGCGCGCGTGAACGGCACCGGGGCGTACGCGCTCCTGGCCCTGCCGTTCTTCGGCGTCACGGCCGTCGTGGCCGTGGTCGCCGGCGTCGTCGCCGCTCGCCGTGCCCGTGCGGCGGGTCGACGGCCCGCGGTCGGGCGTCGGGTCGCGGTGCTCACGTCCGTGATCGCGGGCGTCGCGCTGCTGGTGATGACGATGGTGTTCGACAACGTCATCGTCACGCTGCGGATCGTCGCCTACGACCCCTCGCTCATCAGCGGTGCGAAGATCGGTGCGATCCCGGTCGAGGACCTCGCCTACGCGATGTCCGCCATCGTGCTGCTGCCCAGCCTGTGGGTCCTGTTCGACCGGACCGGCGCGCGCCCCGCGCCCGACCCGGCCCCAGCACCAGCAGAGGACATGAAGTGAACGCCAGCACCGCCTCCAGGCCGTCGACCCTCCGCGCCCTGTTCGTGTCGTCGCGCCCTATCAGCTGGGTGAACACCGCCTACCCGTTCGGCGCCGCGTACCTGCTCGGCAGCGGGGTCGGCGTCGAGGGCGGCGGCGGGTTCTCGCTCGTCGCGTTCCTGGTCGGTGTCGTGTACTTCCTGGTGCCCTACAACCTGGCGATGTACGGCATCAACGACGTCTTCGACTACGAGTCCGACCTGCGCAACCCGCGCAAGGGCGGCGTCGAGGGTGCCCTGCTCGACAAGAGCGTCCACCGCACCACGCTGTGGGCCGTCGTCGTCACGAACGTCCCCTTCCTCGTCGCGCTCGTGGTGCTCGGCGCGGTCAGCGGCAACGGGCCGTGGTCGTGGCTCGTCCTGGCGATCAGCGTGTTCGCGGTGATCGCGTACTCGGCACCGGGGCTGCGGTTCAAGGAGAAGCCGTTCCTCGACTCGCTCACGTCGAGCACGCACTTCGTCTCGCCGGCGATCTACGGCCTCGCCCTGGCGGGCCCGCACTGGACCGGTGAACTCGTCGCCGTCTGCATCGCGTTCTTCCTGTGGGGTGTGGCCTCGCACGCGTTCGGTGCCGTGCAGGACGTCCTGGCCGACCGTGCCGGTGGCATCGGCTCCGTCGCGACCGTGATCGGCGCCCGGGCCACCGTCCGCCTGGCCTTCGTCGCCTACCTGGTCGCCGGCATCGCGCTGCTGTTCTCGGCGTTCCCCGGGCCGATCGCCGCGATCGTCGTCATCCCGTACGCGCTCAACGTGCTGCCCTGGTGGAACATCACGGACCACGGCGCCGAGGCCGCGAACGCCGGGTGGAAGCGCTTCCTCTGGATCAACTACCTGGCGGGCTTCATCGTCACGATGGCACTCATCGCGTACGCCTTCACGCACTGACAGACTGGACGCACGCACCGCGGCGTCCGTGGTGCGTCACCAGTCACGACGGCAGTCACGAAGGAGTGCGCGCATGAGCGTCCGGATCATCCACGTCGGTCTCGGAGGGTGGGGCGGCAACTGGGCCCGCACCGCCATCCCAGAGGTGTCGGAAGTGCAGGTGGTCGGGATCGTCGACCCGTCGGCGCCGACGCTCGAGGCCGTGCGGACCGACCTCGGGCTCCCGGCCTCCGCGGCGTTCGGGTCCCTGACCGAGGCGCTCGCCGCGGTCGAGGCCGACGCCGTCGTCATCACCGCCCCGGCCGTGACGCACGTGCCACTCGCGCTCGAGGCCCTCGACGCCGGCAAGCACGTCCTGGTCGAGAAGCCGTTCGCCAACACCACCGACGAGGCCGTCACCGCGGTCCGTCGCGCCGAGGAGCTCGGCCTGGTGCTGCAGGTCAGCCAGAACTACCGCTGGTACCCGGCGCCGCGGGTGGTGCAGGAGATGCTCGAGGCGGACGTGGTCGGCGAGGTCTCCGCGATCAACGTCGACTTCCGGCAGTGGGACAACGACCAGCCCGCCGAGACGTACCCGCACTACCGGTTCCCGCACGCGATGATCAACGACATGGCGATCCACCACTTCGACCTGCTCCGGATGATCACCGGGCAAGAGGCCGTCCGGGTCTTCGCCAAGGCCAGCTACCCCGCCTACAGCAAGTACCAGGACGAAGCGGTCGCCTCGATGATCATCGAGCTCGACGGCGGCACGGTCGTCAACTACCGCGGCAGCTGGCTGAGCCGTGGCCCGCGCACCGCCTGGGCCGGGGAGTGGAGCATCGAGGGCGAGGACGGCGAGCTCTGGTTCACGAGCCGCGACGGTGAGCCGAACGCGGTCGACGGCGACCGGGTCACCGTCCGCCGCACGCAGGACGACGTCGCCGAGCCGGTCGAGCTCCCCGTGCTCGCGCACACCGACCGCCAGGGCGGGCTGCAGGCGTTCGCCCGCTCCGTGCAGGGCGGCCCCGCCCCGGAGACGAGCGGTCGTGACAACCTGCGGAGCCTCGCGCTGATGGAGGCCGCCGGCCGCTCCGCGGCGTCCGGCCTGCCCGAGGACGTCGTCGTCCCGTCCTGACCGCACCCACCCACGGCCTGGAGGCGCGGGGCGGGCCCGCACCGCGCCTCCAGTCCGGCTCTGGTCGTGCCCACCGCGTCAAAGCGACAGTGGGTTGCGGAACGTTCGCGGCATACTGTCGCTTTCGCGAACCAGACCCGGTGCGGTCCGCCTGATCTGTCGCTCGCGCGTCAGGCGGCGCCGGCCGCCCGCCGCGCCTGCGCGACGGCCCGCCGCACGCCGAGCGACCAGCCCGACCCGTGGCCGGGCAGCACGTGCTTCGCCTCGGTGTCCGCGAGCCGGTCGAGCGACGCGACCGCCGTGTCGACGTCGGAGGTCGCCGCGGGTGCGACGATCCGCGGTCCGATCCCGCCCGTGTACGGGTCGAAGGTGACGAGCGCGTCCCCGGCGATCACGGCGTCGCGGTCGGCGAAGTGCAGTGCCACGTGGCCGTCGGTGTGTCCCGGGGTCTCGATGATCCACGGGTTGCCCGGCACGTCGGCGCGGCTCTCCAGCGGCTCGGTGTCCGCGATGCCGTCGACCGTGACCGCACCGGCCAGCAGCATGCGGCCCAGGGGGCGCAGACCCCCCGGGTGGAGCGCCACGAACCCGAAACGGTTCGTCTGCGGCCGGTACGAGTACGGGTGCGCGGCGAGGTGCCGATCGCCCGGGTGGACGAACACGGGCGTGCCCCAGTCGCGGTGCATCCGTGCGGCGGTGCCGACGTGGTCGAAGTGCCCGTGCGTGAGCAGGAGCCCCTCGACCTGGTCGGGCGTGTAGCCCAGGTCGTGCACGGCGAGCTGCAGGTGCGGCCACGCGGCGGGCAACCCCGCGTCGACGACGAGCAACTGATCGCCGGTCTCGACGAGGTACGTGTTGGTGTGTGCGATCTCGAGGCGGTGGATCCCCTCGGCGGCGTCCCGGAAGAGCATGTGCGGCACGGTAGACGCGGCCTGCTGGGCACGATCCCGGGTGGGACGTGTACGAAATGGGGAATGGCCAAGGACAGTCTGCCCGAGCTCGAACTCGCCAACGTGCGCACCCGCGAGGGCATCACGGACACCGTGACGGAGCTGAAGCGACGCGCGGACCTGCCCGCCCGGACGCGGCTCGCGGTCGCCAAGACGAAGCAGCGGTGGCACCGCGACCCCACGCCGCTGGTGGCGATGGGCATCACCGGTCTGACCGGTGTCGCGGCGATCGTCCTCGGCATCGCGCTCCGGAACAAGCCCGCTGGGCACCTCGCTCAGCCGCCGGCGAACTCGGCCTTCACCGCGCTGCTGCCGTTCGGTGCGCGTGGCGACGCCCCTTCGGCGAAGGAGCAGGCGCAGGCAGGTCGCAAGGGCCGGAAGGCGCGGGCCAAGGCGGCGGAGGAAGCGCTTGAGCAGGACCCGGCGCACCGCGCCCGCGTGAAGCAGCAGGTCGGCATCGCGGCGGTGCAGCGACGGGCGAACAAGAACCGCAAGCAGGCGGTCAAGCGGTCGAAGCAGGCCGTGAAGGCGAGAGGGTAGTCACATGGCGCACGAAGAGCACAAGCCGGACCCGGACGACGCCCGGAAGCCCGACAACCCCACCGACCTCAAGAAGCCGACGCTCGTCTACACGCTGAAGAAGACGCTGCGCGAGTTCACGAGCGACCAGTGCACCGACCTGGCGGCGAGCCTGACGTACTACTCGGTGCTCGCGCTGTTCCCCGGGCTGCTGGCGGTCGTGTCGATCCTCGGCCTGGTGTCGGACCCGGCGAAGACCATCGAGACCCTGCTCCAGGTGATCCGCAACGTCGGCGGCGGTGACGTCGCGAGCCTGCTGAAGGAGCCGGTGAACGGCCTGGTCCGCTCGCCCGCTGCGCCGGTGACGTTCATCGTCGGTCTGCTCGGCGCCCTCTGGTCGGCCTCCGGCTACGTCGGCGCGTTCGGCCGCTCGATGAACCGGATCTACAACGTCCGCGAGGGCCGCCCGATCTGGAAGCTCCGCCCGACCATGCTCGGCGTGACCGTCACCACCGTCGTCCTGCTCGTGGTCGGTCTGCTGGTCCTGGTGAGCGCGCCGCTCGCCCGCAGCTTCGGCGACGTCATCGGTCTCGGCGACGTGGCCGTCACCGTCCTGTCGATCGTGCAGTGGCCGATCCTGCTCGTCATCGCGATCATCGTCGTCGCGGTGCTCTACTACTGGTCGCCGAACGTCAAGCAGCCGAAGTTCACCTGGGTCAGCGGCGGCTCGATCCTGGCGCTCCTCATCTGGGTCATCGCGAGCGTCGGCTTCGGGTTCTACGTCGGGAACTTCTCGAACTACAACGCCACGTACGGCTCCCTGGGTGGGGTCATCGTGTTCCTGCTCTGGATCTGGATCACGAACAACGCCCTGCTCTTCGGTGCCGAGTTCGACGCCGAGATCGAGCGGGGGCGCGAGCTGCAGGCCGGCATCCGCGCGGAGGAGGACATCCAGCTCCCCGAGCGCGACACCCGACAGATCGAGAAGCAGGACGAGAAGCGGGCGCAGGACGTGCTCGAGGGCATCCGCATCCGCCAGGGCGTCGACAACGACTGACCGCGGCTCGTCCGACCACCGCTGACGGGCACTCTCCGGGTCGGGGCGCTACGGTGCGAGCGTGCCGTCCTTCCTCGAGGGGCTCCCGTTCCGGTGGCTCGTCCTCGCGCTCTTCGTGATCGTGTTCTGCCGCGCGCAGGCCACGTACTGGGTGGCGCGGCTCGCGGTGACGGGTGCGTCCCGATCGCGGTGGGGCGGCTGGCTGCGCTCGCCGGCGGTCCGTCGCGGTTCGGCGCTGCTGGATCGCTGGGGGTTGCCCGTGGTGACGGTGAGCTTCGTCGTGGTCGGCCTGCAGACGGTGATGAACGCCACAGCGGGGCTGGCACGGGTTGCCTGGTGGCGGTACACGATCGCGATGGTGCCGGGGTGCGTGGCATGGGCGTTCCTGTACGCGACGGTCGGGCTCGCCGTGTTCTGGGCGGTCGTCGCGGCGCTCGCCGGCTCGCCGTGGGGCATCGCGGCGCTCGTGGGCCTGGTGGTCGTCGCCGGCGTCGCGCTGACGGTCCTGCGTCGTCGCCGCGACCGCACAGGAGGCCCGGCCCGGCTTCCGTAGGCTGGCCTCCGTGACGACAGACCAGCTCCAGAACCGTCCGGTCGCCCTGGTGACCGGAGCCACCCGCGGCATCGGCCGCGCGATCGCCGTCGACCTCGGCCGCACCCACCACGTGCTCGTGGGCGGCCGGTCCGCCGACGCCGTGGACGCCCTCGTCCAGGAGCTGCCGAGCGCGGCGCCGTTCGTCGGTGACCTGGGCGCGGGCGAGGTCCCGGCGCTGCCGGATCGGCTCGACGTCCTCGTGCACTCGGCCGGTGTCGAGCAGGGCACCACCGTCGCCGACACCCCGCGCGCGGTGTGGGAGCAGGTCTTCGCGACGAACGTGTTCGCGGTCGCCGAGCTCACCCGGCTGGCGCTGCCGGCACTGCGGGCGGCCCGGGGCATCGTCGTGCCGATCAACAGCGGCTCCGGGTTCCACTCGGGCCCCGGCGGTGGCGTGTACGCGGCGTCGAAGTTCGCGCTGCGGGCCTTCGCCGACGCCCTGCGCGAAGAGGAGCGGGCGAACGGCGTGCGGGTGTCGAGCGTGCACCCGGGCCGGACCGACTCGGACATGCAGCGGCAGCTCGTGGCGAAGCTCGGGGAGTCCTACGACACCGACTACTACCTGGCACCCGAGGACGTGGCCGCCGCGGTCCGCACCGTCGTCGACCTGCCCGAGCGCGGCACCGTCGAGTCGCTCGCGATCCGGCCGACCCGTCGGCGCTGACGTCCGTCCCTCGACGGGTCACCGCAGCTCGATCCGTTCGTCGAGCTCGAGCCGTTCCAGGAACGTCTCGTCGTGGCTCACCACCACGACTGCTCCCCGGTAGGCCCGCAGTGCGTCCACGAGCTGGTCGACGCTCGTCAGGTCGAGGTCGTTCGTCGGCTCGTCGAGCACGAGCAGCTGCGGCGGCGGGTCGGCGAGCACCAGGGCCGCCAGCGCCACCCGGAACCGCTCCCCGCCGGACAGGTCCCCGGCCGGGCGGTCGACGGTGTCCCCGCGCACCAGGAACTTCGCCAGCCGGTTGCGGACCTCGGCGACGGGCACGTGCGGGGCGTCCCGGCGCACGTTGTCGAGCACCGTGGCGGTGTCGTCCAGGCTGTCCTTCCGCTGCGGCAGGTACGCGATCCGGTCGACGTGGGCGACGGCCGTGGTCTCGGGCAGCGGGTGCTCCCGCGCGGCGGGGTCGCCGACGAGCTGCTCGAGCAGGGTGGACTTGCCGACGCCGTTGTCCCCGGTGACGGCGATCCGTTCCGGCCCCTGCACGATGACGTCCCGTCCGCGGACGGCCACGGTGGCGATCCGACGCGATGCCGGCACGTCCGGGTCGGGCAGGGTGACGTGGATCGACTCGTCGTCGCGCAGGCGGAGCTCGGCCTCGCGCTTGGACGCGAGTGCGGCGGCTTCGTCGTCCGCGTACCCGACGCGGAGCCGGCCGGCGGTCTCCTGCGCCTTCTTCCGCTGCTCGTTCGCCAGGATCTTCGGCATCGAGCGGCCCGCTTTCTCGCCGGCCTTCGCCCGTCGGGCGATCTTCGTCTCCGCCTCGATGCGCTGTCGCTTCTCGGTGCGGTGCCGCTGGTCGGCGACCCGGACCTCGCGCTCGACGGCCGCCTGCTGCACGGCCAGGTGCTCCTCGAACGCGCTGAACGTCCCGCCGAAGACCGTCATCGACCCGGCGCGGAGCTCCACGGTCTCGTCGACGTGCTCCAGGAGTTCCCGGTCGTGGCTGACGAGCACCAGGGTGCCGCGCCAGTCGTCGACCAGGTCGAGGAGCAGCCCGCGGGCGCGGCGGTCCAGGTTGTTCGTCGGCTCGTCCAGGAACACGATCGGCCGAGCGCGCAACCGAACCCCGGCGACGGCGACGAGCACCGACTGCCCGCCGGACAGCGTCGACACCGGCCGGTCGAGGTCGGTGCCGTCGAGCCCGACCCGGTCGAGCACCGCGGCGGCCCGTTCCTCCAGGTCCCAGTCGTCGCCGACTGCCTCGAGCTTTGCTGCCGTGGCGTTGCCGGCCAGGACGGCCCGGAGCGCGGTGAGTGTGGGACGGACGCCGAGCAGGTCGGCGATGGTGTCGTCGATCCCCGTTGCAAGGCGCTGCGGCAGGTGGTCGACGGGACCCGACGTCGCGATGCTGCCCGACGTGGGGTGGAGCCGGCCGGTCGCGAGCCGGACCAGCGTGGACTTGCCGGCCCCGTTCCTCCCGACCAGGCCGGTCCGGCCACGTCCGAAGGCGGCGGTGAGGTGGTCGAGCGCGACGGTGCCGTCGGGCCAGGCGAAGGTGACGTCGTGCAGGACGACGGACGGACTGGTGGGCATGGGGGTGTCTCCCGGTGTCGATGCTGGGCGCACGACACCGAGGCCACCGCGGTGCGGTGGAGCGCCCGACGGGGCGCGCGATCACGGTGTCAGCGCGTGGGCTGAGCGGTACCGGTGATCGACAGCAATCCGTCTGCTTCCGTCGGGGGACCCCCGTGTCCGCCATCCGTTCCGCCGGTCGGTCTCCCGCCCCGGCGGCCCCGCGATGACGACGAGGTGACCTCCACGGTAATCCCGTGACACGGGCACCCGCAAGGGATGACAGGCTGGGGGCATGCCGGAGAACCTGTTGCCGACCCCGTCGTCGAACCCCGAGACCCTGCTGCCCGCCGAGCCGGAGGTGACCGCCGCGATCGAGGCGGAGGCCCCCGTCGCCAGCGTGGTGGTGTCCTACCCGTCGTCGAGCCTGGCGTGGGCGCTGCTCGCCGACGAGGCGTGGGCGCGTGGCGCGACCCTCGAGTCGTACGCGTACGCCCGTGTCGGGTACCACCGTGGGCTCGATGCCCTGCGCAAGGCCGGCTGGCGCGGTGTCGGCCCGGTGCCGTGGTCACACGAGTCCAACCGTGGCGTGCTGCGGGCGCTGTTCGCCCTGCGGCGTGCGGCCGAGGCGATCGAGGAGCCGGGCGAGGCCGAGCGCCTGACCGACTTCCTGAACGCGAGCGACCCCGAGGCCCTGCGCGCCCTGTCCGCCGGCGCGTAGGCGTCGCACGCAACGACGAAACCAGGTTCCGGACACGGAACCACGCCGATGCGCGGTGCTGTGTCCGGAACCTGGTTCCGGTAGCGCCGACCCCGCCTAGCCCAGCAGCACGCTCCAACTGAACGCCTGCGGCCAGAGCTGGTGCTCCGGCAGCACGTCGAGCCCGCACGCCCGGCTGCCGAGCCCGTGCTGCGCAGCGTCGAGGTACAGGTACAGGTGGTCGGACGTGGGCAACTCGTACGGGTGCTCGGCACGGTCGATCTGCTGCGCGGTCCACGGCGACAGGGTGAACCCCGCACGGTGCGACCCGACCGTCGTCACGGTGAATGGCCCGACCGACAACGAACGCAGCGAGGGCCGGTGTCCGGTCTCCTGCGGCCGCGAGTACTCCACCCCGAGCGAGCGCACCGGCGCGGTGAACCGGCCGACACGGGCAGCATGCGAGGAATCGGCGTACGACTCCAGCGGTCCGGTCCCGAACCAGGTCGCGTCCGTATCCGCCAGCGACGCCGGCAGGTCGAACCGCACCCCGATCCGCGGCCACGTGACGTCCCAGGCGCCGAACGGCACGGCGTCGGTCTGCAGCACGAGCCCGTCGGACGTCAGGGTCCAGCGGTGCGTGACCTCGAGGCCCCACCCGCTGTTCGCCGCCGCGACGCGCACCCGCTGCTCCAGACCGGAGTCGGTGCGCGACACCGACACCAGCCGGTGCGTCAGCCGGTCCAGCCCTCGGTCGCGCCAGCGCGTCGCCGACGGGGGAGCGGTCGGGTCGCCGACCCCGTGCGTGAGCACCGGGTCCGCGGTCTCGTAGCCGCCCTGTGACGCCAGGCTGTCGTTGTCCGTCGGCGCACGCCAGAGCTCCAGGCGGGGCCCGGCGACCTCGTGCCCCTTCCAGGACACCAGGTCACCGCGGGCGCTGAAGGTGCCGTCACCGAGTCGGTCGCCGTCCCACCCCTGCCGGGAGGCCCGTGGTGCGTCCGCCGCGCGCGCTGCGACGAGCCGCTGGGTGCGTGCGACGACGTGGCCGGTGTCCGCCCACGCGGTCGGCCCCGCCAGTTCCACGGTCAGGTCGAACCAGAGCTCGTCGCCGGGTGCGAGTTCGGACGTGGCTGCCTCGAGCACCTCGGAGGGCACCGGGACCGTCGCCGACTCCCGGGCGGCGACGATGCCCGTGGACAGGCGCCCCGAGGCTTCGACGACGCCGTTCCGCGACAGGGTCCAGCACAGCCGGAGCCCGGCGGTCGATGCCGAGTGGTACCGGTTCTCGACCAGCACCGTGGTGTCCGAGACCGCGAGCCGGATCGGGGCCACGACGGCTGCGAACTCGGCGAGCCCGGGTGTCGGGGTGTCGTCGGGCAGTACCAGGCCGTCCATCACGAAGTTGCCGTCGTGCACGACCTCGCCGAAGTCCCCGCCGTAGGCGTAGTAGTCCTCGCCCGTGGGCGTCTTCGCGAGCAGGCCGTGGTCCCGCCACTCCCACACGAACCCGCCGTGCAGCCGTGGGTACCGGTCGACCAGGGCCTCGTACTCGGCGATCTGCCCAGGGCCGTTGCCCATCGCGTGCACGTACTCGCAGTGGATGAAGGGCTTCGACCGCTGCCGTGCCGCCTCGGCCGGGCCGCAGCCGAGCAGGGGCGTCGGGGTGCCGCCGCCGATCGACTCGGTCTCCTGCAACGTCGGGTACATCCGCGAGTAGACGTCCGTGTACTCGCCCGTGTAGTCGCCCTCGTAGTGCACGGGGCGCTCGACGTCGCGGTCGTGCACCCACTGCGACATCGCCGCGAGGTTCCGACCGGTGCCGGACTCGTTGCCGAGCGACCACATCACGATCGACGCGTGGTTCTTGTCGCGCTCAACGGTGCGGGCGATGCGGTCGAGGTAGGCCTCGGCCCACGCCGGGTCGTCGGAGGGGTTGCCGACCCAGTCGGTGAACAGGAACCCGTGGGTCTCCAGGTCGCACTCCAGGATCACCCAGAACCCGAGCTCGTCGGCCAGGTCGAGCACACGGGGGTGCGGCGGGTAGTGCGAGGTGCGGATGGCGTTGACGTTGTTCCGCTTCATCAGCGCCATGTCGGCGCGGGCGTGCTCCTCGTCGAACACCCGGCCGCGCACGGGGTGGGTCTCGTGCCGGTTCACGCCGTGGAACACCACGCGCTCACCGTTCACCAGGAACCGGTCGCCCACGATCGACACGGTGCGGAACCCGAGCCGGAGCGAGACGGTCTCGCCACCGGCGGCACCGCCCGAGCCGCCCGCCGCGGAACCGGTCGACAGCGTCGCGTCGTACAGCTTCGGCAGCTCGGCACTCCACGGTTCGACGCCCTCGACCTCGATCGGCGCGACGTCGTACGCCGTGGCCCAGGTCACGTCGACGCCCAGGCCGGGCACCGCGAACCGCACCGGGAACACCGCGTCGAGCGTCGGGAACGTGATCGTGCCGGTCCCCGTCTCCGGCCGTCCCGACGCCGCGGTGCCCGCCGAGGCAGCCGTGCCGAGCGTCGCCCGCCAGCCGGCCTGGACGAACACGTCGTCGATCGGAGCCGTGGGCCGGGCGAGCAGGGTGACGTCGCGGAAGATGCCGGGCAGCCACCACTGGTCCTGGTCCTCCAGGTAGGACGCCGCCGACCACTGGTGCACCCGGACCGCGAGCTCGTTCGCCCCCGGGCGCACCAGTTCGGTGACGTCGAACTCGGTCGCCAGGCGCGAGCCCGTCGACCACCCCACGAGCGTCCCGTTCAGCCACACCCGGAAGTGCGACTCGACCCCGTCGAACCGCAGCAGCACCCGGCCGGCACCGTCGAACGACGACGGCAGCTCGAACGTGCGGCGGTGGTCACCGGTCGGGTTCTCCTCCGGTGGGTGCGGCGGGTCGATCGGGAACGGGTACTGCAGGTTCGTGTAGCTCGGAGCGCCGTGGCCGTGCAGCACCCAGTGCGACGGCACCGGGAGCTCGCCCCAGGCCGGGTCGTCGTCCTCCCCACCCTCGGTCGCGAAGTCCTCGGAGACCGAGGCGACGGGCGACCACCGGAACCGCCAGTCCCCGTTCAGCGACAGGGACGGGGCGTCGGTGTGCAGCCAGGCACGGGGTGCCAGCCGCGAGTCGGAGCCGGGTGCGGTGGACGAGAGTGCGGAGTGGGTCAACCCTTGACCGATCCTTCCGTGAGGCCTCCACGCCAGAAGCGCTGGAGGACGATGATGGCGATGACGAGCGGGATGACCGAGACGAGCACCCCGCCGGTGGTGAGCTGGTAGAACTCCGGCAGGCGGTCGACCTGCGAGCGCCAGTTGTTCAGACCCAGTGTTATCGGGTACAGCTTCTGGTCTGCCAGCATGATGAGCGGCAGGAAGAAGTTGTTCCAGATCCCGACCACCTGGAACAGGAACACGGTGACGAGCGCCGGGGTCATCTGCCGGAGCACCACGGTGTGGAAGATCCGCAGCTCACCGGCCCCGTCGATGCGTGCCTGTTCGAGCAGGGTGGTGTCCACCGACGCGGCGGCGTACACCCGGCACAGGAACAGGCCGAACGGTGACACCAGGCTCGGGATGAGCACGCTCCAGTACGTGTCGGTCAGGCCCATCGACGAGAACAGCAGGAACAGCGGCAGTGCCGTCGCGGTCCCCGGCACGAGCACGCCGCCGAGGATCGTGCCGAACACGAACTGTCGTCCCCGGAAGTCGTACTTCGCCAGCGCGTACCCGCCGGCAGCGGCGAAGTAGGTCGCCAGGACGGCACCGACGCCGGAGTACAGGATGCTGTTCGCGATCCACCGGACGAAGATGCCGCCGTCGTAGGTGAACACCTGCTGCAGGTTGCTCCAGAGCGCGAACTCGCCGCCGAACCAGAACCCGTTCGTCGAGAACAGCGCGCCCGTGGTCTTCGTCGCGGCGATGACGACCCAGTACAGCGGGACGATGAAGTACAGCGCGACGACGACGAGGATGCCCGTCACCACGATCTGCGAGCGCGGCGACCGGTCGAGCTTGCGGCGCTGGTGCGCCGAGATCGACGTGGTGTCCACGGGGACGGCGGTCTTCGCCGTGGCCGGCGCTTCGATGGCTTCGCTGGTCATCGGTCAGTCCCTTCGGTGGTCGCGACGCGACCGGCCTGGAGGCCCGGGTCGGCTTGGGTGGTGACCGTGCTGCCCGCCGCAGCGCGCGTCTGGAGCGCGGTGCGGGCCTCCCGGCCGTCGCGCCGTGCGCGCTTGCGTCGGTCGCGTTCGTCCTTGGGCGGTCGGTTCGTCAGCGCGAGGAACGTGAACGACAGGATGAACGCGGCCAGCGCGATGATGACCGCCTGCGCACTCGCGACGCCGTACTCGTTGAACGCGAACGCGTTCGTGTAGGCGGCGTAGTTCGGCGTGTACTCGGTGTCGATCGCCGGGGCCACGGTCGACAGGATCTGCGGCTCCGCGAAGAGTTGCAGGGTGCCGATGATCGAGAACACCGTCGTGAGCACCAGGGCCGGCGCGATGAGCGGGATCTGGATCCGCCACGCGACCTGGAACGCGTTCGCGCCGTCGACCTTGGCGGCCTCGTAGACCTCGCCGGGGATGGACTTCAGCTGCGCCACGATGATGAGCATGTTGTAGCCGGTGTAGGTCCACGTGACGATGTTCGCGATCGACCACAGCACACTGTTGGCGCCGAGGAAGTCCGGCTGCAGCCCCATCGACTGCAGCAGCGACACGATCGGCGACAGGCCGGGCACGTACAGGAACGACCACAGGATCGTGGCGATGACGCCCGGGACGCCGTAGGGCATGAAGTAGATCGCCCGGAAGAAGCCCGGCCAGCGGGCGCTCGCCGACTCGAGCAGCAGCGCGAGGATCGTGCAGGCGATGATCATCACCGGGACCTGGACGATGCCGAACAGCAGCATGCGGCCGATCGAGGCGACGAACCCGCTGTCCTGCAGGGCGATCGCGTAGTTGTCGAACCCGGCGAACCGGCCGACGACGCCGTCCTCACCGAACAGGCCCTCGCGGTCGACGGTGGTGAACGACTGGAACAGGGCGCTGATGATCGGGATGACGAACGTCAGCAGGAACAGGGCCAGGAACGGGGCGAGCAGGATCCACGGGGCACGCTTCTGCGCGCTCGTGGCCTTCGTGCTCGTGCGGAACGCGGGGGTGCCGCCGGCCGGTCGGCCGGTGGACTGCCTGGTGGTGGTCTGCTGGGTCATCGTGCCGTCCTGACGCTGAGGCCCTTGTCCTTGAAGGACTGGACGATCTCCCGCTGTGCGAGCTCCACGGCGTCACTGAGCTTCAGGCCCGAGGTGAGCTTGCGGCGGAACTGGTTCTGCAGGCTGGTGAAGGCCGACTGGGTCACCGGGGACCACGACCAGTCGATGTTCTGCTCCTTCGAGGCCGGCACGAAGACGTCCTCGTTGTAGTTCTGGCCGGAGAACCACTTCGACGGCTTCTCGCGCTGTGCCCCGATGTAGTCGACGGCGGGCGACCAGCCGATGCCGCAGTGCTTGATCATCGCGTCGATGCCCTCCTTCGAGGTGGTCATCCACGTGATGAACTCGAGCGCCTCCTTCGGGTGCTTCGCGTTCGCCAGCACCGCGGCCGTCGAACCGCCGATGGCGCTCGAGCCGAAGCCGTCGGCGCCCCACTTCTGCATCGGGGCGACCTTCCACTTGCCCTCGCCGCCCTGCACCGACTCGATCAGGGCGTCACCCCAGCTCGCGCTCGTGACCGCGGCGATCTTGCCGCTCGCGGCCGCGGCGTACCACCCGGGGGAGTACGCACCGGCACTCGTGTCGACGAGCTCGTCGTCGATGACTCCGTCGAAGAAGTCCGCGACCATCAGGGTCTTGTCGTCGGTCATGTCGACGACCCACTCGTCGCCGTCGACCTTGAACCAGCGCGCGCCGGCCTGCTGTGCGTACGCGGCGAACGGCGACGCGTCGGCGACCGGGAACACCTCGAGGTAGTTCTGCTTCCCGGTGCTCCGGACCTTGTCGGCCAGGTCACGCCACTCGTCCCACGTCGTCGGGGGTTCGCCGCCGGCCTGCTCGAGGATCGCGGTCTGGTAGTAGAACCCCATCGGGCCGGTGTCCTGCGGGATGCCGTAGATGCCGTCGACGAACGACACCTGCGCCCACGCGGCCTCGTCGTACTTCGACTCGAAGTCCTTCGCGCCGTACCGGGCCAGGTCGACCAGGCCGTTCGCGAGCATGAACTCGGGGATCTGCCGGAGCTCGACCTGCCCGATGTCCGGGCCGCCGCCGGCCGCGAGCGCGGAGTACATCTTCTGGTACCCGCCGCTGTTGCCGCCGGGGATCCAGTTCGCCGACACCTGGATGTCCGGGTGTGTCTTGTTCCAGACGTCGCAGACCTTCTGCAGGTCCTTGAGCCAGGCCCAGTAGGTGAGCTGGACGGTCTCACCCGAGGCCGCGGCGGGCACGAGGGCCGCCTTGTTGACGTTGGTCGAGCCCGGGACCGCACAGCCGGCGAGGAGTCCCGCCGCCGCGGTGCCGAGGCCGAAGCCCAACAGGTGTCGTCTCGTGATGGGTCGTGGTCGTGGCGCCATTGCCGCACTCCGTTCGTCGTTGATCGGGGTTGTCGACACCCAATCACAGAACCGAACGCCGTTGTGGTTTCGTGACCGTACCGACACTGCGCGTTCCCTGCGCACCTTGGAACGGCCCCAGGCCCGGGCGCGGACGGTGGGGTCACAGAGCAGACACCGACGCCCCGGACGGCGAAGGCCGCCGGTGGCACGACCGGGAGGAGAAGCGATGACCGAACGCGGGAACACCACCCATCGCCCCGAACTCGACGAGCAGCTCGCGCACGAGGCGCAGAGCATCGTCCAGGGGCACGGCAGCAACGCCCACGTCGAGGAGTTCCGGCAGTCCGAGCCGGTCCCCGACGACACCGACGGCCCGGAGACCCTCGCGGCGTCGGGCTACGACGGCGAGCTCGAGGGCGAGCTGCAGGACGACACCACCGACGTGCTCCCCGAGGACGACGCCGACCGGGCCGAACCCCTGCCCACCGGCGACGGCGACGGAGCCGACGCGACCGTGTACCGCACCGAGACCGGGGAGGGCAGCACCGATGGCTCTGACGCAGAATGACGCCCCGCACCTGCAGTCCGGCATCGCCGAACGCCTGAAGCGCGGGGGCACCTGGACGTGGGCCTACGTCGACGCGTCCGGTGACCGTGAGGACCCGCAGCACCTCGCCGCCCTGCAGCGCCGGAAGGCCGAGGACGTGCTGCGGTCGGCCGGGGCGGACGCCGAGGTCATCGACACCGTGATGGCCGAACTCGAGGAGACGCCGGGGGTGCCGGCGCCGGTCAGCCGGTACGTGCTCGTGCACGACGGAGAACTCGTGCTCAGCGAGGTCCTGCCCGGGGCGATGCACGCCCCGACGTCGATCGGCCACGACCCCGTGCCCGACCTGCTGCCGCTCCTGGCACACCGGCCGCTCGACCTGCCGTTCCTGATCGTCGAGGTCGGTCGCGAAGGTGGTGGCTACCGCGCCTACCGCCTGGGCCACGCGGACGTGCCGGACCGTCGCGACGAGCAGCGCGTGCAGGGCCGCACCGACACGCTCCACAAGTTCCAGGGCGGCGGCTGGTCGCACCTGCGGTGGCAGCACCACACCGAGGAGATCTGGCGCGACAACCAGAACGAGGTCGCTGCGTCCGTCGACGAGGCCTTCCGGCGGCTGCAGCCGAAGCTCATCGTGGTCGCGGGGGACATCCGCGCACGGGGGCTCCTGCTCGACCAGCTGTCCACCGAGGCGCGCGCCGTCGTCTCCGAGGTCCCGGTCGACCCCCGGGCGTCGGATGCGTCGGAGACCGCGCTCGTCGAGCACGTCGACATCGCGCTCGCCCGGGGCATCGCGACCCGCCGGCACGACTTCGAGGACCTGCTCCGCACCCACGTCGGCCGCGGGGACAACCAGACAGTCACCGGCCTCGGGTCCGTCGTCGAGGCGCTGCAGCAGGCGCAGGCCTCGGTCGTCGCGATCGACGCCGCCGCGATCGGCGATCGAACCCTGCTCGCGCTGGGAGCGGTGCCGTGGATCGCCACGGCACCCGAGCAGGCGGCGGGCGCACCGGCCATCGGACCGGTCCCGGCCGTGTGCGCGATCGTCCGGGCGGTCGCCCTCACCGACGCCGAGCTGCTGCTCGTGAACGCCGCGTCGCTCCCGAACGGCGCGCCCGCCGCGGCGTTGCTGCGGTGGCCGGTGGGACCGGCGGTGCCGGCCGCCTGAGCGGTGACCGGACGACGGACGGGAGGCCCGGTGCCAGCTGGTAGCGGGCCTCCCGTCCGTCTCGGCGCGATCCTGCGGGCCGCCACGACGGCCGCGTATAGCGTCCCGGCCATGACCGACGACCGCCGACGTGAGCTCGGCACCAGTGACGCACCCGTGGAGGACGAACTCGCGGAGTCCTTCGACGCGACCATCGAGGAGGGCGCGGAGCGGCTGCAACGGACGACCCGGGCCGTCCTCGTCACGGGGTTCTTCGGTGGCCTCGAGGTCGGTCTCGGCGTGATGGCGTACCTCGCCGTGCTCACCGAGACCGACAGCCACCTGCTCGCCGGGCTGGCCTTCGGCATCGGCTTCATCGCGCTGTACCTGGCGCACAGCGAACTCTTCACCGAGAACTTCCTGATGCCGGTCGCCGCCGTGGTCGCCCGCGAGGGGACCGTCCTGCAGCTCGTGCGACTGTGGGGCGGCACCCTCGTGGCGAACCTGGCCGGGGGATGGGTGTTCATGTGGCTCGTCGTCCAGGCGTTCCCGCAGTGGCACGCAACGCTCTCGGAGTCGGCGCACCACTACGTCGACGCGCCGTTCGGACTGCAGAGCATCGTGCTGGCGGTCCTGGGCGGCAGCACCATCACCCTGATGACGCGGATGCAGCAGGGCACCGACTCGGACCCCGCGAAGCTCGTCGCCGCCGTCGCCGGAGGCTTCCTGCTCGCCGGGCTGCAGCTCTTCCACTCGATCCTCGACTCGCTGCTCGTCTTCGGGGCGATCCAGTCGGGCGCGGACATCACCTACGGGCAGTGGCTCGGCTGGTTCGGATACACGCTGCTATTCAACGTCCTCGGTGGGCTGGTGCTCGTGACGGCGCTGCGCCTGCTCCGGACGAAGGAGCTCATGCAGGACCGCCGACGGGAATCCCAGGACGACCCCGAGCGTGCGGACCACGAACAGGGGTGACGGGCGCGACGGGCGGAGCCGACCGACGGGGTCGATCGCGTTGCGTCGTGCGGACGGTCAGTCGTGCGACCGGTCGCGTCGGGGCACCAGCGGGACCGCGAGCAGCGGGAGCACCGCCACGATGCCGAACGACGCCGCGAACCCGAGCGCACCGACCAGCGCCCCGATGCCCGGACCGACGGCGCTCGCCGCGATGAACTGCCCGGTGTTCTGCGCACCGAGCGCCCGGCCGGACCAGAACGGCCCCGCCGCCTCGGCGACCGACGTGTACGCCAGCCCGTTGTCGGCGACCGTCACGCTCGTCGCGAGCACCAGGAACACCGCGGCCCCGGCCAGGTGCGTCGCGTCGACGACCGCGAGCACCGCCATCACCACCGCGGCGCTCACCGCGACGATGCGCAGGGGTCCGACGCGCGATCCGGCACGGTCGCTCCAGCCACCGACCAGGATCCGGCCGATCGCCCCGACGAACTGCGCGGCGCCGACGAGCAGCCCGGCCGCCGGTGTCGACCAGCCGAGACCCACGAGCCAGACGAGCCCGTACGTCGACAGGGTGAACTGCGGCACCACGAGCAGGACCGACACCGCGTGCACCCGCCACAGGAAGCCGCTCGATCGGTAGGGGTTCGCGGTCGCCGTCGTCGCCACCGTGGCCCGGGCAGGGCGTGGCGGGTCGGTGATCCCGATCGCGCAGCAGACGGCGAGCACCGCGCACAGCACGATCGGCAGGACCAGGGCCGCGCGGATCCCGGAGCCCTCGGCGAGCTGCGGCACCGTGACCGCCGCGAGCGTCACCCCGAGCGGCTGCGACATCTGCCGGATGCCCATCGCGAGTCCCCGGCGCTCCTTCGGGAACCACCCCACCACGACCCGACCGCTCGCGGCGTTCGTCGAGGCGCTCGTCATGCCGCCGGCCAGGAACGCCAACCCGAGCAGCACCGGGTCGCCCGCGGCCAGCCAGGCGCCGACCACCGCCAGCGTGGTGAGCACGAGTCCGCCGGCGATGACGACGCGCTCGCCGAACCGGTCGGTGATCGCGCCCCAGGCGATGAGCGTCAGCACCATGCCGAAGGTGGGGGCGGCGGCGAGCAGGCCGGCGGCCGGCAGGGACGTGCCGCGGCTGAGCAGGTGGGGGATGAGCAGCGCCGGGGCGGACACGACGAGCGTCCCGGCCGCCTGGGCCGCGACCCCGAGGGCGAGCATCGTCCAGGCGCGGGCGGAGACCGGCGGCGTCGTGGTGGATCGCTGCGGGGCGTCGGTCGTGGGCATGGGTGTGTCGGCCGTTCGTCGTCGTTCCATCGCGGAACGGATTGGTATACCAGAACGGTATACCATTCCCGCCGTCACGCCGCTAGGCTTGTCCGCCGTGACCGACACGACCGACGCCGCGCCCGTGTCGCAGACGGCCCAGCTCTACGACAACCTGCGCGCGGCCATCCTGACCCTCGACATCGCACCGGGGGAGCGCATCTCGGAGCGCGGGCTCGAGGCACGGTTCCACGCCTCGCGCACACCGGTCCGCGCCGCACTGTCGCGGCTCGAGCGCGAGGGACTCATCCTGCACGAGGGCCGCTCGTGGACGGTCACCCCGATCGACCTCGACGAGATCGCCTCGCTCGCCGAACTCCGCGGCATCCTCGAGCCCGCTGCCGCCCGGTTGGCCGTCCAGCGTGCCACCCCCGAGCAGCTGGCCGAGGTCCGCGGGCACCTCGACGCGCTCCAGCCCACCCCCGACCAGCAGGCCGGCATCCGCATGGGGTCGACGTTCCACCTCGACCTCGCCGCGCTCGGTGGCAACCGGTTCGTCACCGACGCGATCGCCGACGCCCTGACGCGGCTCGAGCGCACGCGCTGGATCGAGGTCCGCAAGCCCGAAGCGCGCGACGCCGCCTGGGACGAGCACAGCGCCATCATCGACGCCGTGCGCGACGGGGACGCGGACCGCGCAGCGGACCTCGTCGCCGCGCACGTCGCCGGCACGAACGACCGGCTCCTCAGCTGGATCGCGCAGGAGCGCCGACGCCTGCGCGGGGCAGGCATGACGATCGTGGGCGCGACCGAGCGCTGAGTGCCCGCGGACGTGAGCGGTCTGCGGGCGCCTGCCCGGGCCTCCTGGCCGTGTCCGGGGGGAGGCCGGGCGCGAGCCGCTAGCGCAGGTCCGTCGTCTCCTGCGGCGCGTCGAGGTCGTCGAACGTGCGGATCGAATCCGTGCGTTCGAGCAGCGCGTCGCGCACCTCGGCCTCGTCGTGGCTCGCGCGGAGTGCGAGCTTGCTCCCGGAACGTGTCGACTGTGACATGTCGTGTCCTTCCCCTGTGTGTGGGCAACCTGATCGGTGCGGGCACGCGGCCCGCTGGTGCGCTTCCTCACGGGACGTACTGAGGTCGGAACAGTGTCGCGCGACCCCCGCTGTCCCGCAAGCGTTTCCGGCACCGTGTGGAGAACTCCCGGCACACGGCATGCCTAGGATGGTCCGGCCGCACAGCGCGAGGCGCGGCACCAGCGGACGTCGAAGGGGAGGCACGGGTTGGCCGACCAGCGCACCGCACCTCCCACGGTCTACGACGTCGCCTCTGCGGCCGGCGTCTCCATCGCCACCGTCTCGCGCGTGCTCCGCACGCCCGACGCCGTCCGCGAGGGCACGCGGGACCGCGTGCAGGCGGCGATCCGGAGCCTCGGCTACGTCCCGTCCGGCAACGCCCGTGCCCTCGCCGGCAAGCGCACCGGCGTCGTCGGACTGCTGCTGCCCGGGTTCGACGTGGCACCCGACGAGCGGCCCGACCTGGTCACCGACGGCGGCGTCCGCGTGGTCGACGACCGGCGCCACGTGACGCAGCCGTTCTCGTCCAACCTGTACTTCGACGAGGTCCTGCGCGGTGCCGAGACCGAGGCCTGGCAGCGGGGGCTCGCGCTCATGGTCGCCGCCGGGCGGGGCTCGTCGCGCGACGTCATCGTGAACGACGTCGCCGGCCGGGTCGACGGGCTCGCCGTGCTGGCGCAGACGGTGCCCGACGACCTGCTCGAGCACGTCGCCCGCCGCATCCCCGTCGTGGTGCTCGCCGACGACCGGCGCTCGCACGGGTTCGACTCGGTGAGCGTGGACAACGCCGCGGGCATGCGGACCCTGGCGTCGCACGTCATCGGGCGCCTGGGGATCCGGTCCCTCGCGTACGTGGCGGGGCCGATCGACTCGCCCGACGACATGGAGCGCTCGGCGGGGTTCCGCGCGGCGCTGGCCGACCACGGGGTGCCGGCCTCGGCGGTGCGCACCGTGCACGGCGACTTCGGGCGGGCCCGGGCGCGGGAGCTCGCGGTGTCGCTGCTGGAAGACGACGTCCCGCGCGCCGTGGTCTGCTCGAACGACCAGTCCGCGCTCGGGGTGCTCGACGCCGCCGCTGCCCGGGGGCTCCGCGTGCCCGAGGACCTCGTCGTGACCGGGTTCGACGGCATCGACGCCGGTCGGTTCTCGTCGCCGCGCCTGACGACGGTGCACCAGCCGATGGGGGCGCTCGGGCGTGCTGCCGTCCTGGCGATCGTCGACCGGCTGGAGCGTCGCGAGGGGCCGCCGCGCGCCGTGCGCCTGCCCGTCGAGGTGCTGCTGCGCGAGAGCTGCCCGCCCGCGCTGTAGCGTGCGTGCCATCGCGAGGTCGCACCGTGCGGCGTTGCCCACCCCGTGCGACCTTCCGCGCCCCGTGCGAGCCCGTAGCAGTGCACAGAGCGGGCAACCTCGCACCAGTCGGCGCACCTCGCACCGTGCCGCCCCGCGAAACAACACCCGCAGTTGCACGCCACGATGTAAGCGCATACATTGAGCACGTACCGAATCGACATGGAGGTCGACCGAGCAATGACGCTTCCCCCACAGCGCACGCGCGGCACGCGTGACCCAGGCCCCCGCCGCCGAGGCCGCCTCGTCGCGGCCATCGCCGGCCTCGCCGCAGTGGCCCTCGTGGCCACCGGCTGCAGCATCCAGGTCCGCTCCGAACCCGATCCCACCATCGGCAAGGACACGATGCTCATCAACGCGGACCGCGGCAACCCGCTGTTCGACCGCAACTTCAACCCGTACATCGCGAACGCCCGCACGGCCTCCAAGTGGATGTACGAGCCCCTCATCGAGGTGAACCCCCTCGACGGCAAGCGCAACCCGTGGCTCGCCAGCGCGTGGAGCCAGCCCGACGCGAAGACCATCGACATGACGATCCGCTCGGGCGTCGAGTGGTCCGACGGGTCGCCGTTCAGCGCGAAGGACGTCGTCTTCACGTTCGACCTGCTCAAGAAGTTCCCCGCCATGGACGTCAAGGGCGCCTGGCAGCACATCAAGAGCATCGAGCAGGACGGCGACCACGTCGTCTTCCACCTCAAGAGCGAGGACGTCCCGAGCCTGACGATCATCGGGCAGACGTACATCCTCGGCGAGGACCACTGGGGCGGCGTGAAGGACCCGACGACCTGGCGCGACCCGAACCCGGTCGGCACCGGTCCGTTCGTCCTCGGCAACTACACCGACCAGCAGTACTCGATGAACAAGAACCCGAAGTACTGGCAGGCCGACAAGATCGCCATCAAGCACCTCATCCTGCCGGCGACGAACACGCAGCTCGACACCGTCACGCGCGGCTACGACTGGGCGTACTCGTTCATCTCCGACGTCAAGGGCACCTGGGGCGCCGCGTCGAAGACGAACGAGTGGTGGTTCCCGGCCGGCGGTGTGATCGGCCTCATCCCGAACCTCACGAAGGCGCCGTACAACGACGTCAACGTCCGCCGGGGCATCTCGCTCGCGCTCGACCGCGACGCCATCGCCGAGACCGCGTCCGAGGGCAACCTGTCGGCGGCGGGCCAGACCGGCCTGATCCTGCCGAACCAGGAGCGCTACCTCAACCCGGACATCCCCGACAAGGGCATGATCACGCAGGACACGAAGGCGGCGCTCGCCAGCCTCGAGAAGTCCGGCTACACCGTGCAGGGCGGCAAGGTCGTCAAGGACGGCAAGCAGCTCGCGATCACGATCATGACCGCGAACGGCTACTCCGACTGGCTCCGCGCCGCGCAGGAGGTCCGCCGCGAACTGACGGCCATCGGCATCAAGGTGACTATCCAGGCGCCGCAGCCCGCCGGGTACCAGCAGAACATCAACAACGGCACGTTCGACATGGCGATGGGCGGCATGGGCAACGGCGACGTCTACCAGGCGTTCAACTCCCTGCTCAGCAGCGAGTTCTACCAGCCCGTCGGCAAGTCGACCGTGAACAACTACGAGCGGTACAAGAACGCCGACACCCAGGAGCTCCTCGACGAGTACAAGGCGACGACGGACACCGCGAAGCAGCAGGAGATCCTCGACCAGCTGCAGCAGACCGTGTACGACGAGCTCCCCGTCATCGGCATGTACTACGGCGGGCTCTGGGGCCTGTTCAACACCGGCAAGTTCGTCGGCTGGCCGAGCGCGAAGGACCCCTACATGGCACCGCAGAACTACGACTCGGCACCGCTGCTCATCTTCACGAAGCTCCGTCTGCGCGACAGCGCCGCCGGCAAGCAGATCCTGCAGGAGCAGGACGCCGCGCAGCAGGAGGACCAGAAGTGAAGTACATCCTCCAGAAACTCGTCCTCTTCGTCCTGACCCTCTGGGCCGCGGTCACGCTGAACTTCGTGCTCCCGCGCCTGATGCCCGGCAGCCCGGCCGACGCCGCACTCGCGAAGCTCAGCCAGAACGGTCCGGTCACCGACGCCACCAAGAAGGCCATCGAGGCCCAGCTCGGGGTGCCGACCGGCAACCTCTGGGACCAGTACGTCAGCTACCTGCACCAGGTCATCACCCTCGACTTCGGCACGAGCTACACGTTCTACCCGCAGCCCGTCGGTGACCTCGTGTCGAAGGCCCTGCCGTACACGCTGATCCTCGTCGGGGTCGTCACGATCCTGGCCTTCGTCCTCGGCACCCTGATCGGTGTCGCGGCGGCGTGGAAGCGCGGCACCTGGCTCGACTCGCTGCCCACCCTGTCGGGCAGCTTCATGTCGACGTTCCCGTACTTCTGGACCGCCCTGCTGCTGCTGTTCTTCCTCGGCTACGTGCTGCACTGGTTCCCGACCACGGGCGCCTACTCGGCCACGACGACGCCGGGCCTGAACGGTGCCTTCTTCGGCGACGCACTGCAGCACGCGGTGCTGCCGGCCGTCACGATCCTGGTGACGAGCCTCGGCGGCTGGATCATCGGCATGCGCAACGCGATGATCAACACCCTCGGTGACGACTACGTGACCTTCGCCGAGGCCAACGGCCTCCGCGGACGCACCGTGGCCATCCGCTACGCGGCCCGCAACGCGATCCTGCCGAACCTGACCGGCTTCGGTCTGGCGCTCGGTGGCGTGGTCGGCGGTTCGGTCCTGGTCGAGCAGGTCTTCGGCTACCCGGGCATCGGCTACCTGCTGTTCAACGCCGTCATCGGGCAGGACTACCCGCTCATGCAGGCCCTCTTCCTGATGATCACCGTGTCGGTGCTCATCGCCAACTTCATCGTGGACGTCATGTACGGCGTCCTGGACCCGAGGACGCGTCGATGACCAACAACATCACGAAGGCGGCGTGCTGCGCCCACATCAAGCACCCGGGGGCACGTCGATGACCAACACCACCACCCCGGACGCCACAGTCGCAGTCCGCACGCAAGAAGAAGCAGCCCAGGCGCCGTCCAAGTGGCGCGCCGCCGCCCGCCAGTTCGGCGTCGTCTGGTCGAACAAGAAGGCCCGGATCGGCATCATCATCCTCGGCGTCTTCGTGTTCGTGGCGATCTTCGCCCCGCTCCTGGCCCCGTACGGCGCCAGCCAGAACGGCTTCGCCCGGTCCGCCGACGCGACGCCCGACCACTGGATGGGCACCACCGCCGCCGGCGAGGACGTCCTCTCCCAGATCATCTACGGCGCCCGCATCTCGGTCATGGTCGGCGCGGTCGCGGGCATCCTGTCCACGCTCGTCGCCGTCGCGATCGGCCTCAGCTGGGGCTACGTCCGCGGCTGGATCGCCGAGGTCATCGGGTTCATCGTGAACCTGTTCCTCGTCATCCCGGGCCTGCCCCTGATGATCGTCATCGCCGCCTACCTGCAGAACGGCGGCATCGCGGTGATCATCGCGGTCATCGTCGTCACCGGGTGGGCGTGGGGTGCTCGCGTGCTCCGCTCGCAGACGCAGTCGCTGCGCGGCCGGGACTTCGTCACCGCCGCCCAGTTCTCGGGTGAGGGCGCGACCCGCATCGTGTTCCGCGAGATCCTGCCGAACATGACGAGCCTCATCGTCGGCAGCTTCTTCGGGGCCGCCACCAGCGCCATCCTCGCGGAGGCGGGCCTCGAGTTCCTCGGACTCGGCGACTCGTCGATCGTCAGCTGGGGCACGATCCTGTACTGGGCGCAGAACTCGAACGCGCTCCTCACGGGGCAGTGGATCCTGCTCTTCGCGCCGGGTCTCTGCATCGCGCTGCTCGCGATGAGCCTCACCCTGATCAACTTCGGCGTCGACGCCGTGTCCAACCCGCGGCTGCGCGACGGCGCACGGCCCCGTAAGGAGAAGCGCGCATGAGCGGCTTGCCAGAAACGCACCCTGCAGACGGCCTGGAGGCGCCCACTGGCGCCGCCACGGGCCTCCGGTCCGACGCCCGTCACGACCAGGGCGACGCCTCCGTCCTGCTCGACGTCCGCGACCTGTCGGTCGTCTACGAATCGGCCGGCCAGACGGCCGTCCAAGCCGTCGACCACGTGTCGTTCCAGCTCAAGAAGGGCGAGTTCGTCGGCCTGGTCGGCGAGTCCGGTTCCGGCAAGTCGACGCTCGGCTACGCGCTGACCCGGCTGCAGAAGCCGCCGGCGCGCACGAACGGCGGCAGCATCGTCTTCGCGGGCAAGGACATCCGCGACCTCGACGACGAAGCCCTGCGCCAGCAGCGGCAGGGCGGCTTCGCGATGGTGCTGCAGTCCGGCATGAACGCGCTCAACCCGGTGCGCACCATCCGGAACCACTTCATCGACGTCTTCAAGGCGCACGGCCACGTGTCGCGCGACCGCTGGGACGCCCGGATGAAGGAGCTCATCGAGAAGGTGAAGCTGCCGACCTCGATGCTCGCCCGGTTCCCCGGGGAGCTCTCCGGCGGCATGCGGCAGCGCGTCTCCATCGCCCTGGCGCTCTCGCTCGAGCCGCAGCTCATGGTGTTCGACGAGCCGACGACGGCGCTCGACGTGCTCGTGCAGCACGCCGTGATGGACACGATCATCGAGCTCCAGCGCACCGAGGGCTTCACGGCGATCCTGATCAGCCACGACCTCGGCATCGTCCTCGAGGCCACCGAGCGCGTCCTCGTCATGCACGAGGGCCGGATCGTCGAGGACGGCGGCTCCCGCGAGATCCTCCGCGACCCGCAGGACGAGTACACGCAGATGCTCCTGTCGCACTACGCCGACCCCCGCGCCGAGGTGGTGTCGCTGCCGGGCTTCCCGGACCGCTCGCTCCGTGCCGAGGCCGGCGAGAAGCGGCAGGAGACGACCTCGTCGTTTAGCACCGTCGGCTCCCGCGAGCGCAGTGCCGCCCGCAACCCGATCGTCGTCGACCACATCGTGAAGACCTACCCGGCTCCCCGCCGCGGTGAGCAGCCGGTGCAGGCCGTGCGCGACGTGTCGTTCACCCTGGAGCCCGGGCAGTCGCTCGCCCTGGTCGGCCAGTCCGGTTCGGGCAAGTCGACCATCGCGAAGCTGCTCACCGGCGTCGAGAAGCCGACCACCGGCACGGTCCGGTTCGGGGACCTCGACGTCGCCCGCCTCGGCAAGCGCGGCCTGCGGGACCTCCGCTCCGAGGTCCAGATGGTGTTCCAGGACCCGTACTCGGCGCTCAACCCGCTGCACACGGTCGAGTACACGCTGTCCCGGCCCATCGCGAACTACACCGGGCTGACCGGGCGCGATGCCCGACGCCGGGTGCTCGAGCTGCTCGAGACGGTCGGGCTCACCCCGGTCGAGCAGTTCGCGCAGAAGCTCCCGCACCAGCTCTCCGGCGGGCAGCGGCAGCGTGTGGTGATCGCCCGGGCGCTCGCGAGTGACCCGCAGGTGATCATCGCCGACGAGCCGGTCTCGATGCTCGACGTGACGCTGCGCGCCGGTGTGCTCGCGCTGCTCGAGGACCTCCGCGAGCAGTGGGGCGTCTCGCTCCTCTACATCACGCACGACCTGCTGAGTGCGCGGCTCATCACGGACGACATCATGGTGCTCCACGAGGGCGCCGTGGTCGAGCGGGGTCACACGGCCCAGGTGCTGCAGGACCCGCAGGACCCGTACACGATCGCCCTCCTCGACGCCGTTCCCAACCCGCGGAGGACCCTGCGCGCATGACGAACCTGCACGACTTCCCGACGGTCCCGCCGTTCGGGCACCTGCCCACCCCGGACGGCGTCGACGTCGTCGGGATCGACGTCCCGGTCGGGCGGCTCACGGCCTACCGGATCGTGCCCGAGGGGGTGTCGAAGGGCACCGTGCTCATCGTCCCCGGGTACACCGGCTCGAAGGAGGACTGGCGGACCTTCCTGCCCGTGCTCCGCGACGCCGGGTGGACCGCGGTCGCGATCAGCCGGCGTGGTCAGGCCGACTCGGCAGCGCCGACCGAGCCGCGGGACTACTCCCTCGACGAAGAAGCCGCCGACGTCGTCCGGGTCGCGCGCCTGCTCGACGACGGTGCCCCCGTGCACCTGGTCGGACACTCGCTCGGCGGTGTGATCGTCCGGGCCGCCGCGCTCCAGGACCCGACGGCGTTCCGCGACGTCGTGCAGTTCTGCTCCGGGCCGCACGGGTGGCCGTACCGCAAGGTCGCCGAGCTGACGATCCTGCACGACACCGGCGGGAACCTCCGGCAGCTGTTCGACTCGACGAACCCGCTCTGGGCGTACCGCCCCGACGCTGAGCTGCCCGACGACGTCCGGATGGTGCGCGACCGCTTCGACGCGACGAGCCCGCTCAGCGTCGTCGCCGGTGGCCACATCCTCGAGGACCACACCGACGCCTCCGACGCCCTGCGCGCCACGGGCCTGCCGGTCCTCGTCGCCCACGGCGAGTGGGACAACGCCTGGCCGATCCCGTGGCAGCGGGCGATGGCCGAGCAGACCGGCGCCGAGTACGTCGTCATCCCCGCGAGCTACCACGGCCCCCAGGTCGAGAACCCGCTCGGGACGGTCGCCGTCTTCGACGCATTCCTGAGCCAGCACTGACTCGAACAAGCACTGAAAGGCACCATCATCTCCACGCTGCAGTTCCCCGACGGCTTCCTCTGGGGTGCCGCCACCGCCGCCCACCAGATCGAGGGCAACAACGTCAACAGCAACTGGTGGGTGCACGAGCACGAGCCGGACACCACGATCGTCGAGCCCTCGGGTGACGCGGCGGACAGCTACCACCGGTACCGCGAGGACATCCGCATCGCGGCCGAGCTCGGGCTGAACTCCTACCGGTTCAGCATCGAGTGGGCCCGCATCGAGCCCGAGCGCGGGTTCGTCAGCCGTGCCGAGGTCGACCACTACCGCCGCATGGTCGACGCCTGCCACGAGTTCGGCATCGAGCCGATCGTCACCCTCATGCACTTCACGGTGCCGCGCTGGTTCGAACGCGACGGCTTCTGGCGGGCACCCGACGCCGCCGACCTGTTCGCCCGCTACACCGAGGCCGCGCTCCCCGTGGTGCAGGACGGTGTCCGCTACGTCTGCACGATCAACGAGCCGAACATCGCGGCCATGCTCGCGGGCGGCGAGGACGCGGCCAACCTGGTGGCCTTCGGTCTGCCGAACCCGGACCTGGGGGTCGCCGACGCCCTGCTGGCCAGCCACAAGCGGTCGCGCGAGGTCCTGTCACAGGTGTCGGGCCTCCAGTCGGGGTGGACCATCGCGACCCAGGCCTTCAAGTCGTCCGGCGAGCCCGGGGCGGACGCCATGCTCCGCGAGTACGGGTACCCGCGCGACGACTGGTACCTCGAGCAGGCCGCCGGCGACGACTTCCTGGGCGTGCAGGCCTACACCCGCACGTTCATCGGTCCGGACGGGCCCCTGCCCGTGACGGACGACGTCGAGACGACCCTCACCGGCTGGGAGTTCTACCCCGAGGCCTCGGCCGACGGGCTCCGCAGCGCGTGGGAGCTCTCCGGCGGCGTCCCGCTGATGATCACCGAGAACGGCATCGCCACCGCCGACGACTCCCGCCGACAGGCCTACACGCAGGGCGCCCTCGAGGGCATCCACCGCTGCATCGAGGACGGCATCGAGGTCCTCGGCTACCAGCACTGGTCGCTCCTGGACAACTACGAGTGGGCCTCCGGCTTCCGCCCGACGTTCGGGTTGGTCGCGTGGAACCGCGAGACCTTCGAGCGCACGCCGAAGGACTCCGCCCGCTGGTACGGGCGGGTCGCGCAGGCGAACGCCATCGAGCAGGTCACCGTCTAGGACGGTCGACCCCGCAGGCGCGCGGCGGACGGGAGGCCCTGCTCCCGTCCGCCGCGCATCGTCACGTCCGGCGCGGGGCGACCCACGGGCCGTGGTGCGGACTGCGCTCAGGCAGCGGCGAGCAGGTCGGCGACGGCCGTCTCGCGGAGCAGCTCCGCGCGGTCCGCAGCGGTCGAGCCCTCGTCGTCGACGGCGTCCCGGTCGACGTCGAGCGACAGCACGACCCGGACCGTGCCGAGGTCGCCGGAGTCGACGGCCGCGATCAGCAGCGTCGCGCCCCGTGACCCGCGCGCCCTGGTGTCCGCACCCGCGGTGGCGAGGGCACGCACGATCGCGGCGTGCCCACCCCACGCGGCGCGGACGATCGGGGTGTTGCCGTCGCCGTCACGGGCCTCCAGGTCGGCACCCGCTCCGACCAGCACGTCGACCGCCCGTCGCGCGTCACGGTCGATCGCCAGCGTCAGCGGCGTCCGCCCCTCGGTGTCCTCCAGCTGCAGGGTCGCGCCGCGGCGCAGGAGCTCCTCGAGCATCTCGGGGTGGTCGAACCACGCGGCGGCGTGCAGCGGGGCGAAGCCCCAGCGGGGGTCGACGTCGTCGACGTCGCTCGCGTCGTCGGCCAGGTGCAGTCCGCCGAGGTCGCCGTAGGCCGCTGCCCGCACCACCTCGGTCGTCCACTCGACCCAGCCGTCCGGCACCGGGCCGTGCCAGCCGCGTGCCGGGCGCGCCTCGAGGTCGGCGTACACGCTCTCGGCGACGCTCCGGATCGCCACCCGGACGCCCCGGAACCGGATCGCGACCTCGCCGACGGGGGAGATCAGCAGGCGGAGTTCCCAGGCGTCGTGCTCGTTCAGGTACTCGAGCTCGCCCCGGGCGACGTGCGCGTCACCGGCGAGCAGTGCTGCGGGATCGACACCCGGCGGGTCGATGACGGCGTCCCGGAGCCGGAGCGACACCCTGGCGTGGTTCCAGCGACGCCACAGGCCGCTCGGGGTGTCGAGGACCTCGTCGTTGCGCACCACGATGTCGGCGTGCACGACGACCGGGTCGGGCACACCGTGCCCCGGCAGGTCGACGGGGGTCGTCACGTCGTCCTCGTCGGCGTCCGGGTCGACGACCGCGTCGGCGGACTCCACGACCCAGCGTTCGATCCGCGAGTCGGTCCACTTGACGGTCAGGAGCGCGGCGATCGTGGGCGGGGCGTCCTCGAGCAACCGGGTCACGTGTTCGCGCTGGCCGTCGAAGTCCTCGAGGGAGACGTAGCCAACGGAGGGCCAGTTCACTCGACTCCATCGCACGGGACGACACTACCGGCGTCCGGCGGCAGGGCTGCGGTGCTATTGCATCGCACTCGCGATCATCACACTTGATATGTCGTACCGGTATATCGTATGGTGGTCCGGCAGCGGAGGTCCCGCCGCGCCTGATCCGGAAGCGCACCCATGACCCCCAGTCCCACTCTCCCGACGGCGTTCATCGCCCCGGCAGCAGTCGTGTCGCCCTCGGCGGCCGTCGCTCCCGGGGTCCGCATCTGGGACGACTCCCACGTCGAGGCACACGCGTCCGTGGGCAGCGAGACCCTCGTCGGCCGCGGCGTCACGATCGGCGCCGGCGTTCGCATCGGTGCGCGCTGCAAGATCCAGAACAGCGCCCTCGTCTACGGACCGGCGGTCGTCGGCGACGGAGTCTTCATCGGCCCAGGTGCCGTCCTCACCAACGACAACACGCCGCGGGCGATCAACCCGGACGGCTCCGTGCAGGACGCCGACGACTGGCGGCCCACGGCCGTCGTCGTCGAGCACGGCGCGTCGATCGGCGCCGGGGCGCTCTGCGTCGCCCCCATCCGCATCGGCCGGTGGGCGATGGTCGCGGCCGGCGCCGTCGTCGTCCACGACGTCCCGGACCACGCGCTCGTCGCCGGGGTCCCCGCCCGCCGCATCGGCTGGGTGAGCCGGACCGGCCGACGGCTGGCGCAGGTCGACGACCGCACGCTGGTCTGCACCGAGACCGGTGACCGCTTCCTCCACTCCGAGACCACCGACACGATCGAGGCGATCCGTTGACCACCACACTCGAACTCATCCCCGCGGCGAAGCCCCTCATCGGCCTCGAAGAACGCCGCGCCGTCGATGCCGTGCTCGAAGGCGGCGGGCTCGCACAGGGCCCCGAGGTCGCCGCGTTCGAGCACGAGTTCGGCGATGTCCTCGTCGACGGCGCCTCGGTCACCGCGGTCAACAGCGGCACCGCTGCACTGCACCTGGCGCTCGTCGCGCTCGGCATCGGTCCGGGTGACGAGGTCATCGTCCCCTCGTTCACCTTCGCGGCGACGGCGAACGCGGTCCGACTCGTCGGCGCCGAGCCGGTGTTCGTCGACATCGATCCCCTGACCTACTGCTTGGACCCGGCGGCTGTCCGGGCCGCGGTCACCCCGGCCACGCGGGCGATCATGCCGGTGCACCTCTACGGGCACCCGGCCGACATGACCGCGATCGCCCGGATCGCCGAGGAGCACGACCTGCTCGTCGTCGAGGACGCTGCGCAGGCGCACGGTGCCCGGTGGGCCGGCACGCGCGTCGGCAGCTCGTCCGACGCCGCGGCGTTCAGCCTCTACCCCACCAAGAACATGACCGCGGGCGAAGGGGGCATGGTCTCGACCCGCGACGCCGCGGTGGACCGGATGCTCCGGCTGCTCCGGAACCAGGGCATGGAGCAGCGCTACGCGAACGAGGTCATCGGCTTCAACGCGCGGATGACCGACATCCACGCCGCGATCGGGCGGGTGCAGCTCCGCAAGGTGCTCGGGTGGACCGCACAGCGCCAGGCGAACGCGGCCTACTTCAGCCGTGAACTCGACGGGGTGGTGACACCGACGACCGACCCCCGAGCCGAGCACGTCTTCCACCAGTACGTCGTGCGGGTGCCGTCCGACCGCGACGGCTTCGCGGCGGCGCTGCGCTCCGAGTTCGGCATCGGGACCGGGGTCTACTACCCGACGCCCGTCCACCGCCTCCCGTCGTTCGCACACGACCTCGACCTGCCCGAGACCGAGCGTGCCGCGTCCGAGGTCCTCGCGCTCCCCGTCTACCCGACCCTGACGCTCTCGCAGCTCGACCGCGTCGTCGAGGCCGTCAACACCCTCGCCGGGGCCGGACGATGAGCGGCGTGCTGCGGGCCGGGGTCATCGGCCTCGGGATGATGGGGCGGCACCACGCCCGGGTCCTGCGCTCGCTCGAGGGGGTCGAGCTCGTCGGCGTCGCCGATGCCCTCGGTGACCAGCACGACGTCGCCCAGGGCGTGCCGGTCGTCCGGTCCGTCGGTGAGCTCGTCGCACTCGGCGTCGACACCGCGGTCGTCGCGGTCCCCACGGCGCACCACGAAGCCGTCGGTCTGGAACTCGCCGCGGCGGGGGTGCACGCCCTGATCGAGAAGCCCGTCGCGGTCGACGGTCCGGCTGCCTCGCGCCTCGTGGCCGCCTTCGACCGCGCAGGACTCGTCGGCGCGGTGGGGCACATCGAGCGGTACAACCCGGCGTTGCAGGCACTGCGGCAGCGGCTCGACGCCGGCGAGCTGGGCGACGTCTACCAGATCGTCACGCGTCGACAGGGGCCCTTCCCCGCACGGATCGCGGACGTCGGTGTGGTGAAGGACCTCGCCACGCACGACATCGACTCGACGTCGTGGATCGCCCGGTCACCGTTCGTCCACGTCGGAGCGCTCGCGGGCACCAAGAGCGGGCGTCCCCACGAGGACCTCGTCACCGTCACCGGACGCCTGGCCGACGGCACCCTGACCTCGCACCTCGTGAACTGGCTCACCCCGTACAAGGAACGCCTGTTGATCGTCACCGGTGACCGCGGCACGTTCGTCGCCGACACCCTCACCGCCGACCTGACCTTCCACGCGAACGGCACCGTCCAGACCGAGTGGGACCAGGTCGCGGCGTTCCGGGGTGTGTCCGAGGGGGCCAGCACCCGGTTCGCCATCACCAAGCGCGAGCCGCTCCTGGTCGAGCACGAGGCGTTCCGCGACGCCGTGCTCGGGCGGCCGTCGGACATCGTCACCCTCCGCGACGGTCTCCGGACGGTGCTCGTCGCCGAGGCCGTCCTCGAGTCCTCGCGGATCCAGCAGACCGTGCAGCTCGGCACGGACGCCGAAGGAGCAGCAGCATGAACGTCGTCGTCGTCGGTCTCGGCAAGATCGGGCTCCCGCTCGCCGTCCAGTACGCACGGTCCGGTGCACACGTCACGGGCCTCGACGTCGCGAGCGGGGTGGTCGACGCCGTGAACGCTGCGACCGAGCCCTTCCCCGGCGAGCACGGGCTCGCCGACGGCCTGCGTGAGGTGGTCCCCGCAGGGATGCTCCGCGCGACCACGGACGCCGCGGCAGCGATCCCCGGCGCCGACGTCGTCGTGGTCGTCGTGCCGCTCTTCGTCGATGCCGACGGCATCCCCGACTTCGGCTGGATGGACGCCGCCACCGACACGATCGGCGACCACCTGCGACCCGGCACCCTGGTCGCGTACGAGACGACGCTGCCGGTCGGGACGACCCGTGGCCGCTGGGCACCCCGGCTCGAGGCCCGCTCCGGACTCGTCGAGGGGCAGGACTTCCACGTGGTGTTCTCGCCGGAGCGGGTCCTGACCGGCCGCGTGTTCGCCGACCTCCGGCGCTACCCGAAGCTCGTCGGTGGTCTCTCCGACCAGGGCTCGGCGCGCGGCCGGGCCTTCTACGAAGCGGTGCTGCAGTTCGACGAGCGCGACGACCTCGGTCGGCCGAACGGCGTCTGGGACCTCCGCACCGCCGAGGCCGCCGAGCTCGCGAAGCTCGCCGAGACCACCTACCGCGACGTCAACATCGCGCTGGCGAACGAGTTCGCCCGGTTCGCCGAACGGCAGTCCATCGACATCGCCGCGGTCATCGACGCCTGCAACTCGCAGCCGTACAGCCACATCCACCGCCCCGGGATCGCGGTCGGCGGTCACTGCATCCCGGTGTACCCGCGGCTGTACCTCTGGAACGACCCGGAGGCCACGGTCGTCCGTGCCGCTCGTGCCAGGAACGCCGCGATGCCGGCCCACGCGGTCGACCTCCTCGAGCGCCTGCACGGCGACCTGCGGGGCCAGCGCGTCGTCGTCCTCGGCGCGGCGTACCGCGGCGGGGTGAAGGAGACCGCCTTCTCCGGAGTGTTCGGCACGGTCGACGCACTCCGGGCGCACGGCGCGCTCGTGACGGTCTCCGACCCGCTCTACTCCGACGACGAACTCCGCCGTCTCGGCTTCGAGCCACACACCGACGGCGACCCGGTCGACGCCGCGGTCGTGCAGGCCGACCACGCCGAGTACGCGACGTGGGACGAGTCCCGGCTCCCCGGCGTCCGCACGGTCGTCGACGGCCGACGGGTCCTCGACGTCGAACGGTGGGCGTCCACCACGGTGACCGCGATCGGTGCTCCGCCCGTGGTCCCCGTGGCCTGACACCGTGCGGTCCTCGCCCCGTCGGCGCCTCCCGGCGATCGCGACGATCCTCGTGGGCACGGTCCTCGGACAGGGCCTGGTCGTGGCGATCTCACCGCTGCTGACCCGGCTCTACACCCCGGCGGACTTCGGCACGCTCGCGGTCGTCACGGCGGTCGCGAGCATCCTCGGAGCCGGAGCGACGCTCGGTACCGACCGCGCGCTGGTCGTCGCACACGACCGGGCGACGACCGACGCGCTGGTCACACTCGGTCTGCTCTCGACGCTGGTCGTCGGTGCAGGCACCGCCTGGGCTGCCTGGGGCCTCCGCGGTGACGCGGCACGGTGGTTCACCGCGCCGGCCCTCGAGGACCTGTGGTGGACCGTGCCCGTGACGGTCGTCGCGGTGGGGGCGCAACGGATCGCCTCGGCCGTGCTCGCGCGACGGCAGCAGCACCGGTCCATCGCTGTGCGCAACGCCTGCCAGGGCATCGGCCAGTCCGTCTGGAACCTGGCGATGGCCGCGGCCGGTCCGGTCGGGCTGGTGGGTGGCCTGGCGGTCGGCCGGATCGCGGCCGTGCTCGGGATGGTCCGGTTCCGGCGGGGCGACGGCGAGCGGATCACCCCTCGGGCGCTCTCGTCCGCCGCCCGTCACCACCGGCGGTTCCTCGTCATCACGCCGTGGTCCTCGATGCTGAACGTCGTCGGCCAGCAGGCGCCGGGCCTGCTCATCGCGGCCCTGCACGGCAGCGTCGCCGCAGGCTTCGTCGCCCTCACGATGCGGGTGCTCGGTGCGCCCGTCGGCATGGTGGCCGACGCGACCGCGCAGTACGCCGCCGGGGCGTTCGGACTCCGCATCCGCTCCGGTGATCCCGTGCGCCGGCTCGTCCTGCGGCTCGTCGTGCGTCTCGCCACCGCGGGTGCGGTCGCGGTACTCGTCGTCGTGCTGCTCGGACCCGCCGTGTTCTCGACCGTGTTCGGTGCGGAGTGGGCCGTCTCCGGCACCTACGCCCAGGTCCTCGTCCCGGCGTTCGCGGTCCAGGTCGCCGCATCGCCGGTCACGCAGGTGCTGTCGATGCTGCAGCGGCAGGGCGCACAGCTGACGTGGGACGCATCGCGTCTCGTGGTGTGCGCCGCCGCGGTGCTCGTGCCGTCGGTGCTCGGGGCCCCCATGCCGGTCGTGCTCGTCGCGCTCGCCTCGGCGATGACCGTCTCCTACGCGGCGGTCCTGCTGCTCGTGGTGCGAGCGACCCGCCGTCACGACGACCATCTGCTCGACGGATCGTACTGAACGGACGAGCGTACCGGAATGCAACATGTATATAACTCGCGCGGGAGCCGCGGCGCCCCGTAGTTTCGCTGCATGGCCCCTCGACCCCGCCCGTTCGACATCGTCCACGTCTCGAGCGCCCACCCGTGGACCGACAACCGAGTGCACCTCCGCGCTGCGGCGAGCGCAGCGCGTGCCGGGTACCGCACGGCGTTGGTCGCCGTCGCTGCCGCCGGTGCCGGCGCTGATCCGGACTGGCACCTGCCCGATCCCGACACGGGTGTGTACGTCCGACGCATCCCGGCTCGGCGTCGCGGGCGACGGGTCCTGGTGTCCTCGGTACAGGTCATCGGGGCGGCACTCTCGTCACGGGCGCCGATCGTGCACCTGCACGACCCCGAACTGTTGTGGGCGCTCCCGCTCCTGCGTGTGCTGCACCGGACGGTGGTGTACGACGCCCATGAAGACCTGCCGGAGCAGGTGCGGGGGAAGGAATACCTCGGCCCCGTCACCCGCCGTGGCAGCACGGTGGCGGCGCACGCGGCAGTGGCCCTGGCACGCCGGTCACGCACCGTGGTGGCCGCGACGCCGACCATCGCGCGCCGCTTCCGCGCCGACCGGACCGTCCTGGTCCGGAACGTCCCACGGCTCCGTGCCCAGGACACCGACGCCCCGCCGGCCGCTGCTCGTGGTCAGGTGGCTGTCTACCTCGGGTCGATGAGCCGCGACCGGGGGATCGACGTCCTGACCGGCGTCGCGGCCTCGCCCGGACTCCCGGATGGCTGGCGTGTGGTCACCGCCGGTCCGATCGACTCGGCGGTCGACCGCGGAGCGTTCGACGCACTGGTCGACACCGGGCACATCGATCACCGGGGCGTCCTGGCACCGCACGCGGCCCGCGACCTGTTGGTGACCGCCCGCGTCGGGCTCCTCCCGCTCCTGCCGACGCCGGCCTACGCGGCGTCGATCCCCACGAAGCTCTTCGAGTACCTGGCGGCGGGACTGGCGGTCGTCGCCACCGACGTCCCGCTCTGGCGGGAGCTGCTCGACGGCGCCGACTGCGCGACGTGGGTCCCACCGGGCGACCCGGAAGCCGTCGTGGCAGCACTCCGCCAGTACGACAGCGACCCTGACCTGCTGCGACGGCACGCCGAAGCCGGCCGCGCCCTCGTGCTCGAACGCTTCCGGTGGGACCACGAAGAGCACGTCCTGCTCGACCTGTACCGCTCGCTGTCCGGCGCCTCGCCGATGCCGGAAGCCGTCGGGCGGTGACGCCGCTCGGGACACCCCGGGCGGTCGTGAGCCGACGGGGTGCGCTGTTCGGCGCGGCCGGAGCGATCCCCGCAGCACTGCTCGCCACCGACACCCGGGCGGCCGCCGCGTCCGGCCGCTCGAGTCCCGCTCCAGCTGACACGGCACAGACGGTGACCGACACCGGGGTCGCCCGCTTGCAGGACGCCGTCGCGGCCACCGACGCGGGTGCCGTGCTCGTCGTGACCCGGCACTGGGTGCTGTCCGAACCGCTGCGCATCGACCGCGCGGTGACGATCCGGTTCGTCGGCGGATCGCTCTCCACCACGCTCGACATCGACATGGTCGTCGTCGCCGCGTCGGACGTCATCATCATCGACGCGGTCCTCCGGGGTTCCGGGTCGGACCACTCCGGGCTCGGTCGGGGTGTCCACGTCGTCGGCACCGTCACCCGGCCGTTCCGCGACGTCCGGATCCTCGGCGCCGACATCCGCGACTTCTCCCACGACGGTGTCCTGCTCGACCACTGCGCGGCGTTCACCGTCGAGGACTGCGTCATCGCCGACGTCGGCTACGCCGGGGTGCTCATGTTCTCCTGCACCGACGGCACGGTGCGCGGCAACCGCATCGCCCGGGTGACCCAGCCTGCGCCGTACGTGAACTCGTACGGCATCGAGGCCGTCCGCGCGACCACCACCGGACTCCTCGGCGCACCACGTTCGGCCCGGATCGTCATCGCGGACAACCACGTCTCCGACGTCCCCGCGTGGGAAGGCATCGACACCCACGGCGGGCAGTCCATCGCGATCCTCCGCAACCTCGTCGAGAACTGCCGGGTGGGGATCGCCGTCGTCCCCTCGAAGGACGAGTCGGACGCCGGCGCCACGAAGTACGCGCCCCTCGACTGCTCGGTCATCGACAACGTCGTCCGCCGCACGACGTCCGGCCCCGGGTCCGGCATCGTCATCCGCGGCGCGGGCGAGACCGTCGGTGACCCCGCCGAACGGGCGAACGGCATCGTCCTCCGCAACACCGTGTCGGGGTACGGGGACGGCGACCGCGACGGGGCCGTGCTCGTCTACCTGACGCGGCACCTGATCGTCGCGCACAACCACTGCCCGGGTGGAGTCCGTCGCGGGCTCTCCCTGTACCACTCGAACGACGGCATCACCCTCGTCGGCAACCGGATCGCGGGGCTGCGGCGCCAGGGCACGGCGACGTCGGTCGCGATCGACGTCCGCGCCACCGAGAACCGCGGGCACCTGGTGGGCAACCGGTACGAGGGCAGCGTCGAGAGCGGTGCCGTCTACGGGGTGCTGTGCCGCCAGACGGCCAACGACCTGGTGCTCGTGGACAACGACTGGGCCGCTGCGACGACGGCGGTCGTGGCCGGTGCCGGCGCGGTGCTCCGGGTCCGAGAGCGCTGAGCTGCCCGACGGCCGGGCACCTTCCGCCGGCCGGTCCGGCCAGCGGTCCGCGCACGTGCTGCAGCATCGCGGCGCCCAGCACCCTGCACCGGTGCCGCTGCCTGCGTCAGCGCGGGTGCGGGTGCTCCGCCCACGAGTGCCGAGCGGCGGCCGGCCCGGGATCGTGCTCGCAGCCGATCGTCGCCCGGAACGGTGGGCCGTCGTCTGGGCGAGGCGCGCTCCCAGCCACTGCGCGGGGCGATCAGCAGGATCAGCGTCCCCATCAGCAGCCCGTGCGAGAGCATCGCCGTGAAGATGGACGTGTTGGACAGCATGATGCTCGGCATCACCACCGCCATCGCCGCGACCCGCATCGGGAGCCCCCGGCTCGCGCCGTCGAGGAACCGCAGCCAGACGAACAGCGCAGCCGCCGCGACGAAGATCCCGATCCACCCCAGGTTCGCGAACCCGTCGGCGAACAGGTTGGCGTTCGCGTAGCCCACCGACCCGGGCACCAGGTAGTCGGAGATCCGTTTCGGCGGCGGCAGATCGTACGGGTACTCGATCCAGGGGCTGAGGAACGAGTACCCGTACCGGGCGACGGGGTTGTCGGAGAAGTAGTCGACGTACACCGAGGACAGCAGCCCCGGCGTCAGCATGAAGCGGCGGGTGAACACCGACGTCCAGGTGATGCCGCCCTGCACCTCGTCGGCGACCGCGGAGACGATCATGATCGCGAGGGGCGCACCGAGGAAGGCGAGCGAACGCGCCGGCTTCGCGCCCCGGAACAGCACCGCCATCCCGAGGACGGCGATGAACGAGAACAGGACCGCCTTGAACCCGGTGCTCGAGTACAGCAGGAACTGCCCGGCCAGGGCGAGGACCACCAGGGACGGGCGGCGACGGAAGATGCCGCGCGCGAGGACCAGCGGGTTGATCACGTACGCCTGACCGGTCAACAGGTACCCGAGGGCACCGCCGGTCCCGACGTCGGCCGAGTAGTCGGCACGCACCTCGTAGATGTCGTCGAGTGCCAGGAACCGGATGTGGATGCCGACCGTCGCCGCCATCAGGCCGTACGTGACGAGGGAGTAGAGGCCGCACACCAGCCAGGTGAGCGTGCCACGGTCGATCCGCCGCGCGCCGATGACCAGCACGTCGTCCGCCGCCTCGACCCGGGCTGCCGGAGCAGTCGCGCCGCTCGGCGTGGCCAGGCTGACCAGTGCGAACGCCGTCCCGACCGCGGCACTCAGCGCGATCGCCGTGGCGGTGGACACGTACCCGGTCGAGATGCTCATGATCATCGTCGGGCTGACGCACACCACGAAGATCGTCCAGAGCACGACGTGCGACGGCGGGACGAGCACCCGGGGGAGCGTCAGCGCCACCCCGGTCGTCAGCACGATGACGACGAGCAGCGCCTGCCAGGGCGCGGGGACGTAGCCGTACCCCAGGTACGAGAAGATCGGTGCGACGAGGTTCGCCGAGATCCAGTTCATCGTGAGGCCGAGGAGCGCGACCGCGACGAACACGCCCGTCACCCGTCCGACCGGACGTGCGAGCTCGGCCCGGTCGATCGTCGCCCGCGTCACCGGGTGGCCGTCGGCGTCGGTCGCGCTGCTCGGACGCCGGGCAGGAGTTCGTCGTACATCTCGACCAGCCGCTCGGCCTCCGGCGCCCAGGTGAACCGCGCGGCAGCCCGTCGGGCCTCGGCGCCGTGCCGCTCGAGGAGCGCGGGGTCGTCCGCGTACCGGCGGATCGCCTCGGCGATGGCCGCGGGGTCGTCAGCGGGGACGAAGGTCACGCACTCGACCCCGCGCAACAGGTGCCGCCACAGGGGGATGTCGGTGGCGATGACGGCGAGTCCGGCCGCGAGGTACTCGAACAGCTTCGTCGGGAAGATCTGGTCGGTGACGGGCGTCCGACGGAAGGGGACCACGCCGATCCGGGCGCGGAGGAGCAGGTCGCGCGCCTCCATGGGACCGACGACGCCGCCGTGCACAGCACGGCCGGTGGCCTCGGCGGCACGCAACCGCTCCGTCGACGTCGCCCGGTCGATCGAGCCGACCATCTCGACCCGCCATCCTGCCGGGAACGACGGTTCCTCGACGACGGACGCGAGCACGTCGATGCCACGGTCGTGACTCAGGACGCCGACGTGCGCGACCAGGGTGGGCCGCGCCTCCAGGCCGACCTGGGCGTCGTCTTCCGGACGCGCGAAGGGGAAGTTGTGGATCGCGATCCTGCGCGGTGCCGGGAACCGGCGTCCGGTCCACTCGGTCGCGGTGACCACCCGGTTCGCCGTCCCGGCCACGCGGAGCAGCCCGTGCGAGAGCCACGCGAACACGGCACGCTGCCGGTGGGTCAGGTAGTCCTTGCCCCAGACCTGGTCGGGCAGGTCCTCGTGCGCGTCGTAGACGACGGTGCGGCCGGCCAACCGGAGCACCGGGATGGTCCAGATGAGCTCGGGATCGTGCAGGTGCACCACCCGGGCACGTGACCGCAGGGCGAGGGTGAGCGCCTGCGTCGTCGACACGACCATGCGCCGGACACGCGCACGCCGTGGGATCCGCACCACCTCGACGGCCGTGGGTGGGGCGCCGAGGTCGGACTCGACCGCGATGAGGCGGACGCGGTAACCGGCGTCGGCGGCTGCCGCGGCCTCCCGCAGGTGGACGCGGTTGTCGACCCAAGGGTGGGCGCTGGAGACGTGGACGATGTCGGGGAGCATGCTCGGGTTTCCTCGGACGGGACGGGACGGGACAGGGGAAGGTCAGGCGGCGACGGTGTCGTCGAGGACGCCGGCCAGGACGCCGGCCAGCCGGCGGTAGTCGTGCTCGCGCACGACGTGGTCGCGGCCGCGGGCACCCATGGCCTCGCGTTCGGCGGCGGGCATCGCCGCGAGCGTGAGGATGCCCTCGGCGATCGCCTCGGGGTCGTCCGGCCGGACGTGCAGTCCGCTGGCCGAAGCGGCCACCGGTTCGAGCGTGACGGGTGCTCCGACGAGCAACGGGCGGCCGAACAGCATGTACTCGTACTGCTTGTTCATCGAGACACCGTGTCGGTAGAGCGGCAGGTCGTGCATGTTGACGACCAGGCAGTCCGCTCGGCGTCCGATGCGGCGGGCGTCGTCCTGCGGCACCCGTCCGTCCCAGGTCACGTCCACGCCGGCCTGGAGGCGCGACGCACGTTCCCGGAGCGCACTGACGTCCGATCCGTCCCCGACCATGCGGAGCACCAGACGCGGGCCGCCGCTCGCGGCGGCCCGGCGGGCGGCGAGGTCGAAGCCGTCGAGGACGGCTTCGAGCGCGTTCGCCGGCCCCATCGAGCCGATGTAGGTGACCGTGAAGCGGTCGTCAGCGGTCTCGGGCGCGGGCGCGAGTGCGGTGTCGGGCTCGTCCGCGGGTTCTTCGGGTGCGTCGGGTTCACCGGGCTCGCCGGGTTCGACGGCTTGCTCGTCGAGCGCGACACCGTTCGGGACCCAGGTGAAGGGCGTGGGCTGACCGCGGTCGGCGTAGTACCGGCCGACGCCTTCGAGCGGGGAGACGATGTGCGCTGCCCGACGGACGATGGTCCGTTCCAGCCGTCGGAGCAGCCGGACCACCGCGTGCCGTTCGGTCATGCCCGCCAGCCCGAGGGCTGACTCCGGCCAGAGGTCGCGCGGCTCGAAGACGAACGGCACGCCCATCCGTCGAGCGAGCACCGAGGCGCCCCACGCGGCCAGGGGATGGAAGGACCCACCGATCACCACGTCCGGTCGGGGGAGCCCTCGGAGCGAGCCCGGCTGGAGCAGCAGCGCGGTGAACAGGCCGATGTCGGCGATGCGACGGATCGCCCGGCGGGCGCCCGCACCACGGTGGTCGACTCCGCGGAGCCAGCAGAACTCGTACCCGTCGCCGGTCCAGCGCTCGCGCAGCGTCGTCCCGTGCAAGTGGGAGCGGCCGGAGGGATGGTCCGTGCCGGCGGCGATGACCACCGTGCGCCACCCGTGCTCGGTCAGGCCCGCGGCGAGGTGCTGGTGCCGGGTCGCGCGGCCGTCCCGCTCGCGGTGGTGCGCGTAGTGGTTGACGATCCAGACGGTCCTCACCGTGATCCACCCGTCATCGCTGCGGTCCCCTCGAAGACGTCGGAACTGACGTGGCCCGGCGCGGCGATGCCCTCGCGTCGGAGCACGACGACGACCGTGCGGAGCAGGATGCGGAGGTCGAGGCCGAGGGTCACGGTGTCGACGTACTCGACGTCCGACCGGAGCCGCTCGGGCCACGGGAGGGCGTTGCGGCCACGGACCTGGGCGAGACCGGTCAGACCGGGCAGGACGTCGTGTCGGCGGGACTCCTCGGCGGTGTAGAGGTCGAGGTACCGGCAGAGGGTCGGGCGGGGGCCGACGAAGCTCATGTCACCCCGCAGGATGTTCCAGAGGCTGGGGAGCTCGTCCAGGCTCGTCGACCGCAGGAACGAACCGAACGGCGTGAGACGGTCGCTGTCGCTGACGAGTCCGGCCGCGGGGTCCGGCTCGAGCATCGTGCGGAACTTCAGGATGGTGAACGTCTTGCCGTGGAGCCCAGGGCGGGGCTGCCGGAACAGCACGGGACGACCGAGCCGAGCCGCGACCAGGACGGCGACGACGGCGAGCACCGGAGCGAGTGCGACGAGCGCGAGGGAGGCGCCGACGATGTCGGAGCAGCGCTTGGCGCGGAGCGTGCGCGTGCGGCGGGGGGACTGCATGGGTCGTGTCCTTGTCATCGGTCAGAAGGGCGAGCGCTCTTGTACTCGGAGCGGTAGTAGGCACTCCGGGACGCCTTGTGCTTGGTCTTGGTGAGGACGATGCCGGCGACCTGCTGGCCGACGCGCGCCAGTGCCTCGATCGCGAGTCGGACGTCGGAACGCTTCGTCTGGTTGGCGGCGGTGACCAGCAGAGTGGTCGACACGAGCGTGCTGACGAGTGCCGAGTCGGTGACCGCGAGGACCGGCGGTGTGTCGACCAGGACGACGTCGTAGCTGGAGGCCAACTCGGCGAGGACCCGTGCCATCGCCTCGGAACCGATGAGTTCGCTGGGGTTCGGGGGGATCGTGCCGGCGGGCAGGACCGAGAGGCCGTCGAGGCCCCAGTCCTGCAGGACGTCGTCGAGCTCGACGCGGCCGACGAGCAGGTCGGTGAGCCCGACGGCGCCTTCGAGGCTCATCACGGCGGCGACGTTCGGGCGACGGAGGTCGGCATCGATGATGACGGTCCGCATGCCGCTCTTGCTCAGGGCGATCGCGAGGTTCGCGGTGGTGGTCGTCTTGCCCTCGGACGGCCTGGCGCTGGTCACGGCGATGGTCGGTGCGCCGCTGGTCCGGAGGAACTGGATGTTCGTGCGGAGGCTGCGGAAGGCCTCGGACCGCGCCGAGTTCACCTCGTCCCGGATGATCAGTGGGTGCCGGGCAGCGTCGGGGTCGAACGCGATGTCGCCGACCACGGGGACGTCCCCGTCCAGGTCCTCGCTGGAGCGGACGCGCGTGTCGACCGCAGCGCGGAGCAGCGCGAGTGCCGCGCCCGCTGCGAGCCCGCCGAGCAGACCGAGTGCGAGGTCGGCGGCCTTCCGCGGGGCGATGGGACTCAGCGGTCGGGACGCGGGCGTGACCTCTTCAAGCCTGACGGAGGGCGCTTGGTCGGCGCCGGCGGGCTCGATCTCCTGCACGACCGTGGCGAGGCTCTTGCCGATCTGCTCGGCGATCGTGGCCGCTGCCTTGGCGGACCCGTCCTGCACGGCGATCTTGATGATCACGGTGCCGGCGTCGACCGAGGTGGTGACCTGGGAGGCGAGTGCCGCGGGGGTGGTGTCGAGGTCGAGTTCGTCGATGACGCCCTGCAGCACGCGGGGAGAGGTCGCGAGTTGCATGTACGACTTGATCTTCTGCTGCGCGGCGGTCGACCCCTGTGCGATCTCGCCCGCGGTCGCCGAGGTGTCGCCGGCGACCGAGACGTAGTACGAGGTCGACGCCTCGTAGGTGGGAGGGGTGACGCTCGTGACGACGAGGGATGCACCGGCTCCGAGGAGCGTTGCACCGGCGATGATCCACCAGCCCGAGAGGAGGGCGCGGATGACGGCGAGGTAGTTCAAGAGGAGCCTCCGGTCGGGTTGCTGGACCAGTGTAAAACATCACATCTGAAAGAACAATACGGCGCGCAGAAGGGGACGGGAAGACTTGCTCCCGTCCCCTTCTCGGTGCCGTCGGCGGTCGGACTCAGCCCGCTGCGGTGATGGTGTTCCCCTTGCCCTGGTCGTCGACCTTGGGCGCCTCGCCCTTGTAGGTGAGCGTGTTGTTCGACCCGCTGAAGAAGACCTTCTTCGTCGAGGAGACCGAGATCGTGGCGTTGCTCGCCTCGACCGTGATGGTGCCGATCGTGCCGAGGTCGTAGGTGCGGTCCGAGCTGATGAGGTTCGCCGCTGCGCAGTCGTCGGTCGTGATCGTCTTGTCCGAGTCCTCGTCCTCGTCCCAGAGCTGCACGGCCCCGTCGATGCACTCGTTGTAGGTGGTCTGCGCCGCCTTCGTGGTGCTCGAGGCGGTCGGGGTGGGGTCCTTCGTGTCGGACGAGCTGCACGCCGTGACGCCGAGCGCGGCGACGAGGGCGATGGATGCTGCGGCGAGACCGCGGCGGATCGTGGTGTTCATCGGGTTTCCTCTCCGAGGAGTTCGTTCGGCGGTGACGCCGTGCGGAAGAAGGGGAGGCCCCTCCCGTCGCGCGGACGGGAGGGGCCAGGGTGCTACTTGGTGTCGGCCGGCAGGGTGAAGTGCTCGCTGAGCTCCGTCTTGCCGTTCTTGGTCTGCTCGAGAGCGAAGCGGAACTCGGTCGCGCCGCGGGAGACCGCGCGGTCGAAGGTCCAGTTGCCCTGGGCGTCGACCTCGAACGTGCCGGGGACGATCTGCGTGCCGGTGATGTTGAGCACGCGGTAGCTCGCGCCGGGCTCACCGGTGCCGGTGAAGGTGTTCACGGCACCCGGGGTCACCGACCGGTTGGCCACGGTCACCTGGGCGAAGTCCGCGGCGTTGATCGTGAACAGCTCGGACTTCTCGGTCTGGCCGTTCTTGCTCTGCTCGATCACGAAGCGGAAGTTCGACGCACCGTTCGAGACGACACGGTCGAAGGTCCAGTTGCCCTGGGCGTCGACCTCGTGGGTACCGGGGACGATCTGCGTGCCCGAGATGTTCAGGACACGGAACGTCGCACCGGGCTCACCGGTTCCGGTGAAGGTGTTCGAGCGGCCCGGGGTGACGCGCTCCGGCGTGGTGACGGTCACCGGGGCGAGTGCCGCGGCGTTGATCGTGAACAGCTCGGACTTCTCGGTCTGGCCGTTCTTCGTCTGCTCGATGACGAACCGGAAGTTCGACGCACCGTTGGAGACGACGCGGTTGAACGACCAGTTGCCCTGCGCGTCGACCTCGAACGTCCCGGGGACGATCTGGGTGCCGGAGACGTTGAGCACGCGGAACGTGGCGCCGGGCTCGGCCGTGCCGGTGAAGGTGTTCGTCAGGCCCGGACGGACGGCGGCCGGCGTGGTGACGGTCACCGGTGCGAGGGCGGACGCGTTCACCGTGAACAGCTCGGACTTCGCGACCTGGCCGTTCTTGGTCTGCTCGATCACGAAGCGGAAGTTCGACGCACCGTTGGAGACGACGCGGTCGAAGCTCCAGCGGCCGTCGGCGCCGACCTCGAAGGTCCCGGGGACGATCTGGGTGCCGGAGACGTTGAGCACGCGGAACGTGGCGCCGGGCTCGGCCGTGCCGGTGAAGGTGTTCGAGCGGCCCGGGGTGACCGAGGTCGGACCCGACAGCGTGATCGGGGCCAGCTCCGTGCGGCCCTCGACCGTCGCGGTGACGGTCTTGCGGTCGATCTCGCGGTCGTTGATCTTCTGGATGACGACGAGGGCGTTGTCGCCGACCTCGAGGTCGCCGACCGTGATGGACCAGGCGCCGGTGGTGGCGTCGGCCTTGGCCGTCTCGTCACCGATCGAGATGTCGGCACCGGGGGTGGCCGTGCCGGACACGACGGCGGAGCGGGCGTCGTTGTCGACCGACTCGACCTCGGCGGTCAGGTCCACGACCGAGGTGCCGATGGTGGTGGACGTCGAGCCCTGGGCGCGGAAGTCGTTCGTGCTGCTCGTTCCGCTGAAGTCGAACTCCATGGCGCTCGGAGTTTCGGGCGCATCCGCCGCAGCGGTGACGTCGATCATGAAGCGGTACTGCTGGTCCGCGGGCCGCTCGCTGGTCCAGTCCGCGTCGAACGTCAGCGTCGTGTTGTCGTTCGACAGGCGGCCGTTGGTGAGCGGGATGGACGTGGAAGCGTTCCACGCGGTGTTGCCGACGCGACGCCACGAGCCCTGGACAGTGTCCTGCTCGGAGAAGGTCGCACCGTCCGGAGCGGTCAGCACCACGGTGCCCTTGGTGTTCGTGCGGGAGACGCGGTTCTCGACGACGAACGGGACCTGGGTGGCCTCGCCGCGCTCGAGTTCGACGGGGCCCTGGTCGACGCCGAAGAGGCCGCCGCCCTCGACGATCGTGACCGAGACGTTCTGGCGGTCGATCTCCGTGGTGCCGCGCTTCTGGATGGCCACGAGCGAGTTCGCGCCGTTCGCGAGGCCGTTGACCGTCATGGTCCACTTGCCGTCCGCGTTCACGTTGACGGTCTTGGAGCCGATCGTCACGGTCTGGTTCGGGGTCGCCGTTCCGGAGATGACCGCCGACTTGTTGATGTTGCTCGTGCTCGAAACGTTGGCGACCAGCGGCTTGTTGATCGATGCGACGATCTCGTCGTAGGTTGCGAGCGTTGTGCCGCTGCCGTAACCGAGTGCATAACCGAACTGGGTTCGGTAGACCATGAGCCCCAGGTTTTTGCTCATGGTGAATTGACTCGGAGCGGCGCAGGACCCCCAACCCGCGTAGTTGAGGCCCGGGGACACCAGACACTGCCCTCGAGAGTTCTTGATCGGTCCGCGTGTCCCGGGAGCGGGAAATTCCACCCGAGCTGCCCGGCTGCGAGCCTCATCCAATGAACTGCGAAGGTAAACAATTGCCCCAGCTGGGCTGCCCTTCTCATTCGTCTCGGTGGCGGCTCCGTAGTAGTCACCGGATTTCAAAATCAACTGGCCACTCACGCGTTCGTCGGTCGTCGTCGACATTTCAGGAGCGGCAGCGCCAGTGGCGGTTGCGGGAGCGGCGCCGAAGGACAGGCCGCTGACGATGGTGGCTGCGGCCAGCCCGGCCGCACCCATGGACTTGAGGGCGAAGGAAGCCCTCTTCTTGTGAGACATGTGCATCTTTCAGGACAGGCCGCGGACAGCGGCTGTGCGGGAAGGGACACGCCCGTCGAGGTACTCCAACGGCGCATGTACATCCAGAATATCATGTGAAATACCAACATACGAACGTGCTAGTGCCGTAAGGCTGCGCCTGGGAGTTGAGTGGGATTGGCGCAGGTTTGTAACGCCTGAAGTTGACTCCAGCCGACTCAGGAGTAGAGTTGAGCCCATCGGACGCAAGTCCAACGACTTACCCCCAAGCAAGAGGAGCAACACATGGGACGTGCAGTAGGCATCGACCTCGGAACCACCAACTCCGTCGTCTCCGTACTCGAAGGTGGCGAGCCCACCGTCATCGCAAACGCCGAGGGCATGCGCACGACGCCGTCGATCGTGGCGTTCACGAAGGACGGCGAGGTCCTGGTCGGCGAGACCGCCAAGCGTCAGGCCGTGACGAACGTCGACCGCACCATCGCGTCGGTCAAGCGGCACGTCGGCACCGACTGGACCACCGAGATCGACGGCAAGAAGTACACGCCGCAGGAGATCTCGGCTCGCACCCTCGGCAAGCTCAAGCGCGACGCCGAGCAGTACCTCGGCGAAGACGTCACGGACGCGGTCATCACCGTGCCGGCGTACTTCAACGACGCCGAGCGCCAGGCCACGAAGGACGCCGGTGAGATCGCTGGCCTCAACGTCCTCCGCATCATCAACGAGCCGACCGCGGCCGCCCTGGCCTACGGCCTCGACAAGGGCAAGGAAGACGAGCTCATCCTGGTCTTCGACCTCGGTGGCGGCACGTTCGACGTCTCCCTGCTCGAGGTGGGCAAGGACGACGACTTCTCGACGATCCAGGTCCGCGCGACCTCCGGTGACAACCGCCTCGGTGGTGACGACTGGGACCAGCGCATCGTCGACTACCTCGTCAAGAAGTTCAAGGACGAGCACGGCGTCGACCTGTCCACGGACAAGATCGCCAAGCAGCGTCTGAAGGAAGCGGCTGAGCAGGCCAAGAAGGAGCTGTCGTCGCAGATGTCGGCGAACATCCAGCTCCCGTACCTGACGCTCACCGCCGAGGGCCCGCTGAACCTGGACGAGACCATCTCGCGCGCACAGTTCGAGCAGATGACCTCCGACCTGCTCGACCGCACCAAGAAGCCGTTCAACGACGTCATCAAGGAAGCCGGTGTCTCGGTCAACGACATCGCGCACGTGGTGCTCGTCGGCGGCTCGACCCGCATGCCCGCCGTGGCCGAGGTCGTCAAGTCGCTGACCGGTGGCAAGTCCCCGAACCAGGGCGTCAACCCGGACGAGGTCGTCGCCGTCGGCGCCGCACTGCAGGCCGGTGTGCTGAAGGGCGAGCGCAAGGACGTCCTGCTCATCGACGTCACGCCGCTGTCGCTCGGCATCGAGACCAAGGGCGGCCTGATGACGAAGCTCATCGACCGCAACACCGCGATCCCGACCAAGCGGAGCGAGACCTTCACGACCGCTGACGACAACCAGCCGTCGGTCGCCATCCAGGTCTTCCAGGGCGAGCGCGAGTTCACCCGCGACAACAAGCCGCTCGGCACCTTCGAGCTCACCGGCATCGCACCGGCTCCCCGTGGCGTCCCGCAGGTCGAGGTCACCTTCGACATCGACGCCAACGGCATCGTGCACGTGTCCGCCAAGGACAAGGGCACCGGCAAGGAGCAGTCGATGGTCATCTCAGGCGGTTCTTCGCTGCCGAAGGAGGACATCGAGCGCATGGTCCGCGAAGCCGAGGAGCACGCCGCCGAGGACAAGGCCCGTCGCGAGGCCAACGAGCGTCGCAACCAGGCCGAGCAGCTCGTCTACTCGATCGAGAAGCTCATCAAGGAGAACGACGAGAAGCTCCCCGCGGACGTCAAGTCCGAGGTGCAGGCCGACGTCGACGCGCTCAAGTCCGCACTCGCGGGCGAGGACGACGACGCCGTGAAGTCCGCCTTCGACAAGCTCAACGAGTCGCAGGGCAAGCTCGGCCAGGCCATCTACAGCCAGCAGGACGCAGCAGCCGGCACCGCCGGTGGCGAGCAGCCCGCGGGTGAGCAGCCGGCCGACGACGAGGACATCGTCGACGCCGAGGTCGTGGACGACGAGGACGACAAGGACAAGAAGTAACGATGACGGATCCCAAGGACAACGCGCCCCACGAGGACGAGCCCCAGGTCGAGGGCGACGCCACGAACGCGGCCGATCCCGAGGACCTCATCGAGGCGGAGGGGCCCGACGTCGAAGTACCGACGGACGGCCCCGCAGCCGGGGGACCGGCGGCCGATGCAGCGAACGACCTCTCCCCGGAGGACGAAGCGCTGCTCGCCGACGCCGCCCGCGGCATCGCCGAGGACAAGCTGAGCACCGAGGACCGCGACCTCGTCGCCGAGATGCGTGCGGACATGCTCCGAGCGCAGGCCGAGCTGGTGAACTTCCGGAAGCGCGTCGAGCGTGACCGTGAGGCCAACCGCGAGGTCGCCATCGCCGAAGTGGTGCGGGCCCTGCTGCCAGCGCTCGACGACCTCACCCGGGCCGAGGCCCACGGTGACCTCGCCGAGGGCCCGATGCAGGTCATCGGCCAGAAGATCCGCGGGGGCTTCGAGAAGTTCAAGCTCGTGCAGATCGGCGAGAAGGGCGAGGCGTTCGACCCGAACATCCACGAGGCGATCGTCCAGCTCCCCACCCCTGGTGCCACCGGACAGACCGTCGCGGACGTCGTCGAGCCGGGCTACAAGCTCGGTGAGCGGGTCCTCCGCGCGGCCAAGGTCGCGGTGGCGGTCCCGGCCTGAGCCGGGTCCCCACGGTGACGACAGAAGAAGGCAGGTGATCCATGGCCAGTCAGGATTGGTTCGACAAGGACTTCTACAAGGTCCTCGGCGTGTCCAAGGACGCCTCCGACGCCGAGCTGAAGAAGACGTACCGGAAGCTCGCGCGGCAGTTCCACCCGGACTCCAACCCGGGTGACGCTGCCGCCGAGAACCGCTTCAAGGAGATCAGCGAGGCGTACTCGGTGCTCTCCGACAAGGAGCAGCGCCAGGAGTACGACCAGGTCCGCGCCATGGGCTCCGGCGCTCGCTTCACGGCGGGCGGCGGGGGCCAGGGCGGGTTCGAGGACGTCTTCGGCGGGATGTTCGGACAGCAGGGTGGTGGCGGACAGCGCGTCCGCTTCGGCCAGGGTGGCCCGGGCGGTGCCGGCGGTTTCGAGGACATCCTCGGCGGGATGTTCGGCGGGGGCGGTGGCTTCGGCCAGACCTCCGGCGGCTACCGCGGCTTCGGCGGGCCGACGAAGGGCCGCGACGTCACGGCATCGACGACCCTCGACTTCACCACGGCGATCGCCGGTGACACCGTCAAGCTGTCGCAGGGCAACGGGCGCCCGGTGAACGTCCGCATCCCCGCGGGCGTCGCCGACGGTCAGAAGATCCGTCTGCGCGGCCGCGGCGAACCCTCGCCCGACGGCGGAGAGGCCGGTGACCTCGTAGTCGCCGTGTCGGTGCGGAAGCACCCGGTGTTCGAGCGCGACGGGCTCAACCTGCGCGTGGACGTCCCCGTGACGTTCACCGAGGCAGCGCTCGGCGCGACGATCGAGGTCCCGACGCTCGGCGGTTCGCCCGTGAAGCTCAAGGTCGCCCCCGGCACGCCGTCGGGTCGCGTCCTGCGCGTCAAGGGCCGCGGCGTCACGACGAAGAACGGCACGGGCGACCTGCTCGCGACCGTCCAGGTCGCGGTGCCGTCGCACCTGTCGGACAAGCAGCGCGAGGCCGTCGAGGCACTCGCGGCTGCGCTGCCCGACGAGAACCCCCGCGAGGACCTCCTCGCCAAGGCGCGCGACTAGCGTCGCGCACGCAATGCAGTAGACCCGGCCTGGAGGAACGGCGCGGCTTCCTGACGGACGCTCGCTGAGCCTCCAGGCTGGTTTTCACCCAACGCGGACGACGGAAAGGAACGCGCCATGACCGACATGGACGAGAACTCGCCCGTCTTCGCGATCGCGGTCGCTGCGGAGCTCGCCGAGATGCACCCGCAGACGCTGCGGCAGTACGACCGGCTCGGCCTGGTCGTGCCGGGTCGCACCCGAGGTGGGTCGCGGCGGTACTCGATGCGTGATGTCGTGCAGTTGCGCGAGATCGCGCGCCTCGGCTCCGAGGGGGTGTCGCTGGAGGGCATCCGGCGGGTGCTCGACCTGGAGAACGAGAACAAGGCGCTGCGCGACCGGGTGCGCGAACTCGAGTCGGCGTTGGCCGACCAGCTCATCAACCGGCCGGGCGCGCGGGTCTTCGCCGCCACCGCGAGTGGTGCGGCGATCTCGCTCAAGGCGGGGTCGCGGCCGCAGCGGAACACACAGATCGTCCTGTACCGCGGGCCGCGCTGACGCGGGTGCTCGTGCCGACGACAGACAGCGGACGCCTCCTGCTCGGAGGCGTCCGCTGTCGGTTCGTGGGGGTTCTCAGCGGGCGGGTGCGACGCCGACCGGGTACTCGAAACCGGTGACGGCCCGGGCCGTGATCGTGTTCGCGTTGCCGAAGTACTCGAGTGCGCGAGCGGGAGTCCCGGTGACCCGCAGGGCTCCCGACTCCGTTCGAGTCCACAGGGTGCGCGCGGCGTCGCACGAGTTCGAGACGATGGTCCACCCGTTGCCGTTCGGACCGAAAGCCTGCAGGCACTTCCCGTTCTCGAACGTCACCTGACCCGTTTCGCCGACCGCGGGAGCGGTGACCGTCGCCGCGCGCGATGCGGCGCCCTCGAACGAGGTGAGGATGCCTGCGGACGCGACCACGGCGCCGTCCGGTCGGAGGTCGAACGGCATGTAGACGTCGGCCTGCCGTTCCACCACGAGCGGGATGCGTTCGGTGGCGTCGGGTGCGTCGTCGGTGGCAGCGTGAGCCGCCGTGGGGACCAGGGTGATCGCTGCGATGGCTGCGAGGGTGATGGACAGGGCCCGGAGGGGCCGGGCGTGCTGGAGCTTGTTCATCCCGCCAGCATATGCGTATCAATGTGAAATACGAAAAGGGCGCCCGGACAGAGCCAAGGCGCCCCTCTGTCAACCGGCGGTCACCGGGTGTTCGCGAAGATCTCCGCCAGCGTCGTCTCGTAGGTCGTCCCCGAGATCGACACCTCGAACTTGAACTGGAACTTCGTGGCGCCGCTGGAGACGACCCGCTCGAAGCTCCAGTTGCCCTCGGGGTCGACCGTGACGGTGCCGGGCACGATCTGTGTGCCCGATGCGTTGAGCACGACCATCGTCGCCCCGGCCGGCCCGGTGCCCTCGAACGTGTTCAGGACGCCGGGGTCGACGGCGCGCGTGGTGATCTCGACCGGCGCGAAGCCCTCGTTGGCAGCGATCGTGAAGAGCTCGGACGGCTCCGGTCCCTGTTCGCCCTTCGTCTGTTCGATGACGAACCGCAAGCTCTCGGCGCCGTTCGACACCACCCGGTCGAAGGACCAGTTGCCCTCGTCGTCGACCTGGCGCGTGCCGGGTACGAGCTCCGCGCCCGAGACGTTCAGGACGCGGTAGCTCGCGCCGGGTTCGCCGGTCCCGGAGATCCGGTTCGACACCCCGGGCGTGACGGTCTCCGGGCCGGTCAGTCGTACCTGCGTCAGACGGCCGGTCTCGCCGGGGTTGACCGTGACCTGCGCAGTGGTGGTGTTGTCGCCCTTCGAGCCCTGGACCACGCGCAGGACGTGCTCGGCTCGGTCCAGCGAGTTCGTGTCGACGAACCAGCGGCCGCTGGGCAGGACCCCCTCGGCGCTGCGGCCGACCGTGCGCTCGCCGTCGGCGGTCACCTCGACCACCTCGATGGTGGACCCCGGTTCGCCACTGCCCGACATCGAGACCGAACCGCCAGCGTGGGCGGCGCCCTCGGCCGGGGTGGCGATGCTCACCGCGGCGCCGTAGTCGACCTCGCGGGTCACCTCGTTCGCGGTGTCGCGGATGCCGTCGACGAACTGTGCGGCAGTGATCCGGAGGACACCACCGGCATCGGGTGCGGGGATCGTCGTCTCCCACGCTCCGTTCGGACCTGCCGTGACCGTGTCGCCGAGCTGGTTCCCCGCGGCGTCGTAGAGGCGGACCGCGGCCTCGGGCTGCGCGCTCCCACTGGCCGTCACCGGATCGGACAGGGCGTCGGCGAAGGTCGTCTCGAACGTGAGCGGTGCCACCGTCAGCGTGATCTCGAGCTCGGCGGTGCCGGTGCGTTCGGTGCCCTCGTACTGCTCGAGCTCGAGGGTGCTGGTGCCGAGGGGCAGGTTCGTGACGCGGGCCGTCCAGCGACCGTCGGGCCCGACGACCTGCGGGTTCCGCCCGTCGATGAGCACCGTCGCATCGGGTGTGCCCGTGCCGGAGACCTGGGCGCTCCGCGTCGTGACGTCGGTGGAGTCCACTCGTGCGGTGAACGACGGCGTGAAGTCCTCGGTGTTCGGCAGTCGGTCGGCGACGTTCTGGGACTGCAGGCGCATCACCCGGTCGGTGTTGAACAGGCCGAGGAACCCGCGGTTGTAGGTCGACTGCAGGCCGGTGCCGATCGGGTTGTTCGAGCCGGTGTTCGCCGCGGTGCGGAACTGCTGCTTGGCGTCACCGTCGACGCACGTCTCGAGGGTGACGGGCGAGTAGCTCGTGATCGAGGCCGTGGCGGCGGTGAGGCACAGGTCGGGGTCCGACAACGGTCGCACGGTGGTGACCGCTCCGGGCTGCGGGATGGACCACCGCACGGCGGCCGCGCGGGCGGCCGCCAGCGTGGTGGCGCGGTTCGCCGGGATCTCTGCGCCGGCCGCGGCCGCCGAGGGGGCGCTGTACCGCGGGGTGGACGGGTCACCGGCGAACGCCGAGGTCTCGGTGACGAGCGGGCCGACCAGGGTCAGCTCCGACTCGTCGAGCTCGGCCGCGGCGGCCGGGGACAGCCCGGCGGTCGCAGCGATCGTCAGGACCGTCATGCCGGTTGCCGTGCGCGCGGTGGTCCTGCGGGAGTGTCTCGTCATCGATGTCTCTCTCTCGTCTCTGAGGGCGGACGGTCGGTGCCGTCCGTGTCCGGTCGACCCGGCTGGAACGCAACATATCAGCACCCTTGAAGCCATCGACCATGCGGCAATGCGAGATACAGAATGGCCCTCGTATGGTGGAATACCAGGACGTGGACGGTGTGATCGCGGCGCCGTACGGTTGCGCCGACACGGCGGGGCGATCGGCACGACGAGGGGGCAGGGATGGGCGACCGAGGGCGACCGGAGGAACGTGTTCGACGTCGTGTGCTGATCGCTGCGGTGCTCGGCGGAGTCGGCCTGGCCGCGACCGTGGTCCTCGGGCGACGCCCCGGGTCGACCGAAGCGGCCGACGACCCGGACGGCGACCAGCTGCAGGCGGCACTGGACGCGGTGCCCTCCGGAGGGGAGTACGTGATCGACCGGGTCTGGGCGCGCTCGCGGAGTCTCGTCGTCCGGAGTCCACTGCGACTGCGGTTCACCGGCGGCGGTGCCCTCCGCATGACGACTGCGTCGACCGCCCTCCTGGTGCAGGCGTCCGACGTCGAGGTCGTGGACGCCGTGATCACGGGAGCCGGTGCCGACAGCGGGGGCCTCGGTCACGGGATCGCGGTGATGGGACTCCGCGGCGGTCCGCTGCACGGGATCACCGTGCGACGCGGTCACTTCCGGGACATCCCGCACGACGGAGTGCACCTGGAGTACTGCGACCGATTCGAGATCACCGGGACGACGATGGAGCGCCTCGGCTACGCGGGCATCGTCGGGGTCGGGGTCGTCGACGGGATCATCGACGGCAACACGGTGCGGGACGTCCGGCAGCCCGCGCGTCGGGTCAACTCGTACGGCATCTCCCTGACGCGCGACGCCCGGTACACCCCCTCGGACGCCCGCCGGTCGGCTCGGGTCCGCGTGACGGGCAACCGGATCGACGGCGTCCCCGCATGGGAGGGCATCGACACGCACGCCGGCGAGGACATCGAGATCCGCAGCAACGTCGTGACGGGCTGCCGGGTCGGCATCGCCGCCGTGCCGTCGAAGGACCCCGCCGATCGGGAACGGACCAGCGTGGCGCCGATCGGACTGGTCATCGCGGACAACACCGTGACCAGGCCGCCCGGGCTCGCGCCGGGGTCCGCGATCATCGTGAGCGGTGCCGGAACGACCGTCGGGTCCACCCAGCCGCGCGCGACCGGGGTGGTCTCGGGCAACGTCGTGACGGGCGGCGGTGGATCCTCCGGTGAGGCCGGCATCCTGCTCAAGCTGACACGGGGGATGGTGGTCGCCCGCAACCGGATCGAGGCGAGCGTCGAGAACGCCGTCTGCCTCGCGCACTCGAACGCGGCCGTCACCGTCCGCGCGAACCGCATCGTGGGCGTCGGTGGCGCCGGGATCGGCGTGAACGTCCGCGCGGGAGCGAACCACGGCGCGATCACGCGCAACCACTTCGAGTCCGCGCCGCACGCACTGGCCGTGGCCGTCCGGTTCGGGGATGCGGACAACCGGTTCGTCGTCCGGCGCAACACGTGGGGGACGGCGCGGGTCCGGATCGCCCACGGCGGAGCGACGGTGACGACCGGCTGAGCTCACCCCCCCGGACGCCGCAGCACCCCCGGAGCCTCGTGGGCCCGGGGGTGCTGTGGTTCATCGGTGGAGCGGCGATCAGCTCGCGGCGAGGGAGAAGGTGCCGGACTTCTTCGCGGTGCCGTTGACGGTCTGCTCGATGACGATGTCGAGCTTGGTGGCGCCCTTGGAGACGACGCGGTCGAACGACCAGGTGCCGTCGGTGGCGACCTGGTGGGTGCCGGGGACGATCTGGGTGCCGCTCGGGTTGAGGACCCGGATGGTGGCACCGGGGGTGGCGGTGCCGGTGATGTGGTTCGAGACTCCGGCGGTGACGGTCTTGGTCGTCACGGTGACGTTCCGTTCCGCGGACGCGGTCAGCGAGAAGGTGCCGGACTTCTTCGCGGTGCCGTTGACGGTCTGCTCGATGACGATGTCGAGCTTGGCGGCGCCCTTGGAGACGACGCGGTCGAACGACCAGGAGCCGTCGGTGGCGACCGTGTGGGTGCCCGGGACGATCTGGGTGCCGCTCGGGTTGAGGACGCGGAAGGTCGCGCCGGGGGTGGCGGTGCCGGTGATGTGGTTCGAGACGCCCGCGGTCACCGTCTTCGTGGTGACCGTGACCGGCTCGACGGTCTGTGCCTCGGCGTCGAACGCGATGTTCCGCATCACCGACGTCCGGCCGTCGGCGGTCTTCTGCGTGAAGGTGAGCTCGTACCCGGCTGCGCTGGTCAGGTCGGCCGAGGCCTTCCAGGTCCCGACGCCGGAGCGCGTACCGGTCACCGGTGCCGTGAAGAGCTTGCGGCCGCGCTGGTCGGTCGCGGTGATCGTCGCGCCGGCCTCGGCGGTGCCGGCGAAGGCGCGTGCGCCCGGCGTGTAGGTGTTCTCGTCCGCGAGGCCGTCGACCTGCAGGAGGCGGGGGAGTGCCACACGCTCGGACAGGGACGAGAAGCCCTTGCCGTCGAAGCCGACGTTGGCGATCTCGAGCTGCTTGCCGGTCTCCTGCGCACGGATGACGTAGCTCCAGATCTCGTTGTGCCCGACGCCGGCGACGACGCGGTCGCCGTCGAGGATCCAGAGCGCCGCAGCGCCGTCCGGTTCGCCGACGACCTGCACCCGGCCGTCGGTGTGGACGTACACGGAGCTCACCGTCGGCTTCGGCACCGAAGTGTCGGTGGGGAGCTGCGCCAGCGGGGCTGCGGTTCGGCTCGAAGGCGTGCCGTCGGCGGCCTTCGCGACGACGTAGACGGTCGAGCCGAGGCGGTCCTGGGGGACCCGGGCGATGTAGCTGGTCTCCTCGAGCGTCGCGTCGGCGATCGTGGCGCCGGCTGCGTCCTGGACGACGACCGAGTCCACGGCGTCGTCGTACTTGCCGGTCAGCACGAAGGAGCCGTCGAGCCGCCGTTCGGTCGTCTGGAGGGTGGGTGCGGTCGGCCCGTCGGACGCGGCCGGCGAGAACCGGACGTCGCGGAGCTCGTTCGTCCGGCCGTCGGTCGTCGTCTGCGTGAGGGTGATCACGTGGTCGGTGTCGGCGAGGTCGGCATCGGCGCTCCAGGTGCCGGTCCCGTTGCGTGCCCCGCTGACGTCGGTCGTGAACAGGGTGGCGCCCGAGGTGGTGTCCTTCGCGACGATGGTGGCTCCGGCGGTCGCACTGCCGGCGAAGTGGGTGGTGCCGGGCGTGAACGTGTTCTGCTCCTGCAGCCCGTCGACACGGATGCTCCGCGGCATCGGGATGCGCTCACCCCGGGTCTGGGTGCCGTCGGCGGCGGTGTGGACCCGGATCACCTCGAGTCCGGCGTCCTGGTGTCGGTCCTGCACGTTCAGGAAGAACAGACCGCCCCCGGTGGAGCGGTCGTAGGCGGTGTTGCCGATGACGAGCCAGATGTCGTCGCCGCCGGCATCCCCGACGACGACGCGGGAGCCGAACGGCGTGCTCCAGTCCTGGTGGAACTTCGGGGCTGTCAGCGAGGGATCGACGGGGAGGGAGTCGAAGTCGGGATTGGCCTCCTGCGCCGTGGAGTCCGACGATGACGCGGCTGCGGGAGTGGTGGTGGCAGCGGTGGCGACGGCCGGCGTCAGCAGGCCGAAGCCGAGGGAGGCGGTCAGGACGCCGCAGACGACTGCGGCGCTCCGGAACGTGGTGGGGGCCATTGGGGGGCTCCTTCTGTGGGGGACCCTCAGGGTACCGACATGTGAAATACACAGCCTGTTCGCATCGTGAGTGCGATGCCCTCCTTGCTTCGGAGGCCGCCGCCGCCGGGTACGCTGACGCGGTGCCAGACTTCGCCGACCTCTTCCGTCGACGCGACGACGACGCGCCGGACCTCATCGCGATCGACGGCACCGACCGCTTCCTGCTCGACGAAGCCCCGCACGTGCACGGCGACGCGCTCCGCCAGCCCGGCGAGGTCGCGGTCGTCGACGATCGGTACGGGGTGCTGACGCTCGGCCTCATCACGCAGTACGGCGCGAGCGACATCCGGGTCGTCCAGGACTCCCTGGTCGGGGAACGGGCGCTCGAGGCCAACGCCGGCACGTTCGGGCTGCGCGGCTTCCACCACCCCGACTCGCTCGAGGACGCCTTCCGTGACGTGCGGCTCGTGGTGCTGCGGCTGTCGAAGTCGCACGACCGGCTCGACGAGATCGCCCGCGCGGTCGCCCGGTTCGCGGCGCCCGACGTGGTGCTCCTCTGCGGCGGCAACGTGAAGTACATGCACGTGACGCAGAACGACGTGCTCCGGCGCTCGTTCGGCGAGGTCACGGCATCACGAGGCCGTGGCAAGTCGCGACTGCTCATCGCGCAGGACCCGCTCCGCGCACAGGCGAACCGCGCCGCGACGACGAACCCCTGGCCGCGGTCGGTGCACGTCGACGACCTCGGCATGACCCTGGTCGCCCACGGTGGCGTGTTCGCCGGGACGTCGCTCGACCAGGGCACGCGGGTGCTGCTCGACGCGATGGACCAGGCGGTCCCGACCGCGCGCACGATCGTGGACCTGGGGAGCGGCAACGGCGTCATCGCGGCTGCGGTCGCTCGTCGGCGACCGTCGGTGCGGGTGATCGCCACCGACGTGTCCCGGATCGCGGTCGAGTCGACGCGCGCGACGGCGGAGGCCAACGGCGTTGCCGACCGGGTGACGGTGCTGCGGACCGACGCGGGCGACGAGCTGGCCGAGGGGTCCGCACAGCTCGTCCTCTGCAACCCGCCGTTCCACGCGGACACCACTGTGACCACGGACACGGCCGAGGCGATGTTCCGGAACGCGGCCACGATCCTCCAGGCCGGCGGTGAACTGTGGTGCGTCTGGAACACGCACCTGCGTTACCGGCCGGTGCTCTCGCGCCTGGTCGGGCCGACCCGGGAGGTCGTCCGGACCCCCAAGTTCACGGTCACGGCCTCGGTCGCGACCAACCGCTGACGGCGAGAGCCGCCCGGGCTGACCCGGACGGCTCTCGCGACGTGGTGCGGTGGGGGACCGATCAGGCCGGCACGTAGTCGAACGTGTCGGGGTCGGGGCCCGTGCGGTGACCCTTGTCGAGGGCCGTGATGTCCGTCATGTCCTCGTCCGACAGCTCGAAGTCGAAGATCGCGAAGTTCTCCTCGACGCGAGCCCGGGTGACCGACTTCGGGAACACGATGTCGCCGCGCTGGATGTGCCAGCGGAGGACGACCTGCGCCGGGGACTTGCCGACCGACGCGGCGACGCGGGTGATGGTCTCGTCGTCGAGGACGAGGCCCTGCGCGATCGGGGACCACGCCTCGGTCGCGATGCCGAGCTCGCGGTTCACGGCGCGGAGCTCGTCCTGCGCGAGGTACGGGTGCACCTCGATCTGGTTGACCGACGGCGGGACGTCGGTCTCGGCACGCAGGCGGTGCAGGTGGTGCGCCTGGAAGTTCGAGACACCGATCGAGCGGGCGGTGCCGGCGTGGTACAGCTCCTCGAGGGCCTTCCACGTCGGGACGAAGTCCGAGACGGTGGGCAGCGGCCAGTGGATGAGGAACAGGTCGGTGTAGCCGCCGAGCAGGTCGGCCGACTTCTTGCCGTTCTCCAGCGCCGCCTCGGGGGCGTGGAAGCCGTTGTTGAGCTTGGAGGTGACGAAGATCTCGGAACGGTCGATGCCGGACTCGGCGATCGCCTCACCGACCTCCTTCTCGTTGCCGTACATCTCGGCGGTGTCGATGTGGCGGTAGCCGACCTCGAGCGCGGCCAGTGTGGCGGCCTTCGTCTCGGAGGGGTCGATCTGGAAGACACCGAAGCCGAGCTGCGGGATGGTCTTGCCGTCGTTCAGGGTGATGTTCGGAACGGTCATGGTGTCATGCAACCAAACGCCCCTCAGCGCCCATTCCGCCAACACCCAGGAACGGCGACCCCGGGCGCGCCGTTCAGGCGAGCGCAGCCGTGATGTAGGCCTGGAGCGCCTGGCCGTACGCGATCGCCGGGACCTCGGACGCGAAGCTGCGGTCGGCCCCGCCGATCGTCGCCGTCACGGTGAAGACCACGCGACCCCCGACCTGCACGCGGGTCAGTCCGATGAACGACGGCCCGAGCAGTTCGCGCAGCTGGTCCTCACGGGGCAGCCAGAGCGACTCGGTGGCGGTGACCGAGTCGAGCGCCCACTCGGTGGTGCCGTTGAAGCCGAGGATCGTGCCGGTGGGGGAGTCGTGCCGTTCGACGGTCATCTCGGACACCGTGTAGACGTCGTCGTCGATGCCGGGCTTGTCGATCACGAACCGGTCCCCGGTCTCGGGGTGCCAGCGGAGGCCGGCGTCACGGAGGGACCTGGCGAGTTCGACGGTGATCACGTTCCCACCTTGCCCGCGCGACCCGCCCCTGTCACCACCTAGGTTGCCGAAAGCATCCCGTACTAGCATCGCCGAGCACCCCTCGCGCGAGCGCAACCCGTTCGTGCGCGCGACGTGACGACGCCCGGGCAACCGGTGCCGTGCCTCCAGGCCGTGGGAACCGGCCGCGGGTCGGACCGCCGGTCGGCGTCCCCGACCGAGGCCGACGGACACCCTGCCGCCGAAGAGAAGGACCCGCATGACCCTCGAACGCGAGGAACTCCGCGACGACTGGACCGTGACGATGGCCGGAGGAACCGGTGCGCCGGACGGCGTCGCGGGCCGCACCATCCCGGCGACGGTGCCGGGCCAGGTCCACACCGACCTGGAGCGGGAGGGGCTGCTGCCGGACCCGACGTTCCACCTGAACGAGCAGGCAGCGAAGTGGGTCGGCCGCGCCGACTGGGCCTACCGCCGCACGGTCGACGTCGACCCGCGGGGGCACGAGCGCGTCGACCTGGTCTGCGACGGTCTCGACACGGTCGCGGAACTCAGCCTGGACGGCGTCGTCGTGGGCACGACCCGCAACATGCACCGCCGGTACCGGTTCGACGCCCGCGTGCAGACGGGGTCCGGTGGCACCACGAAGGACCTCGAGATCCTGTTCGAGTCGCCGTACCGCGAGGCCGGCCGGGTGGCCGCGAAGGCCGGCAGCATGCCGGGCCCGTACGACGAACCGTTCCCGTACGTCCGCAAGATGGCGTCGAACTTCGGCTGGGACTGGGGCCTGACCGCAGTCACGAGCGGCCCCTGGCGGCCGGTCGCGATCGAGCGCTGGTCGACCGCGCGCCTGCGCGAGGTGCGTCCACTCGTCGACGTCGAGGCCGGTGAGGGCGTGCTCGACGCCCACATCACCGTCGAGCGTTCGGGGATGAACGACCTGGACCAGGACGGCGAGGACGACGACCTGGTGCTCGTCGTCACCGTGAGCGGCGAGACCGAGGACGGCGCCACCACGCGTCAGCGCTCCCGCGCGCAGCTGACCCCGAAGGACGACGAGACCGTCGTCACCGTGCGCGTCCCCGAGGCGCGGCGCTGGTGGCCGCGCGGCTACGGCGCGCAGCCGCAGTACGACGTCGTGGTCGAGCTGCAGACCGTCGACGGCGAGGTGCTCGACCGCGACACGTTCCGCACCGGGTTCCGGTCCACCCGCATCGAGACCCAGGTCGACGGCATCGGCCGCCCCTTCGCCGTGCACGTCAACGGCACGCTCATCGACGTCCGGGGCGTCAACTGGATCCCCGACGACGTCATCGTCTCGCGCGTCGACCGCGTCCGACTGGAGTCCCGGCTGGGTGCCGCGGCCTCGCTCGGCACGAACCTCGTGCGCGTCTGGGGCGGCGGAGTGTACGAATCGCGCGACTTCTACGAGGTCTGCGACGAACTCGGTCTGCTCGTCTGGCAGGACTTCCCGTTCGCGTGCTCGGCCTACCCCGAGGTCGAGCCGATCCGCAGCGAGGTCATCGCCGAGGCGCGGGACAACGTCGCCCGGCTCGCCCGCCACCCCTCGCTGGTGGTCTGGAACGGCAACAACGAGAACATCTGGCTGCACGACGCCGACGGCTGGGGCGCGGAGCTGGGCGATCGCGGCTGGGGACTCGACTACTACCTCGACCTGCTGCCGACCATCGTCGACGCGGTCGACCCGTCGCGCTTCTACACGGTCGCGTCGCCGTGGTCCGGCTCCGAGTCGCTGCCCGCGAACGAGGTCGACCACGAGACGCACCACTCGTGGGACGTCTGGAACCGGCTGCCCGACACCGCCTACCGCGAGTCGGTGCCGCGCTTCGTGTCGGAGTTCGGCTGGCAGGCGCCGCCCGCCTGGCGCACGCTGCGCGAGGCGGTCACGGACGCGCCGCTGCGGGTCGACTCGCCCGGTGTGGTCCACCACCAGAAGGCGGCGGACGGGATGGCCAAGCTGGCCCGCGGGCTGGAGCCGCGCTTCGGCGCGGTCGACCCGGCCTCGTTCGACGCCTGGCACTACCTGACGCAGCTGCAGCAGGCGCGGGCGATCGCGACCGGCGTCGAGCACTGGCGCACGCACTGGCCGCGCAACACCGGTGTCGTGGTGTGGCAGCTGAACGACCTGTGGCCGGTGTCGTCGTGGTCGGCGATCGACTCGGCGGGGCGGCTGAAGCCGCTGGCGCACGAGCTGCGCCGCCTGTACGACGACGTGCTGCTGACGATCCGTCCGGTGTCGTCGGTGGCGGTGACGCCGGGTGCGGCCGGTACCGCTGGTGCGTCGGGTGCGCTCGCCGCGTCGGGTGCGTCGGGACCGTCGGGTGCGGAGCGGACTGGAGGCCCGGATCACCCGGGTGCGTCGCCTGCGGTCGGCGAGACGGCTGACCTGGGCGAGCTCGCGGACACGCTCTCGCTGGGCGTCTCGCCCGGTGCGTTCGGGTCCTCGCCCGTCGAGGTGGCCGTCCGGTCGACCCGCACCGGGCACGACAGCGTGGTGCGGGTGCGCCGGATCACCACGGCCGGCACGATCCTGGCCGAGGCGTCGCTGCCGGTCCGGCTGTCGTCCGCCGGCGTCGCGGTCGTCGCCCTGCCCGAGTCGGTCGGTGTCGTCGACGACCCGGCCAACGAGCTCATCATCGCGGACATGGACTGGCGCCGCGCGGTCTGGACTCCCGGTCCCGACGCCGCGATGCGGTGGGAGCCCGCGCGCTACCGGACCTCGTTCGCGGTGGTCGACGGTGGTCTGGACCTGACCGTCGAGGCCGACTCGCTCGTCCGCGACCTGCTGGTGCAGCCCGACCGGGTCGCGGCCGGTGGAACGGTCGACCGCGGGTTCATGACGCTGCTGCCCGGCGAGCGAGTGGTGTTCCGGCTCGGCGGTGTGACCGAGGCCGACATCCCGGCGCTCCGTGAGGCGCCGGTGCTGTGGAGCATCGACGGCGTCCTGCGGTGACCGGAGCGCTTCCCTGGACGAACGGTGTCCGTTCCGAGGACCGGCCTGGGCATCCAGGGACGGGGGAGTTACCATGGGGGGACACGGACTTCCGCCGCGGTGATCGACGACGATCAGCGGACGGCGACCAGTTCCAGATCAAGGAGTCATGATGATTGGTAACCTGACCGGCCTTCACCTGCTGATCATCCTCGGGATCGTCATCCTGCTGTTCGGCGCGACCAAGCTCCCGGCGCTCGCCAAGGGCCTCGGCCAGTCGATCAACATCTTCAAGAAGGAGATGTCCGACGACGAGAAGAAGGCCCAGGCCAACGGCACGGCTCCGGACGGCACGGTGCAGAACAGCACCGTCCAGAACGTCCCCACCGAGCCCGCCGCCGGTCCGGTCCTGAACCCGGGGTCGACCGCGCAGCCGAACACCGACTCCCGGCGTTAGGACACCCAGCCCCGTCCTGTCGGCAGCCCCCGCGACCACATCGGTCGCGGGGGCTTCGTCGTGCGGGATCGACCGCGGGGTACCCGGTGCCGCAGGATGAGCACATGACCGCTCCCGTTCCCGTTCCGGCGCCCGTGCCGCACGGTGTCGCGCCGCTCCGGGACGACCGGCGGATCGTGCTGGTGGTGGCGATCCTGGCGTCGTTCGTCGTCGGGCTCGACTCGAGCGTCGTGAACGTCGCACTCCCCGCTATCCGGCAGGAGCTCGGCGGCGGACTCGTCGTGCAGCAGTGGGTCGTCGACGCGTACCTGGTCACCCTCGGCTCGCTCATCCTGGTCGCCGGCAGCCTGTCCGACCTGTTCGGCCGCGTCCGGATCATCACGTGGGGGCTCGTGGTCTTCGGCATCGCGTCCGTGGTGTGCGCGATCGCCCCGAACGGCGAGGTGCTCATCGTCGCCCGGGCGCTGCAGGGCGTCGGCGGGGCGCTGGTCATGCCGAGCGCGCTCGCCCTCATCGTCGCGGCGTTCCGCGGGGCGGCGCAGGCGAAGGCCATCGGCACGTGGACGGCGTGGTCGAGCGCGGCCACGATCCTCGGCCCCGTGGTCGGCGGGCTGGTGGTGGACGGTATCGGGTGGCGGTGGGTCTTCGTGCTCACCGCGGTGCCGATCGCCGTGACGATCCCGCTGGTCCTGCGCATCACCGGTGACGTGCACCCCGCCGTCCGCCCGCGCATCGACGTCGTCGGGGCCGTGCTCGCCGTGGTGGGTGTCGGCGGTGTCGTGCTCGGGCTCATCGAACAGGAGCGGCTCGGGTGGGGGGCGCCCGTGGTGGTCGGCGCGCTCGTGCTCGGCGCCGCCGCACTGGTGGCGTTCGTGCCGTGGGAACTGCGGGTGACACGGACGACGGGTTCGCCGCTCGTGCCGCTCGAGCTGTTCCGGGCGCGGAACTTCACGGTCGGCAACCTCGCGACGCTGTCCATCTACGGGGCGCTCGGCATGGTGTTCTTCGTCGTCACCCTGTTCCTGCAGGAGGTCTGGCGGTTCCCGGCCTGGCTCGCCGGCCTCGCGACGCTGCCGCCGACGATCATGCTGCTCGCGCTGTCCACCGCCGTCGGGTCCGCGGCCGGTCGGTACGGCCCGCGGTGGTTCATGGCCGCGGGGCCGGCGGTCGGCGCGGTCGGGGCGCTCCTGCTGCTGCTCGCCGGCGACGACCCGAACGGCTACTGGTGGTCGGTGTTCCCCGGACTGGTGCTGATCGGCGTGGGCATCGCCCTGATGGTCACACCCCTGACCAGTGCGGTGCTCGGATCGGTGCCGCAGTCCGAGGCCGGGTCCGGTTCGGCCGTGAACAACGCGGTCGCGCGGATCGCCGGGCTCGTCACGGTGGCACTGGCCGGCGTGGTGCTCGGCGGTGAGGTGAGCGTCGACGGGCTGCACCGGGCCATGGTGGTGATGGCGCTCCTGCTGGCGGCCGGTGCCGTCGTCTGCGCCGTCGGGATCCGGAATGTCCCGGAGCGCACGTAAGTTGAGTGGAGTAGACTCAACTCCAGGACCACCGCAACGAAAGGACGGAACGCATGGCGAACCTCCAGGGCGCTCCTGACTCGCAAGAACGACAGAAGACCGCCCTCGAGCAGTACGGCATCGACCTCACGGCGATCGCCCGCAGCGGCAAGCTCGACCCCGTGATCGGCCGCGACTCCGAGATCCGGCGCGTCTCCCAGGTGCTGACGCGCCGCACCAAGAACAACCCCGTGCTCATCGGCGAGCCCGGCGTGGGCAAGACCGCCGTCGTCGAGGGGCTCGCGCAGCGCATCGTCGCCGGGGACGTCGCCGACTCCCTCAAGGACAAGCGGCTCATCTCGCTCGACATCTCCGCCCTCATCGCCGGCGCCAAGTACCGCGGCGAGTTCGAGGAGCGGCTCAAGGCCGTGCTCAAGGAGATCAACGACTCCGACGGGCAGGTCATCACGTTCATCGACGAGCTGCACACCCTGATGGGTGCCGGGGGCGGCGAGGGGTCCGTCGCGGCGTCGAACATGCTCAAGCCGATGCTCGCCCGCGGTGAGCTCCGGCTCATCGGCGCGACGACCCTCGACGAGTACCGCGAGTACATCGAGAAGGACGCCGCGCTCGAGCGTCGCTTCCAGCAGGTCTACGTCGGTGAGCCGAGCGTCGAGGACGCCGTGGCGATCCTCCGCGGGCTCAAGGAGCGCTACGAGGCGCACCACAAGGTGACGATCAACGACTCCGCGCTGGTCGCGGCCGCGAGCCTGTCGAACCGGTACATCTCCGGCCGGCAGCTGCCCGACAAGGCCATCGACCTGATCGACGAGGCCGCGAGCCGACTCCGCATGGAGATCGACTCCAGCCCGGTCGAGATCGACGAGCTGAAGCGGAACGTCGACCGTCTGCGTGTCGAGGAGTTCGCGCTCAAGCAGGAGAAGGACGACGCCTCCAAGGCCCGCCTCGAGACCCTGCGCAACGAGCTGCGCACCCGCGAGGAACGGCTGGCCGAGCTCGAGCAGCGCTGGCAGGCCGAGCGCGCGAGCCTCAACCGCATCGGTGAACTCAAGCAGCAGCTCGACGACCTGAACATGCGGTCGCAGCGCGCCCAGCGCGAGGCCGACTACGAACTCGTCTCCCGCCTGGAGTACGGCGAGAAGCCCCGCATCGAGGCCGAGCTCGCCGCCGCCGAACAGGCCGAGAGCGCCGACCGGATGGTGAACGACAGCGTCACCGACGAGGACATCGCCGCCGTCATCGCGCAGTGGACGGGCATCCCGCTCGGCCGGCTGCTCCAGGGCGAGACCGAGAAGCTCCTGCACCTGGAGAGCGAGCTCGGCCGCCGCATCATCGGGCAGCGCACCGCCGTGACCACCGTGTCCGAGGCCGTCCGTCGCACCCGCGCCGGCATCTCCGACCCGGACCGCCCGACCGGTTCGTTCCTGTTCCTCGGCCCGACGGGCGTCGGCAAGACCGAGCTGGCCAAGGCGCTCGCGGAGTTCCTGTTCGACGACGAGAAGGCCCTCGTCCGCATCGACATGAGCGAGTACGGCGAGAAGCACTCCGTGGCCCGCCTGATCGGTGCCCCGCCCGGGTACGTCGGGTACGAGGCCGGTGGACAGCTCACCGAGGCGGTCCGCCGCCGTCCGTACTCGGTGATCCTGCTCGACGAGATCGAGAAGGCGCACCCCGAGGTGTTCGACGTGCTGCTCCAGGTGCTCGACGACGGCCGGCTGACCGACGGCCAGGGGCGCACGGTCGACTTCCGGAACACGATCCTCGTGCTCACGTCGAACCTGGGGTCGCAGTTCATGACGGACCTGTCCCTGAGCGACGCGCAGCGGGAAGAGGCGGTCCGTGAACTCGTGCAGCAGGCGTTCCGGCCGGAGTTCATCAACCGCCTCGACGACATCGTGGTGTTCCAGGCCCTGACGGCCGACGACCTCGGGCAGATCGTGTCGCTCTACGTCGACCGGTTGGCTCGTCGCCTGACCGACCGCCGACTCGAGCTCGCCGTCACCCCCGAGGCACGCGGCTGGCTGGCCGAGCGCGGGTACGACCCGCTCTACGGTGCGCGGCCCCTGCGTCGCCTGATGCAGCGGCAGATCGACGACCGGTTGGCCCGCGCGATCCTGTCGGGTGACGTCCGTGACGGCGACACCGTCCGGGTGGACGTCGCCGCGGACGGCGACGGCCTGACGGTCGAGCCCTTCGAGCTGGCCGAGATCGTCGAGGAGTAGTCCACCACGACGGACGGGAGGCCCGTCACCGGTTCCTGGGACCGGTGGCGGGCCGTTCGTCTACCGTCCACGGCATGCCTGAGATCCGCGCGATCCGTCGCCTCACCGACGCCGTCGAGCACGCGAGCGTGCTCGACAAGGCCGTCGACATCGACCGTGCCGTCGTGAACGCCCTCGCCAAGCCGAAGGCCCTGCGCCAGCTGCTGCACGGCGTGCCGTTCGGTCACCCGATCCACCCGCTCATGGTGCAGGTGCCCCTCGGTGCCTGGATCTCCGCCGCGGTGCTCGACCTGGTCGGCGGGAAGGGCAACGCGAAGGCCGCCAAGACCCTGGTCGGCGTCGGGGTCGTCTCGGCGAGCAGTGCCTCGGTCGCCGGCTACGTCGACTGGTCCGAACTGAACCGCGAGCAGCTCCGCACCGGATGGGTGCACCAGGCCGTGAACTGGACCGGTCTGTCGCTGTACGGCCTGTCGTGGCTGCAGCGGAAGCGCGGCAACCACGGTGCCGGCAAGCTGCTCGGCTTCGCGGGTCTCGCCGTCGTCAGTGTCGGCGGGTACCTCGGTGGGCACCTGTCCTACCGCCAGCGCGCCGGCGTGAGTGACCACGGCGAGGTGCCGTTCGACGCCTGATCCGGCTCCCAGGTCCGGCAGAGGTACGTCACGTGTGATGTATCGATGCGCGTACTCGTGGTGGACGACGAACGAGCCCTCGCCGACTTGATCGCGACGGGCCTGACACGGCAGGACATGGCGGTGGACGTCGCCTACCGCGGCGACGACGCCGACGAGCTGCTGGCGGTGCACGACTACGACGTCGTCGTGCTCGACCGTGACGTCCCCGGGCTGCACGGCGACGAGGTCGCACGGCGGCTCACCGCGCGCGGAGCCCTCACACGGATCCTCCTGCTCACGGCCGCGACGACGTTGAGCGACCGTGTGCACGGGCTCGAGCTCGGTGCCGACGACTACCTGACCAAGCCGTTCGAGTACCCGGAACTCGTCGCCCGGGTCCGCGCACTCGGTCGGCGGAGCGTCGCACCCGTCGCCCCGGTGCTCGAGCGTGCGGGGTTCGTCGTCGACACGAACCGGCGGATGGCCACGCGCGACGGACGGCCGCTCGACCTGACCTCGAAGGAACTCGGGGTGCTCGAGACCCTCCTCCGCGCGGACGGTCGGATCGTCTCCGCCGAACACCTGCTCGAGAAGGTCTGGGACGTGAACACCGACCCCTTCACCGCCGCGGTCCGTGTGACGATGTCGAAGCTCCGCCGGAAGCTCGGGGACCCGGACCCGATCCGGACGGTGCCCGGCCAGGGCTACGCGCTGTGAGCCGGTGGGCCAATGGCTGGAGCATCCGGACCCGGACGGCCCTGACGTTCGCGCTCGCGGCCATGGCGCTGGCGACCGGGGTCGTCGTCTTCACGAACACCATGTCGCTGGCCGGTGTCGGTGCCGGCCTCGACACCGCGGCCGTGCAGCGCCCGCCGTCCGGGTCGCCGGGTACCACGACCGCTCCGGCCCCGATCGAGGTCGACGGAACCGACGACGGTGCGGTGGCGGTGATCCGGTTGGTGGCCGTGCAGCAGTGGCAGTGGTCCGCGATCGGGATCGCGGGCGCCGGGCTCGCGGCCGGGGGCATCGGCTGGCTCGTCAGCCGCCGGGTCCTCCGGCCCATCGACCGGATCACCGCGACCACGAATCGCATCTCGGCGTCGAACCTGCACGAGCGCATCGCGCTGGACGGTCCCGACGACGAGCTCCGGCGGCTCTCGCGCACCGTCGACGACCTGCTGGCCCGCCTGGAGACCGCGTTCGAGAGTCAGCGCCGGTTCGTCGCCCAGGCGTCCCACGAACTCCGGACGCCGCTCGCGGTGCAGCGCGCAGCGGTGCAGATCGGCCTGCACGACGACGCCGACCCCGCGGACGTCCGAGCGGTCCGGGCGGAGCTGCTGGAGCAGAACCGCCGGACCGAGCGGTTGGTCGAGTCGTTGCTCGTGCTCGCCGAGGCCGATCGTGGCCTGGCGGGCGCGACGCGCGCCGTCGACATCGACGAGGTGACCGCCGAGGTCGTCGCGAGGGCGGCCCGTGACGCGGCCGAGGCGGGGGTGACCCTGACCCACGAGCGCCGCACCGGGCCTCCCGGCCTGGTCGTCCCGGGGGAGCCGACGCTGCTGCGGCAGCTGCTCGGCAACCTGGTGGGCAACGCCGTCGAGTACAACGAACCCGGCGGCGCCGTCCTGGTGGCCACGGAGCCGGACGGGTTCGTCGTCGAGAACGGTGGACCGGTGGTCCCGGCGGACGAGGCGGGGCTGCTCGTGGAGCCGTTCCGCCGCGGCGGGACCGACGACGCACGCGGGCAGCACAGCGGTCTCGGGCTGTCGATCGTCGCCGCGATCGTGCACGCGCACGGGTGGCAGCTGTCGATCGCCGCACGGCCGACCGGCGGGCTGCTCGTGCGGGTCCGTGTTTCGTCGGTGCAACCCGACGTGCACGCGGGGCGAAACAGCCGTTCCGGTGTGCTGGAGGCATGAACCACACCTCGAAGACGACCACCCGTCGCACCCGGTCCCTGATGAGCGCGGCTGCGGCCGTCGTCCTGCTGCCCCTGTTCCTGGTCGGCTGCTCCGACGCGTCACCGGACGCCGGCAGGACGGCGGCGTCCGGCGGTGCGGCACCCGGCGTCGCCCTCGCCGAGTGCATGCGGGACCGCGGCTACGACATGCCCGACCCGGGCACCGGCGGCGGGTCGATGCAGCTCAGCGCACCCGACGGCGCTGATCCCGAGCGGTACCAGGAGGACCTCACGGGCTGCCTCGACGACTCTGCGGCGGCCGGCGACGCGCAGGCCGCGCAGCCGATGCCGGGCAGCGAGGAGATCGCCCGGAAGACGGCAGAGTGCCTGCGCGAGCAGGGGTTCCCGGACTTCCCGGACGACCAGGAGGCGCAGAACCGGTTCCAGCCCGACGACCAAGAGGCGTTCGACGAGGCCGCCCACACCTGCACCGACGCGGCCTTCGAGGCCGTCCAGGGCGGAGCCCGGTCGTGACCCACCGTCGCGTCCGTCGCCGGGTGATCGTGTCGGTGTGCCTCGTCGCGGCGGTGGCCGCGGGGGCCGGGACGTGGGCCCTCGCCACGGTGCCGAGCGGTCCGGGAGCCTCGGCCAGCAGCGGGTCGCGAGGCGACACCGCGCCGACCGGAGCCACCGCCGCGGTCACGCGCGGCGACCTGACCGACTCGAAGGTGTTCGCCGGGACGCTCGGGTACGGCGCGGCGACAGGGGTCCCCGGTGCCGCCGCCGGCACGATCACCTGGCTGCCCCGGGCCGGTGACGTCATCGAACGCGACGGGGCCCTGTACGCCGTCGACGAGCGGGACGTCCGGTCGATGTACGGCACCGTGCCGCTCTGGCGGGACCTGGAGCGTGGGCTGCAGGGCGCCGACGTGCGGCAGCTCAACGAGAACCTGGCCGCGCTCGGGTACGACGTGTCGGTCGACGACCGGTTCGGCCCCCGGACCGAGCGGGCCGTCCGGCAGTGGCAGCAGGACCGCGGACACGAGGTGACCGCGGTGCTGACGGGGGACGACGTCGCCTTCGTGGACGGCGCGGTCCGGGTCGCCTCGGTCGACGGTCGGCTCGGGGAACGGATCGCCGGCGGAGCCGGAGCGGGAGCGGGTGCCGGTGGCGCTGGTGGTGGCGCTGGTGCGGCGGCCGGCGCGGGTGCGGCGGCCGACGTCCTGCAGGTCACGAGCACCCGGCGTGTCGTCACGGCGACCGTTCCCCAGCGCGATGCGGAGCGGCTCGCGGTCGGCACCGACGTCGAGGTCCGGGTGAACGGCGCCGGGGCGGCGATGCCCGGTTCCGTCGTCGACGTGCAGCCGACGACGAGCGAGGACGGCGGGACGTCCGTCGACGTCTCGGTGTCGTTCGACCCGGGGAAGCGCACGCTGCCCGCGGCAGCGTCCGCGCAGGTCGACGCGAAGGGCACCACCGAGCACGACGTCCTGTCCGTGCCGGTCGCCGCACTCGTCGCGGGCGCCGGTGGTCGGTACGCCGTCGACGTCGTGCAGCGGGACGGCACGACGGAGCGGGTCCGGGTCGAGCCCGGCTTCAGTGCGGACGGGCGGATCGCGGTGACGGGTGACCTTGCCGCCGGCGACCGCGTGGTGGTGCCCGGATGAGCGCCGCCGTGCTGCCACCCGCCGCGGTGCTGCCGTCCGCCGCCGTGCGGCCCACCGCCGCCGTGCTGTCGCCCGACTCCGTCCTGTCGCTCCGGGATGTCACGAAGACCTACGGCGACGTCGGAGCCCTGCGCGGGGTGTCGCTCGAGGTCACCGCCGGCGAACTCGTCGCGGTCGTCGGCCCGTCGGGGTCGGGCAAGTCGACGATGCTCAACGTCGTCGGGACCCTCGACCGCCCCACGTCCGGCACGGTGACGATCGCCGGCAACGACGTCGCGACGATGTCCGACGACGCCCTGTCCGGACTCCGTGCCGACCACATCGGGTTCGTCTTCCAGCACTTCCACCTGCAGGCCGGCGCGACCGCCACCGAGAACGTCGCCGACGGCCTGCTCTACCAGGGCGTACCCCGACGCGAGCGGCACCGACTGGCGGTCGAGGCCCTGGGACGAGTCGGCCTGGCGCACCGGGTGGACCACCGACCGCACCAGCTCTCCGGCGGGGAACGCCAACGCGTCGCCATCGCGCGGGCCGTCGTCGGCGACCCGACGATCCTGCTCGCCGATGAACCGACGGGTGCACTCGACACGGCGTCCGGTGCCGCGGTGGTCCAACTCCTGCGCGAGCTCAACGCGGCGGGCACGACGGTCGTGGTCATCACGCACGACCTCGACCTGGCGGCGTCGCTGCCCCGGCAGGTCCGGATGCGCGACGGCATGATCGAGCCCGAGGTCGCGCCGGTCGTCGACGAGGTCGCCCGATGAGCCGGCGTCGGTCCGTGGGCGCGGTCGACCTGCTCCGCCTCGGCGTCTTCGGGCTGCGGACCCGGCCCGGACGTGTCGTGCTGTCGGCGCTCGGCATCGCGATCGGCATCGCGGCGATGCTCGCGGTCGTCGGGATCTCGTCGTCGAGCAAGGCGGAGGTCGACCAGGTGCTCGACACCCTCGGCACGAACGTGCTCACCCTCACCCAGGCGCAGGGCCTCGGCGAACCGGTCCCGTTGCCGTCCACCGCACTCGAGTCGGTGCTGCGGCAGGACGACGTCGAGTCGGCCGCCGCCGTCGGCACCGTGCCGGACACCGGCGTGTACCGGAACGACCGCGTGCCGGCGCCCGAGACGAAGGGCCTCGGGGTGCTCGCCGCGTGGGGCGACGTGCCACGGGTCCTCGGCGGGCAGCTCGCAGCCGGGCGGTGGATCGACGACGCCGCCGGGGCGCCGCCGCAGGTCGTGCTGGGGGCACGGGCGGCCGCGGTCCTCGGCATGGAGGACCTGCATCCGGACAGCCGGGTCTGGATCGGCGGTCGGTGGGTGCAGGTCGTCGGGGTGCTCGACCCCGTCGCGCTCGCCGAGGACCTCGACTCGCGGGTGTTCGTGCCCCGCGGGTTCGCCGGGCAGCTGGGCTTCGACGGGGCCCCGACCGCGGTCTACACCCGCGTCGACCCGGAGCACGTCGAACGGTCGAGGGACCTGCTCGCCGGTGCGGTCCGACCCGGGGCACCGCAGGACGTCGGCGTGACACGGCCGTCGGACGCGTTGGCCGCGAAGGACGCCACGGACGACTCCTTCACCGGGCTGCTGGTCGGCATCGGTGGGGTGGCGCTGCTCGTCGGTGGCATCGGGGTGGCGAACACGATGGTGATCACCGTCCTGGAACGCCGTGCCGAGGTCGGCGTCCGCCGTGCGCTGGGGGCTCGTCGTCGGAACATCCGCGACCAGTTCCTGGTCGAGTCCTTGCTGCTGTCGTTCCTCGGCGGGCTGGCCGGCGTCGTGCTCGGCGTCGCGGTGACGGTCGTCTTCGCGGTCACGCAGGGCTGGCCGGTCGCACTGCCGGTGTGGGCCGTCGTCGGGGGACTCGGCGCCACGGTCGTCATCGGCGGGGTCTCCGGGCTCTACCCGGCGGCACGCGCGGCGCGGATCCCGCCGACGTCCGCCCTGGCGGCCGTCTGACGCGTGCGGTGGACGCGCGCACTGGAGGCCCGGTGCCGGTCCGGCGGACCGGCACCGGGCCTCCAGGCGGTCGCTTCCCCACACCGGACGCGAGTCGCAGATCATGCCTGGTCATGACCACCTGGTCAAGCATCTGCGTCGATCTGTTCGACATCCGTGATGCCCCGGAAACACGCGGATCGAAAGCGGTCACAGGGACCGATCCAACGGTTGACAAGGGGCCGTGCAGGGTCTTCTATTGCGAATACGCAACGTCCTTTCATAAAGGTCGGACCAAGGGAGTCATCGTGACACGAACGCGTTTCGCCGCACTCGGTGCGCTCGCCCTCGCAGGCGCGCTCGCCCTCACCGGGTGCTCCGCCGGGAGCAACGCCGCTTCCGACGGCGGCACGAAGTCCATCGGCACACCCGATGGCAAGGGCAAGACCATCACCGTCTGGATGATGAACGGCGACCTGAGCGACAAGGTGCTCGACGCCGCCGGCAAGCAGTTCACCGCCGACACCGGGGCGAAGGTGAAGATCCAGACCCAGCAGTGGGACGGGATCACCACCAAGCTCACCACGGCGCTCGCGCAGAGCGACGCCCCCGACGTCGTCGACCTCGGCAACACGCAGGTGCCGGTCTACGCGGCAGCCGGCGGGTTGACCGACCTGACGCCGTACCGCGACGAGCTCAAGGACGGCCAGACCTGGCTCACCGGGCTCGAGGGCCCCGCCACCGTCGACGGCAAGCTCTACGGGGCACCGCTGTTCGCCGGCAACCGGGCCGTGGTCTACGACAAGAAGGTCTGGAAGGACGCCGGTGTGACCGACGTGCCGACCACCTACGACGAGCTCACCGCTGACCTCGACAAGGTCAAGGCCGCCAACCCGGCCAGTGACTTCTCCGCCTTCTACATGCCCGGGCAGTACTGGTACGGCGGGCTGCAGTGGGTCTGGGACGCCGGCGGCGAGATCGCCACGGACAAGGGCGGCAAGTGGACCGGCACGCTCGACTCCGCGGACGCGGTGAAGGGCCTGACCGCCTGGAAGGGCTTCCAGAACGCGTACTCGGCGAAGTCCACCCAGGACATCAACACCGACAAGCCCTCGCAGAGCGACGTCTTCGCACAGGGCAACACCTCGGCGTTCCTCGGGTCCGCCTGGGAGATCGGCTCGATCACCACGGCGAAGCCGGAGCTCGCCGATCGCATCGGCACGTTCCCGATGCCGTCGTCCACGGCGGGGAAGACGCAGCCGGTGTTCCTCGGTGGCTCCGACCTGGGGATCCCGGCCAAGGCGGAGAACCAGGAGCTCGCGCTGTACTACCTGAAGATCCTGACCTCGAAGGAGTTCCAGCAGGACCAGGTGTTCGGGGTCGACGGCTGGGAGCCGAACTCCACCGAGATGCTCGACGCGGTCGCCGGCGACGTCGACGAGCTGCACAAGCCGTACTTCGAGGCGGCCGGTACGAGCCGACCGACCCCGGCCACCCCGGGCTGGGCCACCATCGAGGGTGACGCCTCGTTCCAGTCGATGTTCGCCGACGTCGCCACCGGCCGGAAGTCGCCGGAGCAGGCCGCCGAGGGCTTCTCGAAGCACCTCACGACCGCGCTGAACGCGCAGCCGTAGGCGATGACGTCCACTGCGGAGCCGGTGACCGACGCGGAGCAGTCCGCGCCGGTCACCGGCTCCGCAGTGGACGTCATCGCCTACGGC